>JAWVDY010000087.1:0-11033 GCA_033856995.1 Gaiellaceae bacterium
AGAACGTCGCGCCGCAGAACCTCGAGAACGCCCTCAAAACGGCGCCGCTCGTCTCACAGGCACTCGTGATCGGCGACCGCCGGCCGTACGTGGCCGCTTTGATCACGACCGATCCGGCCGTGGCCGAGGGACTGTCCCCGGGACAGGTCCAGGAGCGCGTGCAGGCGATCGTCGACGGCGTGAACGCGGAGCTGTCGCGCTTCGAGCAGATCAAGCGCTTCCGCGTCCTCTCTCGTGACTTCACCGCGGAGGACGGCGAGGTGACGCCGACGCTCAAGCTGAAGCGGCGCGTCGTCGAGGAGCACTTCGCCCCCGAGATCGAGGAGCTGTACGCGGACTAGGAGGTGTTGGCGGAACGCCGCTCGCTCTCGGGGCGGGTAGCGCGGCCCGAGGGCATCGCGGTGTTTCGTCAACGCCTCCTACTACAGCCGGCGGGCGCCGACGTACGTCGCCGCGTACCAGCCGCTGAGCGAGGAGATCTTGACCACGTCGCCGGTGTGCGGCGCGTGGATGAAGCTGCCGTTGCCGACGTAGATGCCGACGTGACCGAGGCCGTCGAAGAAGACCAGGTCGCCCGGCTGCAGGTCGCCGCGCGAGACCGGGCTGCCGTAGCCGTATTGCGCATAGGAACTGTGTGGGAGCGAGACTCCGATCTGGCCGTACACGTACATCACCAGCCCGGAGCAGTCGAAGCCCGACGGCGAGGCGCCGCCCCAGACGTACGGCCGACCCAAGTACTGCATCGCGATCCCGACGACGCCGCCGTACCGGGCGGGCGGGGGGGCGATGCTCGGGGACGCAGAAGGCGTGGCCACCGGCACCGTCGGCGCGAGCGCGGTCTGTCTCTGCGCGGCCTGCTGCTGCGCGAGCTGCTGCTGTAGCTGCTGCCGGAGCTGCGCCTGCCGCGCGGCCTCGGCAGCCTTCATGTGCTGGATCTCGCCCTGGATCGAGCCGAGCAGAGCCTTCCTCTGGCCGAGCTGGCTCTCGACGGATGCGCGCGCGGCGTCCCGCTGCGCCACGATCTGCGTCTGCTGGGAATGGGCGTGTTGCAAAAACTGTTGCCGGTGCTGCACCTCGCGCCGGAAGCGCGCCACCTGATGGAGCACGAGCGTGTCCTGAGCCGAGATGCGGTCGGCCGCGTCCATGCGCCCGAGCATGTCGTCGAGGCTCGATGCGCCGAGCAAGACCGAGAGCCCGGCGTTCTGGTCACCGGAGGTGTAGATGTCGACGAGGCGCGTCGAGAGCTGCGTCTGCGAACGCTTCAGGCTCGTCTTCGCGACGGCGAGCGCGGCCGTGTTCGCGCCCAGGTCGTGCTTGATGCGGTTGAGCTTGACCGTTGCGAGGTTGTAGGCCTCGATCGCGCGCTCCAGGCTCGAATCGAGCTGCTGAATCTGTCCAAGGACGCTCTGAGCCTGCGCCTCCTTCGAGGCGATGCTTGGATCCGCCGAAGCGGAAGCAGTAGTCAGAGCAAAGGCCGCAGCCAATGCGATGACCAGTGCCGGCGCCTTACGTCTTGTCGAACCGGAGGGGGGCGATAAGCTCGACAGGCGCCCTCGTAGGAGGGGCCGGTACGTCACAAGCACGGCACCCTAACAAGGTCCTCGGACGACCGCAAACGGCTCACTTTGCCCAAATGGGCCAAAGCCGCTCCGGCAACAAGGCCCGCACAAGCTCTGTGGTACGGTGCCGCGTCGTGCCGGGGGAGATGCGCACGCTCCGTTATTGGCTGATCGTACTCGGAGCCATGCTGGCTCTCGTCGGCCTCCTCCCGGGAACCGTTGCCGCTGACAGCTCGCCCGGCGCGCGCGCCTCGCAGCTCTCGAAGCAGAACGCCGATCTTGCCGCCCGGTCTCGCGGCGTCGTGCTCGAGCTGTACTCGCTCGACTCGCGCCTCGCGCGCGAGCAGGCGCGAGTGGTCGAGCTGCGGATCCGGACGGCCGCGGTCAAGGTCGATCTCTCGGTCGCGCGAACCCGGTTGCAAGTCGCGCGACACTCCCTCACGCGAGCGGAGCGCTCACTCGCGCGCCGGCTCCAGCTCCTCTACGAGCAGGGCGACTCCGATCCGCTCGCGATCGTGCTCGGTGCCTCTTCCGTCGCGGACGCGCTCGGCAACCTCGACTCGCTCGACCGGCTTGCCGCCCAGGACCGCGCCGTGATCGAGCAGACGCGGCAAGCGAAGCGGACCGCAGCACGGCTCACGCGAACCCTCGTGTCCAAGGCGCACGATCTGCAGAGGCTCACGAGCGAGGCGTCGCAGTCGACGCTCGTGCTCGAGCGGGCGCGCTCGCAGCGGGCTGGCTACCTCGCGCGCCTCACCGGCCAGCAGCGGCTGAACGCCGCCGCGATTGCGAGCTTCCAGCAGCAGGCGCTCGCTGCCGAGACGAAGGCGCGGCAGGTGAGCGCGGTCTCCGCCGCACAGCCGACGGCGCCGCCCGTCCCGATGACACCCGGCGCGAGGACGATGACGGTCGTCGCGACCGGGTACGCAATTCACGGCCGCACGGCCACGGGTGTGCCGACCGGCTGGGGCGTCGTTGCCGTCGACCCCGGCGTCGTCCCGCTTGGGACGCACCTGACGATCCCCGGCTACGGCTCGGGAGTCGCGGCCGACACCGGCTCCGCGATCCATGGCGCGACCATCGACCTGTGGTTCCCGACCCTCGCACAGGCGCGCGCGTGGGGGCGGCGCACCGTCACGATCACGCTCGGCTGATTAGACTTCTCCCCGCTCGAATGGGGGGAACGCTCTGAGCGAGACCGTCGAGATCCAGAACGAGACCGGCGCCAGCAGCGTCCGGGTGCTGCTGGTCGATGACCACGATCTCTTCCGCACCGGCCTGCGCAACTTGCTCGAGCAGCGCGGCGTCCAGATTGCGGGTGAGGCCGGGCAGGGCATCGACGCGGTGCGGCTCGTCCGCGAGCTCGCGCCCGACGTCGTCGTGATGGACCTGCACATGCCGGGCATGACCGGGATCGAGGCGATCCGCCAGATCCACAGCTTCGCGCCGCTGACGCGCGTGCTCGTGCTCACGATCTCCGATCAGGACGACGACGTCCTCGACGCGATCCTCGCCGGGGCCTGCGGCTACCTGCTGAAGGACGCTTCCGTCGACGAGCTGATCCGCGGCATCGTCGCGGCCGCCGTCGGCGAGTCGCTCGTCTCGCCTGCGATCGCCGGCAAGGTGCTGCAACAGGTGCGTGCGACCGCGATCTCGCCAGAGGCGGCCGACACGATCCGGGCCGAGCTCTCGGAGCGCGAGCTCGACGTGCTGAAGCTGATCGCGGCGGGCAACGACAATGCGATGATCGCCGCGCAGCTCCACATCAGCCCGAAGACGGTCAAGAACCACATCTCGAACATCCTGATGAAGCTGCAGATCGAGAACCGGATCCAGGCCGCGGTCTACGCGGTCCGCAGCGGCCTCGTCTAGCGACGAGACCGGACAGCCGTAGCGCGTGCGCGCAGCCGAGCGAGCGTGCCGCGCAGGCCGGTGAGGACGCTGGCATTGCTCGAGAGCCGATTCGAGAGCAGCGCGAGCTCCCGCGTCTTCTGCTCCTGATCGCCCTCGTCGAGCTCGCCGGCGAGCTCCGACATCCGCCGCTCGAGCCGCCAGCGCTCGGCCTCCAGCTCGAGCGCGTACGCGTAGCCATCGGTGAGCGTGCGCTCGAGCCGCGCGAGGTTCGCCGGCTCCTCCGTGGGGGCCGGTTCGGCGAGCAGCTCGTCGATCTGCTCGAGCAGGGCGGGAATCGCGTCAGGTGCCACAGAAAGTCCTTGCGTTCGATTATCAGCGGCGCCCTGGAGTCCCACAAGGGCCGCGCGGCCTATCCCCGTGCACGGCTAGGCCCACCCTTGACGCGGGTAGGGACACTCCGAAGAATGGGGCGGATGACCTGCCGCCGTCTGCCGGTCGTCGTGGTCCTGGCGCTCGTCCTCGTCGCTCCGGCGGGGGCCGGCGACTCGCCGCTGGCGAAACGCCTGGGCCGCGCGCTCGCCGTGCCGCACGTCTCGCAGGCGCGCACCGGCGCGGTCGCGATCGACCTGCAGACCGGCGAGACGCTCTTTTCCGAGCACGACACGCTCCCGCTCGCCCCCGCGTCGAACGAGAAGCTCGCCGTCGCCTACGCGGCCCTCGTCACGCTCGGCTCCGGCTTCCGAGTCGAAACCGACGTGCTCGGCCGGGGCGAGCAGGACGGGACGGTGTGGCGCGGAAGCCTCGTGCTCGTCGGGCACGGCGACTCGACGCTCTCGAGCGCCGACCTCGCCGTGCTCGCCGGCCAGATCCGCGCCGCCGGAATTCGCCGCGTCACGCGCGGGGTCTTCGGCGACGAGTCGTTCTTCGACGCCCGCCGAACCGGGGCCGGCTGGAAGTCGTGGTTCTACGTGAACGAGTGCCCCCCGCTCTCGGCGCTGACCGTCGACCGCGGGTGGTACTACGGCCGCACCTCGCGAGACCCGGCGCTCGCGGCTGCGCTGCTCTTTCGCAACGCGCTACGCCGCGCAGGCGTCGCCGTCACCGGTGCAGGACTCGGAGTCCAGCGGGACGACGACGTGCCGCTCGCGTCGGTCGAGTCGGCACCGCTTTCGCAGGTCGTCGCGTGGATGGGTCGGGTCAGCGACAACTTCACCGCCGAATTGCTGCTCAAGCAGCTCGGCGCAGCCGACGGCGCGATCGGCACGAGCGCGCGCGGCGCCGCGGTCGTGCGGCAGGCCCTCGTCGACGGCGGCGTGCCGCTCACCGGCCTGCGGCTGGTCGACGGCTCCGGCCTGTCGTCGCTCGATCGCCTCACCGCGGGCTCGCTGGCCGCCCTGCTGCGTGCGGCGTGGACCGATCCGGAAGTGCGCCCGTTCCTGCTCGCCGCGCTTCCTGTCGCAGGGGTCAGCGGCACGCTCTCCGACCGGATGCGCCGGCCGCCCGCGCGCGGCAACGTGCTCGCCAAGACGGGCACGACCGACCTCGCCTCGGCCCTCTCCGGGTACGTGAAGCGCCGCTACGTCTTCTCGGTGCTGCAGAACGGCAGGCCGGTCTCGCCCTTCTGGGCCCGTCGCGCGCAGGACCGCTTCGCGACGGCCCTAGCCGCGCAATAGCCGCTCGAGCGCGGCCTCGTCGAGCACCGGCACGCCGAGCTGCTCGGCCTTCGCGAGCTTCGAGCCGGGGCTCTCGCCCGCGACGACTCCAGTCGTCTTCTTGGAGACCGAGTCGCCCACCTTCGCGCCTTTCGCCTCCAAGGCCTTGCGCGCCTCGTCCCGACTCCGGCCCTCGAGCGTCCCGGTGATGACGTACGTCGAGCCGGTCAGCGGGCCTTCGACCGGTCGCTCCTCGGCACCCGCCTCGAAGCGCAGGCCGAGCTGCTCGAGCTCGCCCACCAGTCGCAGGTTCTCCTTGTCGGAGAACCACTCGGCGATCGCCTCCGCCCGCTCGGGGCCGATCCCGTCCACCTCGACGATCTCTTCCTGCGCGGCCGCCGCGATCCGCTCGACCGAGCCGAAGTGGCGCGCGAGGTTCTGGGCGGTGACCCAGCCGACGTCGGGGATGTTGAGGCCGAGCAGCACGCGCGAGAAGGGCGTCCGCTTCGAGCCCTCGATCGCCGCGATCGCGTTCGAGGCACTCGTCTCGCCGAAGCCGTCGAGCTCGAGCAGCTGCTCCTTCGTCAGGCGGTAGAGGTCCGGCAGCGAGCGGACAAGGCCGAGCTCCCAGAGCCGCCGCATCAGCTGCTCGCCGACGCCCTCGATGTCGGCGGGTCCCTGAACCCAGCTGATCAGGGTCTCGAGCCCGCGGGACGGACAGGCACGGTTCGGGCAGCGGTGCATCGCCTCGCCCTCGGGCTTGACGATCTTCTCCCCGCACAGAGGGCACTTCTTCGGCATCTTGAACGGCTTCGTGCCCGGCTCGTGCTCGCCCGCCGGCCCGACGATCTGTGGGATCACGTCGCCTGCGCGCTGGACGATCACGCGGTCGCCCTGGCGGATGTCCTTGCGGTTGATGTCCTCCTCGTTGTGCAGCGTCGCCCGCGAGACCGTGACGCCGCCGACCTGCACCGGCTCGAGCATCGCCCACGGGTTGAGCGCGCCCGTGCGCCCGACGCGGATCGCGATCTTCTCCAGCGTCGTCTCGGCCGTCATCGGTGCCCACTTGAACGCGCGGGCCCAGCGCGGCCGCTGGTGCAGTGCCCCCAGGATCGCCTGCTGCTCGAGCGAGTCGACCTTGATCACGATGCCGTCGATCTCGTAGTCGAGCTCCACGCGCGTTCGCTCCCACTCCGCGCACCGCTTCGCGACCTCCTCGATCGACTCGAGCCGCTCTGCGAACGGGTTCGTGCGGAAGCCGTGCTCACGCAGCCACTCGAGCGTCTCCGAGTGCGACTGGAGCCGCAACCCCTCGGCGGAGCCAAGTCCGTAGACCCAGACCGCGAGCGGCCGCGACGCCGTGATCGACGAGTCCTTCTGCCGCAGCGAGCCGGCCGCCGCGTTGCGCGGGTTCGGCGCCAGCTTCTGGCCGAGCCCGGCGATGCGCTCGTTCAGGTCGCGGAACCCGGAGAGCGGCATATAGACCTCGCCGCGTACCTCGGCGACCGACGGGAAGCCGTCGCCACGCATCTTCAGCGGCACCGACGGAATCGTGCGCAGGTTGACCGTCACGTCCTCGCCCTGGACGCCGTCACCGCGGGTTGCGCCCCGCGTCAGCAGGCCGTCCTCGTAGGTGAGGTTGATCGCGAGACCGTCGATCTTGGGCTCGATCACGTAGGCGACCGGCTCGTCGGAGTCGAGCCGCTTGCGCACGTCCTCGGCCCACTTGAACAGGCTCTCGTCGTCCGTGACCTTCTCGAGCGAACCCATCGGCGTCAGGTGCTGGACCTTCTGGAAGCGCTCGCTCGGCGGAGCTCCGACGCGCTGGGTCGGCGAGTCGGGCGTGATCAGGTCCGGGTGCTCCTCCTCGAGCGCCTTCAGCTCGTCGAAGAGCCGGTCGTACTCGGCATCCGAGAGCTCCGGCTCGTCGAGCACGTGGTAACGATGGAGGTGGTGATCGACCTGCTCGCGTAGCCCGTCGAGCCGCTTCTGCGCGGCCTTCTGCGTGCGCGTCGCCATTGAGCCGATCCTATCCAGGGCCTAGCATGCAGCCGTGCGTGCCGTTCTCGTCGTGGTCGCCAGCCTGGCACTCGCCGCTCCCGCGCAGGCGCTCTTCGTCCAGTTCCGGACGCCGAGCTCGAACATCGGCTGCGTCTTCAGCTCCGAGCCCGGCCGCGTCGGGCCGTATCTGCGCTGCGACATCCTCAGCGGCCTGAAGCCGAAGCCTCCGCGGCCGCCAGGGTGCACGCTCGACTGGACCTTCGGCTTCCAGATGCGCTGGGAGGGTCGCGCCACGACCGTTTGCGTCGGCGACACCGCGGTCGACAAGCGCGCGAGGGCGCTGCGCTACGGGTCGACCTGGTCGCGCGGCGGCTTTACGTGCACCTCGCGGAAGACCGGTCTGCGGTGTCGGAACCACAGCGGCCACGGCTTCCGCCTGAGCCGCAGCCACTCGTACCGTTTCTAGTAGCGAACCGACATGAGGTAGAGGCCCCAGGGCGGCGCCGTCGTGCCGGCTTCGCTCCGCTCGCGGCCTTCGAGGAGCTCCGCCAGGTCCTGCGGTGACAGCTCGAGCATCGTCCCGACCAGCGTGCGCACCATATGGCGCAGGAACGAGTTCGCCGCGATTTCCAGCTCCAGGGTGTCCTCACGACGATGCCAGGCGGCGCTCTCGACGCTGCGGACGAAGTCTCGATGCGTCGTCTGCCTCGGCGTGAACGCGCGGAAGTCGTGCCCGCCGAGCAGCAGCTCCGCCGATTGGGCGAGCTTTTCCTCGTCGAGCGGGTGCGGGTACCACCAGGCCCGTCTGCTCTCGAAGGGGGAGCGCTCGGCCCGGCGATGGATCCGGTAGCGGTAGACCCGTGACTGCGCGGAGTAACGGGCGTGGAAGTCCGTCGACGCCTCTTCGGCCGCACTCACGGCGACGTCGTCGGGAAGCTCGGCGTTCAGCGCGGCCGCCGCGCGAGTCGCCGGAGCGCCGCCGTGCACATCGACGGAAGCCACCTGGCCGCGCGCATGAACGCCTGCGTCGGTCCGGCCCGCGACGGCCAGGCCCGACCAGCGTGGGTAGACGCGGCCGAGCGCGTCCTGCAGCGTGCCCTCGACCGTCCTCAGGCCCGGCTGTGCGGCCCAGCCGCGGAAGGCGGTGCCGTCGTACTCGAGCGTTAGCCTAAGCCGCACGTCAGGGGTGCCTGACCGTGTTTGTAAGGCGTTCCTTATGCTCTAGTAGATTGCGACGCGATTGGTATACTCTAACCCATGACGGCACGTGAGACCTTCCTCCTCCAGCGAGTCCAGCCGGCGCTGACTGGGCTGATCGACGGCTCGCTCTCGACGATCGCACCGATCTTCTCCGTGGCGCTCTACACGCACAAGCCGCACGCGGCCTTCATCGCCGGGACGGCGACTGCAATCGCGGCCGGGATCAGCATGGCGTATTCCGAGGGGCTCTCCGACACGGGCGAGCTGACGGGCCGCGGCAATCCCGCGCAGCGCGGTGCGATCACCGGAGTCGGGACGTTCATGGGCGGGATCCTGCACACGCTGCCGTTCCTGATCCCGGACTACCGCGTCGCCCTGATCTTCGCGGGGATCGTCGTGGTGTTCGAGCTCATCGCTCTCGCGTACCTGAGGTGGCGCTTCTTCCAGACGAGCTTCGTCAGCTCGCTCGGGTACGTGACCCTCGCCGGGATCGTGATCGGCGCGGTGAGCGCGACGCTCGGCGCGGCCGGCTAGGTCGCCGAAGCCGCTTCGGCCTCGACCGGCTCCTCCTCGCGCGCTGCGCGGGCGCGGCGAGGCGGCGGCGCCTCGGGCAGGAAGTCCACGAGCTCGAGGTAGACCATCTCGGCCGCGTCGCCAGGGCGCGGGCCGATGCGGATGATCCGCGAGTAGCCGCCCGGCCGGTCGACGAAGCGTGGCCCGACGTCGCTGAAGAGCTTGTGCACGACATCCTGCGAGCGGAGGTACTTGAGCGCCTGCCGCCGCGCGTGCACGCCGCCACGGCGGCCGAGCGTGATCATCTGCTCGGCGATCGGCTTGACCTCCTTGGCCTTCGCCGCGGTCGTCTTGATGCGGCCGTGCTCGATCAGCGCGCTCGTGAGGTTCGCGTAGAGCGCCTTGCGATGCGAGGCGTCGCGGCCCAGCTTCCTGCCCGACCGCCGGTGCCTCACTCGGAGAGGCTCCCCTCGCCGCCACGCAGGTTGAGGCCGTGCGTCGCGAGCGTCTCTTTGACCTCTTCGATCGACTTCTTCCCGAAGTTCGGGATCGCGGCGAGCTCGTTCTCGCTCTTCGTGACGAGATCGCCGATCGTCTCGATGCCGACGCGCTTGAGACAGTTGTACGAACGCACGCCCAGCTCCAGCTCCTCGATCGGGAAGTTCTCCATCCCGTGTGCGAGGGCGGGCTCGGCCTGTGCCTCGGCGGCTGCCTGCTCGCCGAAGCCCTCGATCCGGTCGAGATCGGTGAAGATCGCCAGCTGGCGGATCAGGATCTCGGCCGCCTGGCCGATCGACTCGCGCGGGTCGATCGAGCCGTCGGTGGTGACGTCGATGCGGAGCTTGTCGTAGTCCGTCCGCTGCCCGACACGCGCGGCCTCGACGTCGTAGGAGACGCGACGCACCGGCGAGAAGATCGAATCGATCGGGATCACGCCGATCGTGTGCTCGGGCCCACGGTTCAGCTCGGCCGGCACGTAGCCGCGGCCGCGGCCGATCGTGAGCGTCACCTCGAGCTTGCCCTTGTCCGAGAGGTTGGCGATCTCGAGGTCCGGGTTGAGGATCTCTAGCTCCGCCGGCGCCTCGATGTCGGACGCCTTGATCACGCCGGCGCCCTTCTTGGACACGCGAACCTCGATCTCGGGCGACTCGCCGTGGAGCCGGCAGATCAGGCTCTTGAAGTTGAGCAGGATGTCGGTCACGTCCTCGCGGACGCCCGGCAGGGTCGTGAACTCGTGCGCGACTCCCTCGATCTTGACCGAGGTCACGGCGGCGCCCTCCAGCGAGGAGAGCAGCACGCGGCGCAGCGAGTTGCCGAAGGTGTAGCCGAAGCCGCGGTCGAGCGGCTCGATCACGAAGACGCCGCGGGTGTCCTCCACTTCCTCGTGGACGATCCGCGGGATCTGGAACTCCATCAAGCTGGTTCTGACTGCCATTCGATCCTTTCTACTTCGAGTAGAGCTCTACGATCAGAGATTCCTGGACGGGGGTGTCGATCTCCTCCCGCTCGGGCCACTTGAGCACCTTGCCGGTCAGCCCGTCGTGGTCGGCCTGGAGCCACGGTGTGACCGAGGCCGTGAGGTCGGTCGCGTCGCGGACGACCTGCTCGGCGGTCGAGCCCGGGCGAAGCATGATGATGTCGTCCGGCCGCACCTGGTAGCTCGGGATGTTCACGCGGCGACCTTGCACCTGGAAGTGGCCGTGCCGCACGAGCTGGCGCGCCTGGGCGCGCGAGGCGGCGAAGCCGAGGCGGTAGACGACGTTGTCGAGCCGCGTCTCGAGCATCCGCAGCAGCGTCTCACCCGTGATGCCGGAGCCCTTTGCCGCCTTGGAGTAATAGGTGCGGAACTGCTTCTCGAGCAGGCCGTAGTAGCGCCGCGCCTTCTGCTTCTCGCGCAGCTGGAGCAGGTACTCGGACTGCTTGATGCGACCGCGGCCGTGCTCACCCGGCGGGTAGCTGCGCCGCTCGACCGAGCACTTCTCTGTCAGGCAGCGCTAGCCCTTGAGGAAGAGCTTCATGCCCTCGCGGCGGCAGATCTTGCAGACGGGACCGGTGTAGCGGGCCACTAGACGCGCCTCCGCTTCTT
The DNA here is from genome assembly GCA_033856995.1 of Gaiellaceae bacterium. Classification (GTDB taxonomy): domain Bacteria; phylum Actinomycetota; class Thermoleophilia; order Gaiellales; family Gaiellaceae; genus AC-32. The sequence continues at coordinate 10,866 of JAWVDY010000087.1, forward strand.
CTGCCGGACGCCGTTGTGGGCCTGGGGGGTGACGTCCTTTACGCCGAGGATCTCGAGCCCGGCCGCCTGCAGCGAGCGGATGGCGGTCTCGCGACCGGAGCCCGGGCCCTTGACGAAGACCTCGACCTTCTGCAGTCCCTGGTCGATGCCCTTGCGCGCCGCGGCGTC
>JAWVDY010000088.1:0-2662 GCA_033856995.1 Gaiellaceae bacterium
AAGACGTGTTCCATGATCTTCTCGCCTGCGTCATTGTCGGTGGCGAAGATCAGGAAGTACATCGGCCCACCGTTTGCCTTCTTGATCTGCCGGTCGAGCACGGTCCGGTATCCAAGATTCGTGAAGCCGGCCGCGTATAGGCGGACGTATTCGCTTCGAGCTTGATCGGCGGTGATCAAATTCGCGCTGCGCCGGTTGTAGATGTCTTTCCAGCCGTCGTGGCCGTAAATCTTTGTGACCAGCTCTGGGTGGTCCGGAGCCAGGCGGACGAAGCCCATATCCGTCGGAAACAGGATCAGTTGCTCGATCTTGTTAGAACTCCGTCCGCGCTTGTGCTCCGCAAGAGCTTCGACGGTGCCCCACTCCAGCTCCGATCCCTCGGGGTCAAGGAACGAGAATGCGGGAGCACGACGCGGCACAAGCGCCAACATCTCGGCGACAATCTGGTTCGCGTCACCGCTGAACCGGACCGCCCGGTCGCCGTATCGCTCGGTCCGGTGAGTCAGGGCATTGAACGCTCCCGCGTGCTTTTCAGCCAGAAGAACCTTCGTGGCTCGCGGCGACTCGGCTTCAAGTGCGATCAGCGCAGAGCCGTTGATGGGTGCGTCGCGCGTTGTGGACCAGCTCAGACCAGTCCCTGCGAAGAGATCCAATCCGTACCAGCCGCCAGGGCGCTGACACGCCTTGGCGAACGCGGTCAGGTACGCGTCGAGGATCATCAGCTTCTCCTCAGTCCACGACGCGGCCTCCCGCGCGGGCCAACCATCCGACGCCGTGTGAAACGTAGCCTGGGCCATCTGACGGTTGCGACTGTAGAGGCCGGCCCGGCGATCGGACCGTCCGGGTTCGTCCTAGTCGCGCCCGAGCCTCCAGGAGGTTGTCGCCGGAAAGACGCTGACTCGTGTCAAGGCCGATGAATCGCCATCGCCGCGGAGTGTCGCTCCATGCGTGGATGCAGGCGTCTGGCTCGAGACAGGCGACACGACCGTACCGGACGACGAGCAGGCGCCGGTCTGGTCATCCGCCTCCCGCCCGCTTTCGCGTCAGGAGCTGGCGTCCGCCGCGGGTCGCGTCTCCGGACTGCTGTAAATGGCCGAGGAGCCGTGAGGGCGACGGCGTAGGTTCCCCAAAGTCCTGAGAAGACCAGAAGGGAGACCTACGCCGTGAGAAGAACGCTACCGCCGTCGGCGGAGATTGAGAACCAGATCGATCAGCTGCTCGCCGTTGGAGTCGGCGAGAACCCGCGCCGGTCGCTCTCTGAGCTGGCGAGGCTGGGAGCGCGGTTGATCATCCAGCGGGCGGTCGAGGACGAGTTTGACGCCTGGTTGGGCCGGGCTCGCTATGAGCGCCGGCCTGACTACCAGCGTGGCCTTCGCAACTTCGACTCGGGCCTGGGGAACGGCTATCGCCCGCGGCGGGTGCAGACCGCGGAGGGCGAGCTCCAAGTGGAGATCCCGCAGGTCAGGGAGGCCGCCGAGCCGTTCGTCTCGGCGCTGTTTGCGCACTCGGGCGAAGCTGCTTCGAACCCAGCCGCTGGAGGCGATGGTCATCGGCGCCTTCGTCCGCGGCCTCTGGATGCGTGACGTCGAGTCGCTCTGCGAGGAGGCCGGCCTCGGCAAGCTCTCGAAGTCCACCCGCGTCAAGGATCTGCGCGGAGCTGCGTGAGCGCTTGGAGGCGTTCGGGCGCCGCGACCTCTACGACATCAGGCTCGTGGCGCTGTTCCTCGACGCGATCTTCCTCAACGTCAGACCGAAGGGCCCCAAGGAGGGGGTACTTTGCGCCTGGGGCTTTACCGAGGAGGGCGATCGGGTGCTGGTCGGCGTCTGCCTGGGGATGCGCGAGTCGCACGAGGACTGGCTCGCACTCGGTCGCGATTTGATCTCTCGCGGCCTGCCGGCGCCGATGCTCATCGTCGCCGACGGCGCGCCCGGTCTGATCAAGGCGGCCGAGCAGTGCTGGCCCGCCTCAGAGCGCCAGTACTGCTCCGTGCACCGGGCCCGCAACCTGTTCGCCAAGCTGCCCGAGTCAGACCGAGCGGGTGCGCCGCGCCTACTGGCAGGCGCTTGACGAGGCCAAGGACGAGCGCGACGCAAAAGAGAGGCTCGGCGCGATCGTCGACGAGCTCGAAAGAGCCGGCCTCACCGCCGCCGCCCGCTGCCTCGCCGACGACCTCGACGCGCTCGTCGTCCACCTGCGCTACCCGCTACGGCATCGCAAGCGCGGGCGGTCGACGAACCTGCTCGAGCGAACGCTCGGCGAGGTGAAGCGAAGGACGAAGGTGATCGGAAGATTCCCGGGCGAGGACAGCCGCCTCTCGCTCGTCTGGGCCGTCCTCGACCTCCAGATCAACAACGCCTGCAACGGCGTCAAGCTCTCCGAGATCGACCGCCAGCGCCTCTACCGGCTTCGCTACAAGCCGGGCGAACCAGAGCCCGAACGGCAGGAGGTGGCAGTCGCTTAGACTGACCGTAAAGGGAACCGAAGCCGCGGCGAAGTTACAGCAGCCTTGGGACGCCACCTTGGGGGCACCGACGCTCCCGCTCTGGACGACGCGCAGAAGCGCCCAGTCCTCATTGCCGCGCTCCTGCATCGGCAGCGAGGAGCAGGCGCCCGCTCCCGGCACGCCTACACTTGTCCCCAGCGCGGCATCGCGCGAGCGCT
>JAWVDY010000089.1:0-7952 GCA_033856995.1 Gaiellaceae bacterium
TCGAGCGCCGGGCGCCGGGTATCGCCGAGGCGATCCGCGCCGACTCGATCGCCAAGACGCCGCACGCACTACTCTCGCGCGGGATCGCCGGCGTGCGCGGCGAGACGCTCGTCGTGAACCTCCCCGGCTCCCCCGGCGGCTGTCGCGACGGCTTCGAGGTCCTGCGGCCGGCGCTCGCCCACGCGCTTTCGCTGCTGGCAGGCAAGCCGACTGCGCACCGGCAAACCTGAAGTGACCGCGATCGCCTATCCGCGCCGGTTCTACTCGCTCGTCAAGTTCGAGCACACGATCTTCGCGCTGCCCTTTGCGTACGTGGGCGCGTTCCTTGCCGTCGACGGCGTGCCGACCGCGCACGATCTCTTCTGGATCACGGCTGCGATGGTCGGCGCCCGCTCGCTCGCGATGGGGCTGAACCGGCTGATCGACGCGGGCCTCGACGCGCGCAACCCGCGCACCGCACGGCGCGAGCTTCCGGCCGGGCTGCTCTCCCCGGCCGCCGTCGTCGCGTTCTGCGTTGCGGCGCTCACGCTCTTCCTCGCCGCCGTCTACCAGCTCGACCCGCTTGTCCACTGGCTCTGGCCGATCCCCGTCGTGGGCTTCGTCGTCTACCCGTACCTGAAGCGCTGGACGTGGCTCTGCCACTTGTGGCTCGGCGCGGTCGACGGTCTCGCGCCCGTCGGAGCCTGGGCGGCGATCACGGGGACGCTGCCGTGGGAGGCGTGGGCTCTCGGCGGCGCGGTCGCGTTCTGGGTCGCCGGCTTCGACCTCTTCTACGCGCTGCTCGATCTGGAGGTCGACCGTGAGCAGGACCTCCAGTCGGTCGCCGTCCGCTTCGGCGAGCGCGGCGCCTTCGCCGGCGCGCGGCTCTTCCATCTGGCGACGGTCGCGCTGCTCGTCGCGGCGGGGATCGGGCTCCAGGTCGGCGTCCTCTACTGGCTCGGCGTGGCCGTGGTCGCCGCGCTGCTCGCGTACGAGCACTCGCTTGTCCGGCCGGGCGACCTGCGCAGGCTCGACACCGCGTTCTTCACGATGAACGGTGTCATCTCGGTCGCCTTCTTCGTCTTCGTGCTGCTGGAGAGCCTGTGATCCGCGCGACCGGAGTCGAGAAGCGCTACGGCGAGAAGCGCGTCCTGCGCGGGCTCGACTTCGAGCTCGGCCGCGGCGGCTTCCTCGTCGTCACGGGCGCGAACGGGGCCGGGAAGACGACGCTGCTGCGGATGTGCGCCGGGCTCGCGATCCCGACCGCCGGGACGCTGGAGGTCGAACCTGAGCGCGGGTCGATCGGCTTTCTCGGCCACGAGCCGCTTGTCTACCGGGAGCTGACCGCGCTCGAGAACCTCGATCTCTACGGGCGGATCTACCGCGTGCCCGAGCGGCGCGAGCGGATCGGGATGCTGCTCGAGCGCTACGGCCTGTGGGAGTCCCGGCGCGAGCGGGCGGCCAAGCTCTCCCGCGGGCAGCTGCAGCGGCTCGCGCTCTGCCGCGCGGTGCTGCACCGGCCGGAGCTGCTGATCCTCGACGAGCCCTTCTCGGGCCTAGACACCGAGGGAGCGGAGCTGCTCGACCGCGAGCTCGCCGGGATGCGTGAGCGGCGGACGCTGCTCGTCGCGACGCACGACCCGGACCGGATCGCACCGCTCGCGAGCGGGAGGCTGGCACTTGCCTAGGTACTTCGGAGATGCCGCTGTGCTCGCGCGGAAGGACCTGCGCCTCGAGCTGCGGGCCCGCGACACGCTGCCCGCGATGCTGCTGTTCGTGGTTGCGATCCTGGTCGTCTTCCACTTCGCGCTACCCGACGGCTCGTCGCGCCTGGCCGAGCTCGGCCTGCTGTGGGTCGCGATCCTGTTCACCGCGTTGCTCGGCCTCGGGCGCGCGTTCGTGGCCGAGCGGGAGCAGGGGCTGTTGGACGGCCTGGTGCTCGCGCCGGTCGACCGCAGCGCGATCTGGTTGGCGAAGTCGATCGCGACGCTCGCGTTCCTCGTGGTCGCGGAGGTCGTGGCGCTGCCGGCTTTCGCGCTCTTCTTCTCGCCGGTCGGCTGGGCGACGATCGCCGGCGTGCTGCTTGCCGACCTCGGGATCTGCGCCGTCGGCACATTGCTCGCCGCGATGGCCGCCGCCGGTCGGGCGCGCGAGCTCTTGCTCCCGCTGCTCTTCCTACCGCTGGCGCTCCCGATCGTGATCGGCGGCGTGGGCGCAAGCGTGGCGGGCCAGTCGGGCCGTTACCTCGGCTTTCTCGCGCTCTACGACACGATCTTCGCGCTGCTCGCCTGGGCGTCGTTCGAGTACGTCGTCACGGAGTGACGGGCACGGGTGCGCCGCGCCGCGCGAGGCGGCGTTGCTCCCGCTCGTCTGGCCACATCGCGATCAGCGCGCCGAAGAGGAAGACGAAGCCCGCGAGCCAGACCAGGTCGACGAGCGGGTTGACGAGCGCCTTCAGCACCACCGAGCCGTCGCCGTTGAACTGCTCCCCGATCAGGAACAGGTCCTCGGCGCGCAGCCAGTCGGTGCGGATGCCGACCTCGTTCGAGACCTGCTGCTCGACCGGATAGCTGTTCTTGCCCGCGAGGTAGGTGCCGAGGCTCTTGCCGTTTCGCGAGACGGCGAGGCGGGCGCGAATCTCCGTCCGGTTCGGCTCCGAGCGGGCGACCGAGCCGAGGTAGGTCAGGTCGTAGCCGCGGATCCGCATCGTCTGGCCGGGCTCGAGCTTCTGCACCTTGGTCGCCCCGTACGCCCCGCCGGCGATCCCGACCGCGAGCAGCACGATCGCCGCGTGCACGACGTAGCCGCCGTACCGCCGTCGGTTGCGGCCGACGAGCGACGAGAAGGCGGCGGGCCAGCTCGAGCGGTCCAAGGCCCGGCGCGCCCGCGTCCCGCGCGCGAACTCGAGCACGATCGCCCCAAGCACGAAGGCGCAGAACGTGTACGCGACGAGCGCGGGAATGCTCGAGCCCGCACCGAGCGCGAGGAGCGCCAGACCGCATGCGAGCGCGAAGAGCGCCGGCCCGAGCAGGCTCATGCCGAGCGCACGCAGCGAGCTCCGCCGCCAGGCCACGAGCGGCCCGATTCCCATCAGCAGCAGAAGCGGCAGTCCGAGCACGCGCAGGAAGAAGTCGAAGTACGGCGGCCCGACGGTGATCTTCTCGCCGCGCACGAGCTCGGAGAGGAGGGGGAACGCGACGCCCCAGAGCACGGTCAGCGTGAATGCGACGAGCAGCAGGTTGTTGTAGAGGAACGCGGCCTCGCGGGAGGCGAGCGACTCGAACCGCGTCTTCGTCCGTAAGAGCGGGAGCCGCCAGAAGATCAGCGCCGTCGAGAAGGTCGCCGCGACCGCGATGAAGCCGAGCAGCCAGGGTCCGATCGAGGACTGCGTGAAGCTGTGGATCGAGCTGATCACGCCGCTGCGCGTCAGGAAGGTGCCGAACAGCGAGAGGCAGAAGGCGAGCGATACGAGCACCGCGTTCCAGACCCGGAGCATGTTCTTCTTCTCCTGGACCATCACCGAGTGCAGGAACGCGGTCGACGCGAGCCACGGCATCAACGCCGCGTTCTCGACCGGGTCCCACGCGTAGTAGCCGCCCCAGCCGACCTCCTCGTAGGCCCACTTGGCGCCGAGCAGGATCCCGATCCCGAGCGCGGCCCAGGCGAGGAGCGTCCAGCGTCGGGTGGCGATGATCCAACGCTCGTCGAAGCGGCCGGAGAGCAGCGCGCCGGCAGCGAACGCAAACGGGATCGTCAGGCCGACGTAGCCGAGGTAGAGCAGCGGCGGGTGGATCATCATGTACGGGTTCTGCAGGCTCGGCACGAGGCCGCTGCCGTCGAGCGGCGGGGCCTGGCGCTCGAACGGGCTCGAGACGAAGACGAGCAGCAGCGCGAAGAAGCTCGCGACCGCGCCGAGCACCGGCACCGTCCACGGCAAGAGGTTCCGGATCAGCCCGCGGTTCAGCGTGACTGCGAGCGAGCCGAGGCCGGTGAGGACGAACAGCCAGAGGAGGAGCGAGCCCTCCTGGCCGCCCCAGAAGGCGCTCACCGAGTAGGGGAACGGCAGCTTGCGAGCGGAGTGCGCGGCGACGTACGCGTAGCTGAAGTCGCGCGCGTGAAGTGCGTGGAGGAGGACGAAGGCGGCCACGGCGGTCGCGGCGAATGCGCCGAGCAGGGCATTGCGCGCCGACTCGTGCAGGCGGCGCCGTCCCTCGCGCGCGGCGAGACCCCCCGCGAGCGCCGCGTAGAGGGCGAGCGCGAGAGTGATGATCAGAGCGGCTCGCCCGAGGTCGGCCACGGCGCGAGTCTAGCGGCCGGGCAGCCTCCTTCTGCGATGATCCCGGCCGGTTTCCCGTGCCCGCCCGCCTACGCCTGATCCCGCTCTCCGCCTTTGCCTGGGGCACCGTCGCCCTGCTCGGAACGGCGATCGCGCTCGTCTTCTTCTACGCGCCGCTCGACGGCGACCAGGGGCTCACGCAGAAGATCTTCTACATCCACGTCCCGATCGCGCTGACGTCGTACGCCTGCTTCGGCTGGGGCGCGTGGAAGTCGCTCACGCATCTGCGGACGCGCGCTCCCGGGGCCGACCTCGAGAGCTACGCGGCGATTCACCAGGGGGTGATCTTCGGCGCGCTCACGCTTGTGACCGGCTCGATCTGGGCGCGCTCGTCATGGGGGATCTGGTGGACGTGGAGCTCGAACCAGCTAGTCACGTTCCTGATCCTGTTCCTCTTCTACTCGGCCTACTTCATGCTCCGCTACTCGGTCGACGCCGGGCCGGCCCGCGCGAACATGTGCGCGGTCTACGCGCTTTTCGGCGTCGTGCTGATCCCCGTGAGCTGGCTCTCGATCCGCCTTGCGAACGACTTCATCCACCCGACCGTCTTCACGCAGCACGGGCCGCACATGTCGGGCTCGATGTTCTTCACGTTCTGCGTCTGCTGGGCCGGGCTGCTCGCGCTCGCGGCGACGATGTACCGCGTCGAGCTGGCAGGCAAGCGGCTGGACGCGCGGCTGCGCGAGCTTCGCGAGCTGTTGGTATGAGCTCGGGTGAGAAGTACGTCGCGGCTGCGTACCTCGTCTTGTTCGTGGGCGTGCTCGCGTGGGTCGCGATCATCGCGGCCAAGCTGTCGCGGCTCTCGCGCGACGTCGAGGAGCTCGTCGAGCTCGCGCGCCGGCGCGGCTCGCAGTAGATGCTCCTCCGGATCGGCTCACGTGGGTCGCGCCTGGCGCTGACGCAGGCGGAGCTGGCCGCGGAGCGCGTGCGGCGTCCCGGTATCGAGATCGCACTGGTGCCGATCACGACCGCCGGCGACCGCGACCGGTCGAAGCCGTTCGGGGAGATCGGCTCGCGCGGGGTCTTCGTCAAGGAGATCGAGGAGGCGCTGCTCGAGGGCCGGATCGATGTCGCCGTGCACTCTGCGAAGGACATGACCTCGTCCGACCTGGAAGGGCTCGTGGTGGGCGCCTACCTTGAGCGGGAGGATCCCCGCGACGCGCTCTGCGGGGCCTCCGAGCTGCGGCCGGGGATGCGAGTCGGGACGGCGTCGGTTCGCCGTCGCGCGCAGCTTTTGGCGGTCGAGCCGTCGCTCTCGATCGAGCCACTGCGCGGGAACATCGACACCCGGTTACGAAAGCGCGGGGAGCGCGGGCTCGACGCGGTCGTGCTCGCAGCGTGCGGGCTCGACCGGCTCGGCCTGGGCGACGAGATCGGTCGCCGCCTCTCGCCGGAGGAGATGCTTCCGGAGGCCGGTCAGGGTGCGCTCGCCCTGCAGGTGCGGGCCGGCGAGGAGGATCGCGTGGCGGAGTCCGACGACGGTGAGACTCGACGGCGCGTGGAGGCGGAGCGCGCGGTCGTCTTCGCGGTCGGAGGAGGCTGTCTCGCGCCGGTCGCGGCTCACCACGACGGCGAGTCGCTGACGGCGCTCGTGGCGGCGGAGGACGGCTCGTGGCTCGAGCGCCGGACGGGCGACGATCCCGTGGCGCTGGCCGCCGAGCTGACGGCTCTGGCGCAGAAGTGACACTTCCGGCACATCCGAGTCACACACACGTGCGCCTTTCGCCGCTACCGTGAGTAACCCCCGGGTGGGAGGGGGTTAGGGATGGGTCCCGCCCCGAAGCGGCTGCGCGTGATCGTCACGCGCGCTGCTGAGCAGCTCGAGCCGCTTTCGGGGCGGATCGAGGCGCTCGGGCACACGGTCGTGCGCTGCCCGCTGATCGAGCTCGAGCCCATCGGGCCTCACGTGATCGAGGTCGCCGGCTACGACTGGATCGTCGTCACCAGCCCGTACGGCGCGCACGAGCTCGTCCGCCGTGCGCACGGAGGCTTTCCGGCGGTCGCTGCGATCGGCCCGGGGACGGCCGCCGCTCTCCGCGCGGATGGGGTCAGGCCGGCACTCGTACCTCGTGTCTCGACGCAGGAGGGTCTCATCGCCGAGCTCCCGCGGCCGGCCGGGCGCGTGCTCTTTGCCGGCGCCGAGCGCGCCAGGCGCCTGCTCGCCGATGAGCTGGGCGCAGAGCTCATCGCCCTCTACCGAACCCAGGCGCTGCGCCCCGACCCGCCGCCGGAGGGAGACCTCGTCGTGCTCGCGTCCTCCTCTGCGGGCGAGGCGTTCGCCGCCCTCGGGGCCGTCATTCCCGCCGTTTCGATCGGCCCCGAGACGACACGAACGGCGCAGGCGGCCGGCCTGCGCGTCGTCGCGGAGGCTGACCCCCACGACGTCGACGGACTCGTGGACGCTGTGGCGCGGGCCGCGGTTTAGGCTCCCGACGTGGTGATCACGTTCCTGTCCGACTTCGGCCTCCAGGACGACTTCGTCGGCACCTGTCACGGCGTGATGAAGCGGATGGCGCCCGAGGTCGAGATCATCGACATCACTCACGGGATCCCGCCGCAGCAGGTGCTGCAGGGTGCGCTCGTCCTCCGCAACACGCTGCCCTACATGCCCGAGGGCGTCCACCTGGCGGTCGTCGACCCGGGGGTTGGGAGTCACCGGCGGCCGCTCGCGCTCCGCACGGGTGACGGGCGCTTCCTCGTCGGGCCCGACAACGGGCTGCTCCTTCCGGCCGCGGACGGGCTCGGCGGGGTCCAGGAGGCGCACGAGCTCGCGAACCCGGACTACGCGCTCGACAGCGTCTCGCGGACCTTCCACGGCCGCGACCTCTTCTCGCCGGCCGCCGCCCACCTCGCGCTCGGCGTCGAGCTGGGCGAGCTCGGGCCGCCGGTCGACCCTCAGGCACTCGTGCGACTCGACGTGCCTGCGCCCGAGGTGGGGCAGAACAGGATCCGCGCGGTCGTGCTCTACGTCGACCACTTCGGGAACATCCAGCTCAACCTCGACCGGCAGCACCTCGAAGCGGCCGGCGTCGTCCCGGGTGTGAAGGTCGAGCTGGAGTTCTCGCTCGACCGCTACTTCGCCGTCGCCGCGCGAACCTTCGCCGACGCGCGGCCCGGCGACATCATCCTCTACGAGGACTCGTACTCGAACATCGCGATCGCGATCAGCGGCGGCAGTGCGGCCGAGCTCTTCGGCGCCGGCGCGAGTGACGAGGTCCGAATCCACCTGCGCACGCCGTGAACTTCGCGGACCTGGAGCGGCGCCTCGGCCGGAAGTTCGCCCGGGTCGCAACGAACGCCGTCGTGGCGCGACCGGCGCTCTGGGGCGGGTTCCGCTGGCTCCTGCAGCGGCAGTTCGACCGTCTGGCGCCGAACTGGAGCGCGATGCGCGGGCCGCATGCCCTGGCGGCACTGGAGAAGGCTCTCGACGCGATCCCCGTTTCCCCGCAGCGGATCCTCGACCTCGGGACGGGCACCGGTGCCGCGGCGTTCGCGGCCGCACGCCGCTTTCCGGCGGCAGAGGTCGTGGGTGCCGACCTGGCCGAGCGGATGCTTGCCCAAGCGCGTGCGCAGACACCGCCCGAGCTTGCCGATCGCGTCAGCTTCCAGGCGGCCGACGGTGCCCGGTTGCCGTTCG
>JAWVDY010000090.1:0-10608 GCA_033856995.1 Gaiellaceae bacterium
CCAGGACCATCTCGACTTCCACGGGACGCTCGACCGCTACTTCGACGCGAAACGCCGTCTCTTCACCGAGGCGCGCCCGCCGGCTGCCGTCAACGTCGGCGACGAGCACGGCCGGCGCCTCGCCGAAGAGCTTCGCGGTCACAACGAGCTGCTCACGTTCGGGCTCGCCGACGACGCGGACCTGCGCGCCGACGACCTGGAGCTCGGCCCGCGCGGCGCGCGCTTCCGGGCCGGCGGGATCGAGCTCGACACGCGCCTGCGCGGCCGCTTCAACGTCGAGAACGTGCTCGGTGCGGTCGCGGCCGCCCGGTTGCTGGGGATCGACGACGATGCGATCGCGTACGGCGTCCGGGAGCTTCGCGGTGTCCCCGGCCGGTTCGAGGCGGTCGACGAGGGACAACCCTTCGCCGTTCTCGTCGACTACGCCCACACGCCCGATTCGCTCGAGAACGTCCTCCGTACCGCCCGTGACCTCGCGCAGGGCCGACTGATCTGCGTCTTCGGCTGCGGCGGCGACCGCGACCGCGGCAAGCGCCCGCTGATGGGCCGCATCGCAACAGACCTCGCCGACCTCGCGATCGTCACCTCGGACAACCCGCGCAGCGAGGAGCCGGCTGCGATCATCGCGGAGATCCTGGAGGGAGCTCCTGGGGCCGAGGTCGAGGCCGACCGGCGCGAGGCGATCGCTCGCGCGATCGGCGCCGCGGCCGAGGGCGACGTCGTCGTGATCGCCGGCAAGGGGCACGAGCAAGGTCAGCAGTTCGCCGACCGAACGATCCCTTTCGACGACCGCGAGGTTGCGCGCGAGGTGCTGAAGCGGCTGGGAGCACCGGCGTGATCCCTGTGCGGGTCGACGAGCTCTCGCAGCTTGGGAAGCTCGACGTTCGCGGCGGCGAGATCACCGGCGTCCAAGTGGACTCACGCCGTGTTCACCCCGGCGATCTCTTCGTGGCGGTCGGCCGCGGGGCCGACTTCCTCGAGGATGCGCTGGCTCACGGTGCGGTGGCGACGCTCGTTCCCGTGCGGCCCTTCGAGGCCTTCGCCGCACTGGGGACACTCGTCCGCGACCGCTCCGAGGCGCGCATCGTCGGGATCACGGGCTCGACGGGCAAGACGTCGACCAAGGACATCCTGGCCGCTCTCTGCGCGCCCGCAGCGCGAACCGTCGCCGCGGAGGCGAGCTACAACAACGAGATCGGCGTCCCGCTCACGCTCTGTCGCCTCGAGCCCGACACGGAGATCTGCATTCTCGAGCTTGCGATGCGCGGCTTCGGCCAGATCGCCGACCTCTGCCGGATCGCACGCCCTCACGTCGGGGTCGTCACGAACATCGGCCCGGTTCACCTCGAGCTCGTGGGCTCGCTCGAGGGCGTGCAGCGGGCGAAGGGCGAGCTCGTCGCGTCGCTTTCCGCAGGCGGGACGGCGATCGTGCCCGAGGGCTTCCCGGTCGAGCGGGACGACATCGAGGTCGTCCGCGTCGGCGAGCCCGGGGTCGAGGCAGCGGGCGGGAGGACGGTCGTGGACGGCGTGAGCTTCAACTTCACCGCCGGCCACCAGGTTGCGAACGCCGCCGCAGCGCTCGCAGCGCTCGACGCGCTCGGCCTGCCGCGGCCGGAGCGCGTCGACGTCGAGTTCTCGCGCTGGCGCGGCGAGGAGCTGCCTCTGCCGGGAGGCGGCCTGCTGATCAACGACGCCTACAACGCGAACCCGGTCTCGATGCGCGCCGCGCTCACGCACCTTGCCGCCGTGGCAGGCGACCGCCGCCGCGTCGCGATCCTGGGAGACATGGCCGAGCTCGGATCCGGTGCGCCGGCGTTCCACGAGGAGATCGGCCGCGAGGCCGCGCGTCACGGGGTCGACGCCCTCGTCGCGGTCGGCGAGCTCGCGCGCGGCTATCTCGGCGGCGCGGCCGGAGTCTCCGTCACGCGCTGGGCGCCGGACGCGGAGGCGGCCGTCGGAGTCGCGGCCGAGCTCGTCGAGCCCGGCGACTGCGTGCTCGTGAAGGCGTCGAGAGCCGTAGGACTCGAGCGAGTGGCCGAGGCGCTCGCGGCGGTGAGCGCTTGAGCCGCGTGCTCCTGGCGGGCGTGATCGCCCTGCTGATCTCGATCTTCGTCGGCCCGAAGTTCGTCGACTTCCTCCGTCGCAACGAGTTCGGCCAGCACATCCGCGAGGAGGGACCGCAGCACCACGTCGCCAAGCAGGGCACGCCGACGATGGGAGGTCTCCTGATCCTGCTCTCGGCCGCGATCGGCTTCCTCGCGTTCAGCCGCTACACGGTTCCGGCGCTGACGGTGCTGTTCGTCACCCTCGCCTGCGGCGCGATCGGCTTCCTGGACGACTTCATCAAGCTGACCCATCGCCGGTCGCTCGGTCTCAACGGCCGCTGGAAGCTGATCCTGCTGGGCGCGATCACCGTCGGCGTCGGCATCGCGGCGCGGCACCAGCACCTGCCGACGAGCGTCTACATTCCCGGCATCGGCGACCTGGCGCTCTCGTACGCGTGGTATGGGCTGCTCTTCCTGGTGATCGCCGGCGCGGCCAACGGCGTCAACCTGACCGACGGCCTGGACGGGCTCGCCGCGGGGACGGTGATCATCGCGCTCTTCACCTTCGCCGCGATGATCGTGATCTCGTGGATCCGCTCCGGCACCCCGGGGCACCGGTTCGAGACGAAGCTCGACCTCGGAATCATCGCGGCGGCGCTGATCGGGGGCGCGATCGGATTCCTCTGGTACAACGCGTGGCCCGCCGAGGTGATCATGGGCGACACGGGCTCGATGGCGCTCGGCGGCGCGCTCGCGTCATTCGCGATCTTCACGAAGACGATCTTCCTGCTGCTGCTTATCGGCGGGATCTTCGCCGTCGAGGCGCTCTCGGTGATCATCCAGGTCTTCACGTTCAAGTACCTGAAGCGCCGGGTGTTCCTGATGGCGCCGATCCACCACCACTTCGAGATGAAGGCCTGGTCGGAGACGAAGATCATGGTGCGCTTCTGGATCGTGACCGGGATCCTGTGCGCGATCGGCTTCGCGCTGTACTACCGCTACTTCACCGGGTTCCGCTGAGCACGCTGCCGCAGCGGGTGCTCGTGCTCGGGCTCGCTCGCTCCGGGAAGGCGGCGGTCGCGGCCCTCGAGCGGCGCGGGGTGGAGGTCGTCTCGGCCGCCCGGGAGCTCGGCAACGACGATGACGTGGCGCGGCTCGACGGGGTCGAGCTGATGGTCAAGAGCCCGGGTTTGCCGCGGGACGCGCCGCTCGTCGTGGAGGCGCAGCGCCGCGGTCTGCCCATCTGGAGCGAGGTCGAGCTCGGCTACCGGCTCCTGGAGCCGCGACTCGTCGGCGTCACCGGGACGAACGGCAAGACGACTACTGCCGAGCTTCTCGGCGCGATCATGCGCGCGCCGGTCGCCGGCAACGTCGGCCGGGCGCTGACCGACCTCGACGGCGAAGTCGAGCCCGGTGCCCTCGTCGTCTGCGAGCTGTCGAGCTTCCAGCTCGAGGACGTGCACGAGCTCGCCTGCGAGGTCGCGGTGCTGCTCAACCTCGAGCCCGACCACCTCGACCGTTACGGCTCGTTCGAGGCGTACCGTGATGCGAAGCTGCGGATCTTCGAGCGAGCCCGGGCGAAGATCGTGCCGCTGGGCAGCGGCCTCGACGGGATCGAGTTCTCGGCGGACGACGAGCTGCCGGCCGAGCCGCTCATTCGCGGTGCCCACAACCGCGAGAACGCCGCCGCGGCCACGGCGGCCGCGCGCGCCCTTGGCACTCCCGACACGCAGATCGCCGAGGCGCTCCGCACCTTTCCGGGCGTCCCGCACCGCCTCGAGCCGGTCGGCGAGGCGAACGGCGTCAGCTACGTGAACGACTCGAAGGCGACCAACGTCGCCGCCGCGATCCGCGCGCTCGCCGCATACGCCGCCGAGCCCGTGCACCTGATCCTCGGCGGCTCGCACAAGGGCGAGGATTTCGCACCGCTGGCCGCTGCGATCGGGCCGAACGTGCGCAGCGTCCATTTGATCGGCGAGACCGCCGGCGAGCTCGCGGCCGCGATCCCGCAGGCGCACGACGACGGCGATCTCGCCTCCGCGCTCGAGCACGTCGACGCGCAGCCGGGCGACGTGGTGCTGCTCTCGCCGGCCTGTGCGAGCTACGACCAGTTCCGCGACTTCGAGGAGCGGGGCGAGGAATTCAGGAGGCTGGTGCAGAACCTGTCCGCGTGAAACGCGGGCTCGAATCGAGCGTGCTCATCCTCGTGACCCTGGGGCTGGTCGCGTTCGGGCTCGTGATGGTCTACAGCGCGACGTCGGCGTCGGCCGCGCTGGCCAACGGCGACCCCGCCTACTACCTCAAGCGCCAGGCGATCTACGCCTTTCTCGGGCTGATCCTGATGGTCGTCTTCTCGCGGATCGACTTCCGGGCGTTGCGGGCGGCGGCACCGGCTCTCGTCGTGACGAGCCTCGCGCTGCTGCTGGCGGTGCTCGTGGTCGGGCACGCGACGAACGGCGCGCGCCGCTGGATCTCGTTCGGCCCCGCCGCCTTCCAGCCGTCCGAGCTGGGGAAGCTCGCGCTCGCGGTCTGGGCGGCCGGCTACCTCGCGCGTCGTCGCCCGCCGCGCACGCTCAAGGAGCTCTGGCGGCCGCTCGGCCTCCTGACGTTCGTCTTCTGCGGCCTGATCGTCGTCGAGCCCGATCTCGGGACGGCGATCGCGATCGTGGTGATGCTCGCGGCGATGCTGCTCGTCGCCGGCACGCCGACGCGCACGCTCGGCAGCGGCCTCGGGATCATGACGACGCTCGGCCTCTTCGCGGTGTGGCTCCAGCCGTACCGCCGCGCGCGCCTCTTCAGCTTCCTCAATCCCTGGCACGACGCCCAGGGCGCGGGCTTCCAGACCGTCCAGGCGATGATCGGCCTCGGTTCCGGCGGGATCTTCGGCGTCGGCCTCGGCCAGAGCGTCCAGAAGGCCAACTACCTCCCCGAGGCCCACACGGACATGATCTTCGCGATCATCGGCGAGGAGCTCGGGCTCGTCGGGGCGACGGCCGTGATGGCGGCTTACTGCGCCTTCGCCTACGCCGGCCTGAGGATCGCGCTCACCTGCAAGGACCCCTTCGGAAAGCGGCTCGCTGCGGGCCTGACGGCGCTCGTCTGCGGCCAGGCGGCGATCAACCTCGCGGCCGTGATGGGCCTCGCGCCGCTGACCGGAATCCCGCTGCCGTTCGTCTCGTACGGTGGCTCGAGTCTCGTGATCGGCCTCGCCTGCGTCGGCATCCTCCTTAACATCGCTGCCAATGCCGGAGCAAAGAGCGCCAGCGTTCCTGATCGCAGCCGGCGGGACGGCCGGTCACGTCCTGCCCGCGCTGGCGATCGCCGAAGCGCTGCGAGCGCGCGGAGCACGGGTGACGTTCGCCGGGTCGCCGGATCGCGCCGAGGCGTGGCTCGTTCCTGACGCGGGCTACGAGCTCGACACCTTCCGCGTGAGCGGCCTGCCGCGGCAGCCGGGCCCCGCCCAGGCACGTGCGCTGCTGCGGGCGCTCGCCGCACCGGCCGCATGCGACCGGATTCTGGCGCGACGGAATCCCGACGCCGTCCTCGGCGCCGGCGGGTACGTGGGCGGCCCGATGGTCGCCGCGGCCGCGCGGCGGCGGATTCCGGCGGCTCTCACGGAGGCCGACGCCCACCTCGGGCTGGCGAACCGCCTCGCCGCTCCCTTCGCGAAGCGCGTCTTCCTTTCATTCCCGATTCCGGGCCGCGAGCCGCCGAAGTACCGGGTGACCGGGCGGCCGATCCCACCGCGCTCGCGGGCGGTTCCACGCGAGGAAGCGCGAACCCGTCTCGAGCTCCCGGCCGAAGGGCCGGCGCTGCTCGTCGCCGGCGGGAGCCTGGGAGCGCGCGGGCTGAACGAGCTCGCAGTCGAGACGTTCGGCGCCTCCGGCCCGGCCGTGATTCACCTCAGTGGCGAGCGGGAGTACGAGCGGCTGCGCGGACGAGTGTCCCGGCCCGACTACCGTTTGCTCCCGTTCGTCGAGGACTATGGCGCCGTCCTCGGTGCGGTCGACCTCGCACTGACGCGGGCGGGCGGCGGAGTGTGGGAGCTTGCTGCGGCCGGCGTCCCGGCGGTGCTCGTCCCGTATCCGCTCGCCACCGCCGACCACCAGACGAAGAACGCGCGCTACTTCCAGACCGCGGGCGGCGCGATCCTGATCCCGGAGAGCGAGCTCGGGCGGGTGCCCGAAACCGTGCGCTCGCTGCTCGGGGATGCGCGCCGGCTCGCCGAGATGAGCGCCTCGATGAAGCGCGTCGCGAGGCCTGACGCGTCCGAGGAGATAGCGGAGGAGCTGATGACGCTTGCGGCCCCTCGAGGGTAGGCGGCTCTGGTTCGTCGGGATCGGGGGCGCCGGGATGAGCGCGCTCGCGTTCGTCGCGCGGGAGTGGGGAGCGGAGGTCGGGGGCTCCGACCGCAGCCGCTCGTCATACGTCGAGCGCCTCGAGGCCGCGGGGATCCCGGTCGCGATCGGGCACTACGCCGCGAACGTGCCCGACGATGCCGAGGTGATCGTCTCCAGCGCCATCGCGGCGGACAACCCCGAAGCCACACGCGCGCGCGTAAAGAAGAGAGCAGAGCTCCTCGCCGAGCTCGTGGAGCTGCGGCCGTCGATCGTCGTCGCCGGCGCGCACGGCAAGACGACGACGAGCGCGATGATCGCGTTCGTCCTCGACCGGCTCGGGCTCGATCCCGCCTTTCTGATCGGCGGCGAGATCCCACAGCTCGACGGCAACGCGCGGGCGGGCGAGGGCTGGCTCGTGGCCGAGGGCGACGAGTCCGACCGCTCGCTCGAGCTGCTGCACCCGCAGATGGCTGTGCTGACGAACGTCGAGCTCGACCACCATGCGACCTTCGCCTCCGAGGCGGAGGTGCGGGAGCTCTTCGAGCGCTGGCTCGCTCAGGCGCCGGAAGCGGTGCGGGGCGACGAGCTGGAGCCGCTCGACCTTGAGCTCACGGTTCGCGGCGAGCACAACCGGCGCAACGCCGCGACCGCCGTGGCCGCGCTCGAGCTCGCAGGGGTGTCGCGCGAGGACGCCGAGCGCGTGTTGCCGGAGTTCACCGGCGCCGGCCGCCGCTTCGAGCTGCGCGGAGAGGCCGCCGGAGTGCGTGTGTACGACGACTATGGCCACCATCCACGCGAGATCGCCGCGACGCTCGAGGCCGCACGCTCGGCGGCGAACGGCGGTCGTGTCCTCGTGGTCTTCCAGCCGCACCTCTACTCGCGCACGCGCTTTCTCGCGCACGAGCTCGGGCGAGCGCTCGCGGCGGCGGATGCTGTCGCGGTGACGAGCGTCTATGCGGCCCGCGAAGAGCCAGTGGCCGGGGTCGAGGGGAACCAGGTGGTCGAGGAGCTCGCGTCGGAGCGGCCGGGCATGCCGGTCGCGTGGACCCCGCAACTCGAAGACGCGGTGGCGTTTCTTGCCCGCCGCGCGCGGCCGGGCGATCTGGTGCTCACGATCGGCGCCGGTGACGTCGACCGGGCAGGGCCGATGCTGCTCGCGGAGCTTGCGTGAACATCGAGCGGGACGTCCCGCTCTCGCGGTTCACGACTCTCGGCACCGGCGGCCTTGCGGCGGCGTTCGCGCGACCGGAGTCGCTCGAGGAGCTCGAGGAGGCGCTCGCGTGGGCAAGGGAGCGCGAGCTGCCGGTCGCGACGATCGGGCTCGGCTCGAACCTGCTGGCCTCAGACGAAGGCTTCGACGGACTCGTGCTCAAGCTCGGCGGCGAGCTCGCGGAGGCGCAGGTCGAAGGCGAGCGCTTGCTGGCGGGCGGCGGGGCGGCGAACGCGGTCTGCCTCCACCGGGTGCGGGCGGCCGGCCTCGGCGGCTTCGAGTTCGCGTGCGCGATCCCGGGAACGACCGGCGGCGGCGTCTGGATGAACGCAGGCGCCTACGGCAGCGACTGGGCGGCGATCCTCGATCGCGCGCTCGTCGTCGACGAGCGCGGGCCGCGCTGGCAGACGCCTGCCGAGCTCGGGCTCCGCTATCGCCACTCCGACCTGCGCCACGGGCAGGTCGTCGCGCGTGCCGAGTTCACGCTCGCCCCGTTGCCGGAGGAGCAGATCAAGGCAAACGTCGCCCGGCTCCAGGCGCTCCGCAAAGCGGCGCAACCGACGAACAAGCGCACCTTCGGGAGCGTGTTCAAGAACCCCGAGCACGAGCTAAGCGCGGGGCGGATGCTCGAGGCGTGCGGACTCAGGGGCCACCGGATCGGCGGCGCGCAGATCTCGCCGCGGCACGCGAACTTCATCGAGAACGCCGACGGTGCACGCGCGGCGGACGCGATCGCGCTGATGGCCGAGGCGAGACGCCGCGCGCACGAGCAGTACGGCGTCGAGCTCGTGCACGAGGTCGAGTTCCTCGGATCGCTCGAGCTCCCGCCGCTGGGGTAGGAGCGCGGCTCGTGGCGGCGAAAGCCCCGTCGTGGGACACCAGTCGTCCGAGCGCTCGCGGACCCGTGCCGCTGTCGCCCGCCTGCCGGCGTTCGAGCGGGCACCGATCGTGCGCCTCTTGCCGTCTGGCCGCTCCCTGCTCGTGGGCTTCGCGATCGTGCTCGGGGCGGTGGGCGCATATGCCCTTGCGCGCGAGACGCCGATGTTCGCTCTGCGCCAGGTCAAGGTCGAAGGCGCGTCCCCGGCGGTGGCCGCGCACGTGCGTGCCGCGCTCGCACCGCTCGAGGGCAAAAGCCTCCTCGCGTTGAACTCGGCTGAAGTCGAGCGCCGCCTGGCGACCCTTCCCGACGTCGCGGCCGCCGGCTACGACCGTGACTTCCCGAACACCCTGCGCGTCGTCGTCCACCCGGAGCATGCGGTCGCCGTCGCGCGACGCGGCCCGAAGGCATGGCTGGTGGCGGCCAGCACTCGAACGATCGCGAGCGTCCCGTTGCGGACGAGACCCGACCTTCCGCGCATCTGGCTCGCGCACTCGAACGCCCCGTCGGTCGGCGACTCGATCACCGACCGCTACGGGCTGAGGGCGGTGCGGGCGCTGGCGTTCGCGCGAACCGCGGGGTTCCGCCGACGCATCCGGATGGTGCGCGTGCGCGAGCGCGACCTGACGTTCCTGCTCGGCTCCGGAGTCGAGCTGCGCCTGGGCGATCTGAGGGCGGTCCCGTTGAAGCTCGCGATCGCTTCCCGGATCCTGCCCGGACTCGTTTCGCAGGGTCGGTACGCCTACCTCGATGTGAGCGTTCCCGAACGGACGGTGGCGGGCACAAGTCTCGACTCTCAGGCTAAGCCTTAGACTTTAGACCACGATTGGCGTTGACAGCGGGTCCGCGGAGGCGTACCCTGCCGTGCGCTGAAGACGTACTGTCGACTAAAGCTTGAGGTGGAGACAGGTTGAGCGTGCGGGATCAAAGCGGGAACTACTTGGCACTGATCAAAGTCGTAGGCGTCGGCGGCGGCGGCTCGAACGCCGTCAACCGGATGGTGGACGCCGGCCTCGCGGGCTGCGAGTTCATCGCGATCAACACCGATGCACAGGCGCTGCTGATGTGCGACGCCGACGTGAAAATGCCGATCGGCTCCGATGTCACCCGCGGTCTCGGCGCAGGCGCGGACCCCGCTGTCGGGAAAGCTGCTGCCGAGGAAAGCCGCGACGAGCTGAAAGAGGCGCTGAAGGGCGCCGACATGGTCTTCGTCACCGCAGGCGAGGGCGGTGGCACGGGCACCGGCGCCGCGCCGGTGGTCGCGCGCCTGGCGCAGGAGATCGGCGCGCTCACGGTCGGTGTCGTCACGAAGCCGTTTTCCTTCGAGGGCCGCCGGCGAGCCGAGGTCGCTTCGCGCGGAGTCGACGAGCTGCGCGACGAAGTCGACACGCTGATCGTGATCGAGAACGACCGCTTGCTCCAGGTCGTCGAGAAGCGAACCTCGATCGTCGACGCGTTCACGATGTCCGACGACATCCTGCGGCAGGGCGTACAGGGCATCACCGACCTGATCACGATTCCCGGGCTCGTGAACCTCGACTTCGCCGACGTGCGCACGATCATGAACGAGGCCGGCTCGGCCCTGATGGGAATCGGTGCCGCGTCCGGCGAGAACCGCGCGTCGGAGGCAGCCCGTTCCGCGGTGTCGTCGCCGTTGCTGGAGTCGTCGATCGAGGGCGCGACCGGAATCCTCCTGAACGTGACCGGCGGCTCCGACATCGGGCTCTTCGAGGTCAACGAGGCGGCGCAGGTCGTCACCTCGGCGGCCGATCAGAACGCGAACGTGATCTTCGGCGCGGTGATCGACGAAGGGCTGAAGGACGAGGTGCGGGTGACCGTGATCGCAACCGGCTTCGGCCCTGCGCGGGCCCGGCGCCGCCGGCGCACCGAAGAGACGCGGCCGGAAACCGAAGGCCGTGAGGGTTCCGAGAGTCAGCGGCGCGAGCAGCCCGCGGAGCGTTTCGAGGTCCCGGACGACGTGCTCGAAGTCCCGTCGTTCCTGCGCGACTAGCCGTTCCCAATGGAGGTTTAGAAGTCGCGCGTCGCGGCGAATACTCGCCTGCCCTCTCGGGTCGACCGCACGGTTGACCCGCGATGACCCGGTCCGGCCGCCCCGGCGTCGACCACAAGTCGAAG
>JAWVDY010000091.1:0-4780 GCA_033856995.1 Gaiellaceae bacterium
CTTCAGCGACTGGTTCTCCCGCTCGAGCTCCTTGAGCCGCTTCACATCGTCGGCCTTCATCCCCCCGTACTGCGTGCGCCACCGGTGATACGTCGCCTCCGACACCTCCAGCGCCTTGGCGACCTCCGGCACCTCGCTGCCCTCGCCCAACATCCGGTCGGCCTCGCGCAATTTGCGCACGATCTGCTCCGGGGTATGGCGCCTGCCCTTCATCACGGTCCTCCTCTGGCCCATTCTGCTGGACCGGTAGGACTCTCATACGCGTCGGACCGAACCTAAGGGGTCGGGCCACCCGGACTGTGGGCTGTACGAGATCGGAGCGACCGCGGAGCACCATTGCCCCATGTGCGCGCATGCGAAGCAGCGGGGGTAGCCGTGCGCGAACGTGAAGCAGACCTCGCAGACGTCGGGTCCGGGGCTCGGCCCCAGCATGAAGTTCGCATACGGTCGGTGAACTCGTCAACGGTCGGCACCGGTCCGACCGTCACTCAATGCGCAGCCGCGGACGAAGCTGCTAGGCGATCAGCAGGTCTGGAGAGCTCAGGCGATCGACGATCTCCGTTATCTCGCGGGCAGACCGAACGACGTGCGTGCCCGGCCTACCGGCGAACTCACGCGCCCACTTGTGGCTCAGCAGCGACTCGAGGAGGAACACGGGCCGACCGTGCGCCAGAGCGAAGCGAGCCTGCATGCGGGCGCCGCTCGTCTGCGACGCCTCGACGACCACGGTGGCAAGCGCGAAGCCGGACATCACCGCGTTGCGCATCGGGAAGCTGCGCTTGGTTGGCGGCGCGTCGGGCCAGAACTGCGAAACCACGGCGGACTGCTCGGCGATCCTGCGCCGCAGGTCGGCGTGCTGCGCAGGGTAGGCACTGCGCAGCCCCGTGCCAATCACTGCGACGGTGCGGCCGCCGACGTCGAGGGCAGCCTGGTGCGCCGCCGCGTCGATCCCGGCGGCGAGCCCGCTGACGACCGTGTAATCGGCCGCGACGAGATGGCTCGCGATGACGCGGGCCTGATCCAGGCCGTCGGCCGACGCACGGCGCGTACCCACGACGGCCACTGAGCGCGCGTCACCCGCCTCGATCCGGCCCGCGACAAACACAAACGGCGGACGGTCGTGAACGGAGCGGAGATTCTCCGGATAGGCGGCGTCGAGCACGGTCACGAGGCGCATTCCTTTGCTCTCCCACGCCTCGATCTCCTCGGCAATCGTGTCAAGGTCGGGGGCCCGAGCCTCGTCGCCGAACAGGGTCAGCGCGCACGCGATCTGCTCGAGCTCGTCGTCAAGTGCCGCGAGCGCGCTCCCCGTCGCCTCGACGAGCTCGGCGCACTCCGACCATCCCCTCGTGCCCAGCCGCACGAGGGCGATTACCGCCGAGGTCTCGGCGCGGGACTGCATGAGACGGGAGCGGTCAATACGAACATACGTTTCATATTCATCCTCCGGACGATTATCGCGCGTGCAGCGGCGGCATGACGCGCGAACTCCCTGAGGCCGCCGGGATCAGAACATCCGCTCGGGCTGGGCGGTCGCCGCCTTTGGCGCCGCCACCCGGCGGGTCGGGCGCTTCGCGGCGCCGGAGCGCTGCTCGGCGGCAGCCCGCTCGCCGTTGAGCTCGATCAGGCGAGCGAGCACTTCGTCGCGGACGTCGTCGGGCCAGCGGTAGCGGTACGGTTTCTTCTTCGTCCCCTGCGTCTCCTCGTCGATCTCGTAGTCGAGCAGAAACTCGCACTTGGTCGGGATGTCGTCCCAGCCGTAGGCGTCCAGGACGGCCCGGTCCATCTCGGCGTGGAGAATACGCAGCTGCTCGATCTCGGGGTCGCGCTCGTACGGGTCATGGAAGCGTTTGTAGGTTCTCGTCAAACCCTCCGCGTGCTTGATCATCATGGTGGTCCGAAAGGTGTAGTAAGAGTCGCCGATGGCCTCGAGCGTCGGATCGACCTCCGCGTCCTCGGGAAAGGGAAAGGTCTCGAAACAGTCCGAGGGCGTGTACTGCAAGTCGTCTTTGAGCGTCGAGCTTAGGAATCGCGCCCACACCTCGTGGGGCCGAGCCTGCAGAACAGCCCACGGGGCGCAACTGGAATATGGGAAAACGATGGTCTTCTCGTTGTAGACCATTCCGGCGGGGAGGAACGTGAACGCAAAGGCATCACTGATGCGCGAGATGAGTAGCACCCGCTCGAGGCCCGCGACGGCGGCGTATAGCCCCGGACGCTTCTCGGCGTACTGCCACCATCGCTCCCGTAGCGCCTTCCGGTTCAGGCGCTCGCGTTCGGGACGTACCTTCCTCTCAACAAGAGACATCAGTTCCGGCCATTGCCTCCGGCATGCCTGCTCGCTCCGGTCGAAAAAGTCGATCGCCAGCCTGTGGTGGACGTGTGTCGGACTGGAGTTGACCTCCTCGCCCCCGATGTACGGGCGGATCACCTCTCCGTTGCGCGGGTCATCGGCGATAAGCCGCCTCATCTCGGCAAGCGGGGTCGCGACGCCCCTAGTGTCGGTGTCGTCGAATGTGAACCCCATGCCGAGGACGTAGCTGCCAATGAAGCTCTTGCCGGCGTTGGCCGCCAGGCGCATCGGATCGTCGTGCCCGCCGCGGTGGAAGAGGAAAGCAGTGATCGTCTCGACCTCCCGGCCGTCGAGCCGTGGCTGTCCGGCTGACAGGCCGCGCGAGACGTGGATCACGCTCACGACTACCGCGGCCATCCCCGGCCACTTCACTCGTCGCCGCGCCTCGTAGATCTCCCCGCCGTGCGTGCAGATCCACCGCAAGCCCGTGCTCCGAGTGTCCCCCTGGCCGATCGTGTTCGTCGCGATCAGCCCGAAGTCCCCGTCATCGCGCAGCAGGTCGAACGCGCGGCGGAAGAAGTGGGCGACGAGATCGGCGTTGCCGTGGCTCTCGGCGTGGATCGCCTTCAGCCAGTCCGGGTAACCGGCGGCGTTGCCGGCCGCCATCGTGTTCTTGCCGGCGAAAGGCGGGTTGCCGACGATCGCGTCGAAGCCGCCGCGGCCGCCGTCCCACACCTCGGGGAACTCGATCTCCCAGTGGAACGGGACCACCGGGTGCACCACCGCCCGGTTCTCATCAACCAGCCACCGCCAGTCCTCGGCCTCGCCCGCGGCGACGGCGCTCGCCAGCTCGACCCGCCTGGCCTCGCGCTCCTTGGGCTTCGCGCCGCTGAAGAACGCCGCGACTACGAGGTCGCCGAACAGCCGGACCTGGCCGAGCTCGGCCTGCGCCTCATCCCACAGATCACGCAGCGCCGGGTCCGACACGTCCTCGCTGGCTTCGCGGATCGCCGTCCGCAGCGCGGCGGCCCTCGCCACGTGCTCGCCGATCCGGATCGTTTCGAAGCCCGGCGCGGCCGAGCTCCAGTGGAAGCACTCGATCTGTCGGCGTGACAGGCCGACCAGCGAGTCGCCGTGACGCAGGGCGTGGTCGACGAACGTCAGCGCGTGCTCCCGGGCCAGCGTGACCAGCCACAGCGAGATCTTCGCCAGGTCGACCGCCACCGGGTTCCGGTCGACCCCGTACAGGCACCGCTGGGCCACCAGGCGCCGGGCGAAGACGACCTCGTCCTCGTCGGGCGGGATCTCCGTCCGCCCGCCGTGAATCGCCCACGCCTCCACCAGCCCGTCGGCCAGCTGGCGGCACGCCTCGACGAGGAAGGCGCCCGACCCCATCGCCGGGTCGCAGACCTTCAAGTCAAGGATCTGTTCCGGCCTCGGCACCCCCCCCGCCTCCTCCCGCAGCCGGTCGAGGATCGGCTCGAGAGTCGTGCGGACGATCGGCTCGGTCAGCTCGCGTGGCGTGTAGTGCGACCCCGATCGCCGACGCTCCTCGCTCGGCTGGAGAACCATCGCTCCGGCCGGGACGAGGTCGGGTGTCGCCGCCGCGTCGATCACCCCGGCCAGGCCCGCGTGGAGGTCCTCGAGCGTCGCCGCGTCCCGGACCGCCGCGGTCACCTTCGGCGTCAGCTTGCGGTCAGCGCGGTCGGCCAGCCACTTCGCCCGCTTGGCGGGCTCGACCTCGAGCAGCGCGTCGAGGTCGACGGCCGTCGGCGCCCCGTGTCGGCTTCCCGCCTTGACCGCCACCGAGCGGCCGGTCGCCGTCTCCAGCCGAAAGCCCATCATCGTCTCGTAGACCGAGCCGATCTGCTCGACGTCGAGCGCCCGGTATGAGATGCGCTCGCCGTCGAGCACGAGCAGCTTCTCGAGCGCGCGATGGATCGTTCCGTCCGGCACGAGCGGCGGTTCGATCCGCTCGTGGGTCTGCCGCGACCCGAGCCCCGAGCGGCCCTCGAGGAACTTGTAGCGGTCGGGGTCGAACAGCACGCCCCGCCGCGCCGGCATGCTCTCGCCGCCGGCCTTCGCCCCGTCGTTGACCATCCGGAACACGACGAGCAGCTGAGCCCACGCACCGTAGCGCTGCTCCATCGTGTCCGGGTGGGCGGCCGCGTCGATGCGCAGCCGCTCATACAGGCCGGCGACTGAGTAATAACGGCTCCACGGCTCCTCCGCCGGGAGCATGCCGCGCTCCTCGGCGTAGAGCACGAACAGCAGGCGCAGGATCACCGTCAATAGCGCGTGGTAGACCTCGTCCGGGTCGTCGGCCAGCGGCTCGCGCAAGAGCTCGCCGTCGGCGGTGTCGTGGGCGGCCTGGAAGCCGCGCAGCAGCTCATAGAGCGCATGGAGCACTTGCTCGGCGAGCTTGGTCGAGACCTCGTTCTGGAAGCGGCGGCTGTCCTCGAGCAGGGCCGCGAGGCGCTCGCCGCG
>JAWVDY010000092.1:0-5195 GCA_033856995.1 Gaiellaceae bacterium
AGACGTATTCGGGCTTTTCGTCCTCGGCCGTTCCGATGCGTTCCAAGAACCCCGCGTGAGCAGTTAGCGAACAAAGCCAGACGTCGAGGCGGGTGAGGATGCGGGGGCGACTGCCGATGCTCGCAGCGTACGCAGCCCTTGAAACGGCGCGGCGAAGGAGGCAAACCGGCGAAAGTCGTCATGGGCGCGAAGCGGCCGGCCTTTCGACGGGAGAGTGCGCCTGGCAGGAATCGAACCTGCGACCTCGCGCTCCGGAGGCGCGCGCTCTATCCCCTGAGCTACAGGCGCTCGGGGGCCAAGTCTAGCGGCGGGGTGAACGGCGTCACGGTGACGGTCTCCGGCTTCGGCGTCCGGCGCACTCCCGGCGGCAGGCTGCGTTCGAGCGCCAGGCAGCCGACCGCTGCGACGAGACAGACCGCGGCCGCCAGCGGCCAGACCGCCAGCGGGTGCCAGTCGAGCAGCGCGCCGCCGACCGCGGGGCCGAGGATCGAGCCTGCGCTCCACGACATCGAGCCGAGTGCGAAGTAGCGGCCGCGCAGCCGCTCCGGAGCGAGGTCGGCGACGAGCGGCGCCTGAGTCGGCCCTTGCAGGGTCTCTCCGACGCCGAAGATCATCGTCGCGACGATCAGGACGAGCGCGGCCGAGGTCGCGGTCAGTAGCGCGCCGGCGGCGAGCACGACGAGCGCCGCGACCGCCCAGAGCAGGTTCATCAGCGCGAGCGCGACCATGCGGCGCCTGCCTTCGAGCGCCTTCGAGACCGGCAGCTGAATCAGCACGATCAGGAGCGTGTTCGCGAGCCAGATGAAGCCGACCCAGCGCTCGTTCACGCCCGCGTAGTTCTTCGCGAACGGCGGCAGGAGCGCGAAGACCTCGTAGCCGACCGCGACGAAGAGGACGTTCAGGCCGAGCAGGCCGACGAAGTTACGGTCCCGCAGCACCGCGCGGTAACCGTCGCCGCGGTCGTCGGTTCTCTCGACCGCGATCTCCGGCGGCTCGGAGACCGCGGAGAGCACGGCGATGAAGACGACGAAGGTGGCCGCGTCGGCGAGGAACAGCCGCGTGAAGCTCCCGGGGTCCGAGGTCGTCGCGACCAGGCCGCCGGCGAGGCTGCCGAGGCCCATGCCGAGGTTCATGCTGATCCGCTGCAGCGCGTAGGCGGAGTGGCGGTCTGCGGCCGGCGTCAGGCGCGAGAGGAGCGTCGACTGGCCGGGCCAGAAGCAGGCGGTGCCGACCCCGTCGAGCCCGAGCAGCCCGAACGCCTGCCACGGGTGGTGGATCTGTGGGAAGAGCGCGAAGGAGGCCGCCTGGAGCGCGAGCCCGATCAGCAGCGTGTTGCGGCCGCCGATCCGGTCGACGGTCGTCCCTGCGAGCAGGCCGGCGAGCAGCGCGGTCACGCCGCCGAACGCGAGCGCGAGGCCGGCCAGCGAGAACGAGATCCCGCGCACGTTGTGCAGGTAGATGACTACGAACGGGATCACGACGCCGTTGCCGAGCGAGTTCACGACGCCGCCCGCCTGGACGAGCCAGACGGTGCGAGGGAGGTGCGGGTCGAGCCCGCGGAGGTACGACGCCAGCGGTCGCATGCGGAGCTTCTAAGGTATCCACGTGGAGCTCGAGGCCAGGACCGCGACCGTGCGCATGGCCGAGACGTTCGTGATCTCCCGCGGCTCGGCCGACGAAGCCGAGACCGTGGTCGTCGAGATCCGCCACGACGGCGTCAGCGGCTACGGCGAGTCGGCGCCGATCGAGCGCTACGACGAGTCGCCGGCATCGGCGCTCGCCTTCGCGCAGGACGCGGCGAGGCTGCTCGGCGACGACCCGTTCGCCTTCGAGGCGATCGAGGCGCGCATGCGCGAGCGGCCGGGCGAGCAGGCGGCGAAGGCGGCGATCGACGCCGCGCTGCACGATCTCTGCGGCAAGCTCGTCGGACTGCCCGTGTGGCGGCTGCTCGGCCTCGAGCGCGAGGGGCCGCCGACGTCGTGGACGATCTGGCTCGGCGACCCCGACGACATGGCCCGGCGCGCGGAGAAGGTGCGCGGGCGGTTCAAGCGGCTGAAGCTGAAGCTCGGAGCGGGCGACGGGCGCGATGTTGAGCGGGTGCAGGCCGTGCACGCGGTCTCCGATGTTCCACTCCAGGTTGACGTGAACGAGGCGTGGTCGCTGGAGGAGGCGCTCGAGGCGCTGCCTCGGCTCGCGGAGCTCGGGGTCGAGTACTGCGAGCAGCCGCTGCCCGCCGGCGATCCCGCCGGCCCGGAGCTGAAGCGCCGCTCACCGCTTCCGATCTACGTCGACGAGGACTGCCACACGCTCGACGACGTCGCGGCCTGCGCCGAGCGCGCGCACGGGCTGAACGTGAAGCTCGCGAAGTCGGGCGGGATCCGCGAGGCCGCGAGGATGGTGCACGCGGGCCGCGCGCTCGGCCTCGGGATGATGCTCGGCTGCATGAATGAGTCGGGCCTAGCCGTCGCGGCCGGCGCGGCGTGCGCGAGCCTCTTCGACCACGTCGACCTCGACGGCAACCTGCTGCTCGTGGAGGACCCGTGGCCGGGCGTCGAGCTCGTCGACGGCGTGCAGCTTCCCTCGAGCGAACCGGGGCTCGGTGTCAGGCAAGCGGTACCTGCTCCTCGCTGAGGGTCGCTCCGGCGACCCGCATCACGGCAAGACGGCTCGCGGGATCCTGCGCTACGCGCCCGACCCGAGCGTGGTCGTGCTCGACTCGGAGCGCGCAGGGCAGATGCTCGCCGGCGTCCCGATCGTCGCGACCGTCGAGGAGGCGCTCGCCTTCGAGCCCACGACCGCGGTCGTGGGCGTCGCGACCCAGGGCGGTCGCTTCCCGCCCGCCTGGCGCGAGCTGTTGAAGCAGTGCATCGCGGGCGGCCTCGACATCGAGAGCGGCCTGCACGAGTTCGTCAGCGAGGACGAGGAGCTCGCTGCGCTCGCGCGGGAGCACGGCGTCGAGCTGCGCGACCTGCGCAGGCCGCCGCCCGATCTCAACGTGCCGACCGGCGAGAATCTCGAGCTCCCGGCGAAGGTCGCGCTGACCGTCGGCTCGGACTGCGCGATCGGCAAGAAGACCGTCTCGCTCGAGCTCGACCTCGAGGCGCGCCGCCGCGGCCTGCGCTCGGTGTTCGTCCCGACCGGCCAGACCGGGATCGCGATCGCGGGGTGGGGGATCGCGGTCGACGCGGTCGTCTCGGACTTCCTCGCCGGCGCGGCCGAACGCCTCGTCGTCGAAGGCCACCGGCGCGGCGGCGAGCTGCTCTTCGTCGAAGGTCAGGGCTCGCTCGTGCATCCTGCCTACTCGGGCGTGACGCTCGGGCTGATCCACGGCTCGGCGCCGCACATCTTCGTCCTCTGCCACCGGGCGCACTCGACCGAGGTCGAGGGGTACCCCGGATATCCGCTGCCGAGCCTGCGCGAGCTGGTCGACCTGCACGAGCGCATCGCACTCACGCTGCGGCCGGCCCGCGTCGCCTGCATTGCCCTCAACACGGCCCACCTAGACGAGGAGCCGGCCCGGACCGCGATCGCCGAGGCCGCCGCCGAGACCCAGCTCCCGGCCGACGACCCGGTGCGGTTCGGCGCCGGTCGGCTGCTCGATGCGGTCATCGGAGGACTGCCGGACTAAGGAGCTCCTTCCCGTAAGCCGAAGAACATGGGAACCTAGAGTTCGGGTCGAAGAGAAGGAGCCGCCAAGTTGAAGAGGATCAAGGGGTTGCTGTGCGCGTTCGTCGCGCTCGCCTGCCTGCCAGCCGCTGGAGTCGCGCACGCGGGCCTGGACGTCGGCGTCACCGAGGACGCCGGCAAGACCGGCAACGGCGCGGCGTTCTTCGCAACGCTCAAAGACGTCGGCCTGAAGGTGAACCGCGTCTCGATCAACTGGGATCCCGCCGCACCGATGACGATCCCGGGTCAGGCCGAGATCGCGAAGTGGCTACCGCAGGCGCAGGCCAGCGGCATCAGGATCATCTTCGCGGTCGCGCCGCACGACGCGCACGACCTGACCGGGACACCCGGAGCGACGGCCAAGTTCGTCGCCTTCGTCCAGAAGCTCGCGCAGACCTTCCCGTCGGTCAAGGACTACGTGATCGGCAACGAGCCCAACCAGCCGCGGTTCTGGCTACCGCAGTTCTCGCCGACCGGCCGGGCGCTCGCGGCCGCGCAGTATCTGCCGATCCTCGCCGGCTCCTACGACGTGCTCAAGGCCCGGAACCCGACGATCAACGTGATCGGCGTCGGCCTCTCGCCGCGCGGCAACGACCAGCCGTTCGCGAAGAGCAACATCTCCCGCTCGCCGGTCCGTTTTCTGCACGACCTCGGCGTCGCCTACCGCGCGACCGGGCGGACGAGGCCGCTGATGGACGAGCTCGCGTTCCACCCGTACCCGGCCCGCAACGTCGACACTCCGGAAGTCGGCTACGGCTGGCCGAACGCGGGGCTGCCGAACCTGGACCGGATCAAGCAAGGAGTCTGGGATGCCTTCCACGGCACAGCTCAGCCAACCTTTGCGGAGACCGGAGGCACCTTCGCGCAGCCGCTGCGGCTCGACCTCGACGAGGTCGGCTGGCAGGTGGGGGTCCTGCCTGCGCTCGCGGCCCTTTACACGGGCGTCGAGAACGGCCCGACCACAGACGAGGCGACTCAGGCGCAGATCTACGGCGACCTGATCAAGCAGGCGGCCTGCGACCCGACGGTGCGACTACTGAATTTCTTCCACCTCACGGACGAGCTCGACCTGAAGACCTGGCAGAGCGGGCTCATCCGGGCCGACGGATCGCACCGGCCCTCGTACGATGCGGTCAAGGCGATGATCGCCCTGACCCACGGGAACTGCCAGGCGGCGAGCACGCCCTGGGTCCACGCCTCGGGAGTCGTCTCGCCGTTCGCCTCATGGGGGAAACTGAGCAAGCCGTTGAAGTCCAACCGCGCGCGCTGGAGCTTCCTCGTGCGCGCGGGCGAAGAGGCAACCTTCCGAGCGGGAATCTTCAAGGCCGGCCCGCCCAAGGCCGTTCTCGGACGAAGGCTCGCCACGGGCCGACCGAAGCCGGTATTGAGTGCAACCGGGACGATCAAGGCGAAAGGCCGGGTCGTATACTTTCCGATACGCAAGCTCAAGCCCGGCAAGTACGTCTACGCGATCAGGATGGTCTCGACGATGAATCCCCAGCGCATCACCCTCCTTACGAGTACGACGT
>JAWVDY010000093.1:0-2927 GCA_033856995.1 Gaiellaceae bacterium
GGCCAAGCGCCAGTGACCCGCCGACAGAGGCCGTGGAACTGGAGGTACTGTTGGCATCGAGCGACCGCTGGTCCTCTGCGTGCTCGGTGACGACGACCTCGCCGAAGTGATCGAGGATGGACTCCACGGTCTGAAGGTCACCGGCGCCGTCGAACGCCGCCGCGATGAGGGCGTCATGCACCTTCGCAAGCACGTCAACGAGAAGCCGCGATGCGCGCTCCGAGATTGGTAAGGCCGGATCTCCGTAGACGCCTTCCGTTGATCCGAGATCCTGCTCCATGTCGACGTAGAGGACGAAGTCACCGCTGTTCCGCCGCGTCTCGGCCAGATACTTCAGGGCGTGCGTCTTACCGGTCCCACGACGACCGTAGACAACGCCGTTGTCGCGCGTGGTGAGGGCACTGACGAGCCCACCGGAGTCGACGTAGGTCTCGATGACTGCGGCGTCATCGTAGACGCGCTCGGCCCGCTTCTCGATGTCTTGCAGAGCCCCAAGCAGATCTCGTGTCTCCATCGACATCCAAGGTACCCGTTCGCCCGGACTCGGTCGGTCGGGGCGGCGTCGCTCGGCGCGCCCCCACCCCACGAGCGGCTGTTCGGCTCGACGGTCAATGCCCACGGGCTGACGATGTTGGCGGGCCCCGCAGTGACGGTACGCGAGGGACCCAGCGACGTCGTGGTGCGCCGGACCTAAGGTCCGGCGCGGTCCTCGAACTCGTCGAAGGCGGTCGCCTCGCTCGACGCCTGAAGCGTGACAGTCCTTCGCCACCGGGCCTTGTCAGGGCAGGAGAGGCGTGGCCGACCGTGGAATTCACACTGGCCGAGGAGGGAAAACCCCGAACCTGTTACCCGTTCGGCTGCCCGGGGCCGACGCACCGCGGAGGCGTGGGGGCATCTCCCCAGCGCCATCAGGTTGAGGCTGGTCTCGGAGGGCCTCAAGTGATGTCGTCGCCGCGGCGCATGCCCCGCGATGCCTTGTCAGCGGCCCAGGCCGCGTGTAGAGTCCGCTGATGCGTGAGTCCCACATCGAGGTGCCGTACGCCAAAGTGAGCGCCCTGCCCACAGACACGGAACTCCGGGACTACTTCAGTTGCCAGCGCGACCCGGACTCCGGAGATGCGTACCACATTCGCGGATGGTGCCCGCTCTGTCTCGGCCCGATAGACAGGGACCTCAAGTCAAGGCCCGAGGACTACGTCCGCGGTGGATTCCTCCGCCGTCGGCGGCTCAAGGAAAACATTGTCCGGTCACTGGAGTTCGTCTGCGGATGCGGTAACTACCACCGTTACCCAGGCGCGGGACAGGTCGCAGCGGAGCCAGGGTGAGCAATTGTCAAATGTTGTGTATGGGCTGCGTGAGATCTTTCAGGCGGCGACCTTCTCGTCCTCTGCTTTGTCGTTGTGTCTGTTGTCGTCAGTGACGCGGATGCCGTCGTTGAACCTGGCGCCGGTGAGGACGTCGGCGACGAGCTCGTGGCCGTTGAAGCGCCGCCAGCGCTGCTGAGCGGCGTCGAGGAGCTTGAACGCCATCGCGAGCGCGGCCTTCTTGGAGCCGGCGCCCTTCGTGACGCGGGTGCGGAGCTTGACCGTCGCGAAGCTCGACTCGATCGCATTGCTGGTCCGCAGATGCCGCCAGTGCTCGGCCGGGAAGTCGTAGAACGCGGTCAGGTGCTGCCAGTCACGGTCGAGCTTGGCGATCGCCTTGGGGTACTTGGCCGCGAGATCCTCGCGCAGCCGCTCCAGCGCCCGGCCGGCGTCCCCGCGAGTGGGGGCCTCCATGATCTCGTGCAGCAGGCTCTTCGCTCGGGGCTGTAGGCGCTTGGGCAGGCAGTCGAGGACGTTGGCGA
The DNA here is from genome assembly GCA_033856995.1 of Gaiellaceae bacterium. Classification (GTDB taxonomy): domain Bacteria; phylum Actinomycetota; class Thermoleophilia; order Gaiellales; family Gaiellaceae; genus AC-32. Next base: position 1,847 of record JAWVDY010000093.1, read on the forward strand.
TCGCGTGGACCCAGCACGCCTGGCGTCGCGCGCCGGGGTACACGTCGCGGAGCGCGGCCCACGTGCCGAGCGCGCCGTCACCGACGACGAGCTGCGGTTCGTTCGCGCCGCGGCCCTTGAGGTCGCGCATCACGCCCGCCCACGACTCGGTGCTCTCGCGGTACCCGTCCTCGACCGCGAGGAGCTCCTTAACGCCGTCCTCGCGGACGCCGATCACGACGAGCAGGCACAGCCGGTCGTCCTCGCCGAGCCGCACCGAGACGTGAACGCCGTCGACGAACCAGTACGCGTACTGGTGGAAGCGCAGCTCTCGCTGACCGAACGCGGCGTGCTCGGCCTGCCAGCTCTCGGTCAGCCGCTGGATCGAGCTGGGCGAGAGGCCGGAGGCGTCCTCGCCGAGGAGATCCCGCAGCGCCGGCCCGAAGTCCCCGGTCGACAGGCCGTGCAGGTAGAGCACCGGCAGCACCTCGGTGACCTTCGGCGACCGCCTGGCGTACGCTGGCAGGATCCGCGAGCTGAACCGCCGCCGCTCCCCCGTCTCCTCCTCGACGCGCTTGTCGTTGACCCGCGGCGCCCGGACCGGGACGGTCCCCGACCCGACCGTCACGCGACGCTCCCGCGCGCGCCCGTTACGTACGACCAGCCGCTTGCCGTCGGCGCCGACCTCGCCGGCCAGCGAGCCGACGTACTCCTCGACCTCGGCCTCAAGCGCGGCCGCGATCATCCTGCGAGCGCCCTCCCGCGCGAGGTCGTCCAAAGTGCCCCGAACCACTTCGTTGCCCTCCCCGGCGGGGAGCGTGCGAACATCCACCATGGCGTGCCTTCCTGCCGGCCAACACCGGCATCGGTCTTGATCAACCGGGAAGGTACGCCGCATTCTTTCTCAGGTCCATCCACAACATCCGGGTATAGCTCCGCGTGGTCGTCGGGCAGGCCCACCTCTCAAACCGGGATCTGGAGGCGCTACAGCGGCGCGTGACCGGGGAGCTAGGGGAGCTGCACGAGCTCGGCGTCGACGTGCAGTGGGTCTGCATCGGCCCTGGGAGTCGTCTTGAAGTGGAGTACTTCGCGGTGGACCGCG
>JAWVDY010000094.1:0-2642 GCA_033856995.1 Gaiellaceae bacterium
GGCTGGGCCGCCCGGCATGGCATCACGCTCGTCGGCGGCTCGATCACCGAGCGCCGCGAGGGCCGCGACAAGCTCAGCAACACCTCACTCGTCTTCGACCGCGACGGCGAGCTCACGGCCGTCTACCGCAAGATCCACCTGTTCGACGTGGATGTCGGCGGCCGCTCGTACCGCGAGTCCGACGCGGAGGAGCCCGGCGACGAGGTCGTCGTGGCCGACGCGGACGGCTGGAGGCTCGGGCTGAGCGTCTGCTACGACATCCGCTTTCCGGAGCTCTACCGCATCCTCGCGCTCGAGGGCGCCGAGCTCGTGACTGTGCCGGCGCACTTCACGACGCCGACCGGCAAGGACCACTGGCACGTGCTCCTGCGGGCGCGCGCAATCGAGAACCAGTACTACGTGGCCGCGGCCGCGCAGGTCGGCGAGACGCTGCCGGGGAAGCCCGCGTACGGCCGCTCGCTGATCGTCGACCCGTGGGGGATCGTGCTCGCGCAGGCGCCCGACGAAGTCGGCGTGATCTCGGCGGAGGTCGACCGGTCACGGCTGCGCGACGTGCGGGAGAAGCTGCCCTCGCTGAAGAACCGCCAGGCGGACGCGTACCGTTGGCCGACACCGGCCTGACGCTCGCCGAGTGGCGGGCGGGCGCGCCGGAGCTCGCCGAGGAGGTCGCTGAGCTATGGGACCTGCGCCTCGGGGAGCCCTACGTCCCCGGCGCCTGCGGTCATGTGGTCCGCGCCGAGCTGCGGGACGGCACTCCTGCCGTGCTCAAGCTCTACTGGCCCGACCGCGAGTCGCTCCAGGAGCCCGACGCGCTCGAGCGCTGGGACGGCGACGGCGCGGCGCAGCTGTACGCGCGCGACGACGAGCATCATGCGCTCCTGCTCGAGCGCTGCGACCCGGGCATGTTCCTCTCGGGCGACCCGGATCCGCTCGGCGTGCTGATCGGGCTCCTGCCGCGCCTCTGGAAGAGCGGCGAAGGCTTCCGCTCGCTCGAGGAGGAGGCCGCGCTCTGGCTCGAGCACGACTTCCCGGAGGTGACGGACGCGCGGCTGCGCGACGCCGCGGCCGGGTATCTCCGGGAGCTCGCGCCGACGCAGGGCGAGCAGGTGCTGCTGCACCAGGACCTGCACGGCGAGAACGTGTTGGCAGCGCAGCGCGAGCCGTGGCTGGCAATCGACCCGAAGCCGCTCGCGGGCGAGCGCGAGTTCGCGGTCGCGCCGATCGTCCGCTCTCCCGAGCTCGGCCACAGCAAGCCCGAGGTGCTCGCGCGGCTCGACCGGCTCTGCGCAGAGCTCGGCCTCGACCGCGAGCGGGCGCGCGGCTGGACGATTGCGCAGACCGTCGCGTGGTCGGGCGGACGCGACCTGATCGGCACGCACGTGGAGACCGCGACCTGGCTCCTGGAGGCGGCGTGACGCTCCGCGCGGTCCTCTTCGACGTCGACTTCACCATCGCCCGGCCCGGGCCGGAGCTCGGTCCCGAGGGCTACCGCCGCCTCGGCGCCCGCTTCGGGCTCGAGCTCGACCCCGCGCGCTATGCCGAGGCCCGCGAGCGCGCGGTCGAGGGGATCCGTCGCCACCCTGAGCTCGAGCACGACGAGGAGATCTGGGTCGCCTTCACGGAGCGGATCATCCGCGGCATGGGCGGCGACGCGGACACCGCGCATGACTGCGCGGTGGAGATGACGCAGGCCTGGGAGCATGCCGAGCACTTCGAGCTCTTCGAGGATGCGCCGGCTGTGCTGGAGGAGCTGCGCGCGCACGGGTTGAAGCTGGGCCTCGTCTCGAACACGGGCCGGAACCTCGACGAGTTCATCGCGCATCACCGGCTCCAGGTCGATGCGGCGGTCGGCTCAGGCGCGTTCGGTCGCACGAAGCCGCATCCGACGATCTTCCGCGAGGTGCTCGGCCGGCTGGGCGTCGAGGCCGCAGACGCCGCGATGGTCGGTGACTCGCCCGAGGACGACATCGACGGCGCGCGAGCCGCGGGGATCCCGCGCGCGTTCCTGCTCGACCGCGAGGGCCGCTACCCGGATGCGCCCGACCGCCTGCCGGACCTCTTCGCGCTGCCCGCCGCGTTGGGCCTGCGCGTTGACCGCAGTTAGGATCGCAGCGTGCCTGGCTGGCTCATCTGGGCGGTCGTTGCCCTCGCGCTGGTGGTCGGCGAGATCTTCACGCCGGGGCTGTTCTTCCTCGGGCCGGTAGCGCTCGCCGCCATCGTGGCTGGCGTCGTGGCTCTCGTGGGCGGCGGACCGGTCCTCCAGCTGATCGTCTTCATCGGCGGCTCGATCGCGTCGGTCGCCATGGTCCGACCGATCGCGAAGTCACATCTGCGCGTGCCCTCGGCGCTGCGCACCGGAACGGCCGCGCTCACCGGCGCGAAGGCGCTCGTGCTCCAGCGGGTCGACTCCGACGGCGGCCTCGTCAAGATCGGCGGCGAGGAGTGGACTGCTCGCGCGTTCATGGAGGGGCAGGTCTTCGAGCCGGGCGCGCGAGTCGAGGTCGTCAAGATCGAGGGCGCAACCGCGCTCGTCTACCAGTAGGGGGTTCGTGATGGTTGCGCTGATCGTGCTGGTCACGCTCGCGCGGACGGTCCGCATCGTCCCCCAGGCTCGTGCCGGGGTGATCGAGCGGCTCGGCCGC
>JAWVDY010000095.1:0-19635 GCA_033856995.1 Gaiellaceae bacterium
CAGGATCGCGTCGGCGTCGCCGCGGCGGATGATCTCGGCGCCCTCCCCTACCGCGGTAGAGCCCGTCGCGCACGCCGAGACCGGCGCGTAGTTCGGCCCGCTGATCCCGAGCGAGATTGCGAGCTGACCGCTTGCCGTGTCCACGAGCACGTTCGGGATGAAATACGGCGAGATCCGGTCCGGGCCCCGATCTCGCAGCGTGTTCGCCTGGTCGACGATCCCGATCAGGCCGCCGATCGCCGAGCCGAAGACGATCCCGACCCGGTGCGGGTCGAAGTCGGTCAGGCCGGAGTCGGCCATCCCCTCCTTCGCGGCCGCGAGCGCGAGGAGGACGTTGCGGTCGAGCCGGCGCAGCTCCTTGGGGTTGGCAAGGCCCGCGGGGTCGAAGTCCTTGACCTCGGCCGCGACGCGCACGGGCAGACCGTCCGCGTCGAAGGCGCGAATCCAATCGATCCCGCTCCGGCCCGCGACGGCAGCGTCCCAGGTCTCGGGCGCGGTGCTCCCGACCGGCGTGACGGCTCCCAGGCCCGTGACGACTACCCGCCTCACGGGTTGGAGCTTAGTGCGCTCGTTCCAACGCGAATCGCCCGAAGGTGCGCCCGCGGAACGTCGCGCGGCCCAGGTAGCGGTCGCCGTCGGGGGCGAGCTCGTCGACGAAGCCGCGGAACGGCGTGCGGTAGTGCAGGTCGAGGCCGACCACGTCGAACGGCACCCCGGGTAGCGGCCCTACGGCGGTCTCGCCGCTCGTTCCGTGAATCCGCTTGCGCACGCCGACGAGTGGCGGCAGGAGGCCGCCGAGCCGCTTGACGTTCCAGACACCGTCCAGCTGGGACATGGCGGTAGCGTTGCCCCGGATGCCGCCTCGAAACCTCCCGTTCCCGCCGATGGAGGCCGAGCTCGTCGACGGGCTGCCGCAAGGCGAGTGGCAGTACGAGCCGAAGTGGGACGGCTTCCGCGGTGTGCTCGAGAACCTCGGTGGGGGGCTGCGGCTCTGGTCGCGTAACGGCCGCCCGCTGCTGCGCTACTTCCCCGAGCTCGAAGAGGTCGGTGCGCTCCTCCCGTCGGAGTCCGCACTCGACGGCGAGATCATCATCTCGCGCGAGGGCAAGCTCGAGTTCGACCAGCTGCAGCTGCGGCTGCATCCTGCGGAGAGCCGGATCAAGCGGCTGTCGGCAGAGATCCCGGCGGACTACGTCGCGTTCGACCTGCTCGTCTGGAAGGGAGCGCGGGTGCATGAGCTGCCGCTCGAGAAGCGGCGCCGCGAGCTCGAGCGGAAGGCGTCGAAGTTCCGGCTCTCGCCTGCGACACGCGACCCGAAGCAGGCGGCCAAGTGGCTCGAGCGGCTCGAGCAGGCCGGCCTCGACGGGGTGATCGCGAAGCGGCTAGGCGTGCCCTACCTGCCGGGCTCGCGCGACGGGGTCGTGAAGGTGAAGCCGTACAAGACCGCCGACTGCGTGATCGTCGGCTTCCGCTGGAGCGACAAGGCCGACGGGCGGATCTCGACCTTGCTGCTCGGCCTCTATGCGGACGACGGCTCGCTCGACTTCGTCGGGCACTGCTCGGGGTTCCCCGCGCCCGTGCGCCGCGAGCTCGAGGAGTCGCTGCCGAAGATGCTGGCGCCCGGAAAGCTCAGCGACAAGCGGATCCCGGGCGGCCAGAGCCGCTGGTCGCGCGGCAAGGAGCTCGACTGGAACCCCGTGCGGCCGGAGCTCGTCTGCGAGGTTCGCTTCGACAAGCTCGAAGGCAACCGCTTCCGCCACGGGACGAAGTTCATCCGCTTCCGGCCGGACAAGGATCTCGATCAGTGCACGTGGGACCAGGTCCGTCCGAAACGAAAGCGCGGCGATCCGACCGTCGACAAGCTGCTGGCGAACCACCAGTGACAGTCACTGTGCCTGTCACTGTTTCCACACCTAGCCGCGCCGGCCGCGGCTGCTCTGGTCGTTGACCCAGCGGCGCGAGGTGCTGCTGCGCCGCTCGACGAGCGCCGGCTTGCCAGGCGGCAGGCCGAGCTGCTCGAACCTCGGCAGCAAGCTCACCTTCCGCCGCCACATACCCGCTGTCAGGTCGCCGACCTTCTCTACCCGCCTGGGCATCGTCTTGACCGTGAACCTCGAAGGGTCGGAGCGCGCCACCTCGTCCCAGCGCAGCGGCGTGGAGACCCTCGCGTCCGGAGTCGGCCGGACGGAGTAGGCGCAGGCGATCGTCCGGTCACGTGCGTTCTGGCCGAAGTCGACGAAGACCCCACGTCTGTCGGCCACGCGCCACGTCGTCGTGGCGACGCCCTGGTCGCCGACCCGCCGCTCGACCTCCTCCGCGAGCGCCTTCGCGAACCGCCGCACCTCCGGGAACGGCAGCTCCGGCCTGATCGGCGCGAGGATGTGCAACCCAGTCGCGCCCGAGGTCTTCGGGTACGAGGCGAGCCCGAGCTCGTCCATCACCGCCTTGACGACGAGCGCGATCTCGCGGACGAACTCCCACGGGTTGCCCTGGCTCGGGTCGAGGTCGATCAGGAGGTAGTCCGGCCGCTCGATGTCGTCGATGCGCGAGTGCCAGGTGTGCAGCTCGATGCATCCGAGGTTGACCACCCAGGCGAGCGCCGCCGCGTTGTCGACCACCGCGAAGACGGTCGAGTGGCCGCTCGGAAACTGGACGAACTGCTCGCCGACGAAGTCCGGGTGCGGAGGCACGCGCTTCTGGTGGAAGAAGCCCCCCTCGACGCCGTTCGGGTACCGCTTCATGTGGAACGGCCGCCGTCGCAGGTGGTGCAGCACCGGGTCGGCGACCCCGAGGTAGTACGCGACGAGGTCGCCCTTCGTCAGCCCGGGCTCCGGGAAGAAGACCTTGTCCGGGTTGGTGACGCTTACCTCACGCCGGCCGATCCGCAAGCTCAGTCGACCTTGTCCTCGGCGTCCTCGGCCTCCTCGCCGTGCTCGACGATGTCGCCGTCCTTGAAGAGAATGTTCTCCAGCGCGACTCGCCACTTCGGGCTGCGCCGGATCAGGAACTCGAGGTCCATCCCGAAGTGCTTGAACTCCTCCTGCTGCGCGTTCTCCATGATCGCTCGCGCCTGCGCGTCAGCTTCGAGCGAGATGCGCTGCTCATACCAGCCGATCGCCTCGGCTTCTTCGGTCAGAGAGGTCAGCATCCGCGCGAACGTCCGCGTTTCCGCGCTCAACTCGCCTGCCGGTTCGTGGTACTGCTCGAAGCCCATGCCGTGCTCCTTTTCGCGGGTTCTCGTGGGGGGACCGGGTCCCCCCACGACGAGCGGAGAGGGCGGGATTTGAACCCGCGATGGACCTTTCAGCCCATACGCGATTTCCAGTCGCGCTCCTTAGACCGCTCGGACACCTCTCCAGGCCGCGCCAGCGTACCGCGCGGCGGGAGCGGCCTTACATCGACTCGCGGATCGCGACGTCGTACCGCGTGACGGACGTCCGCTGGCCCGGCGTCTCGCCGGACGGCATCCCGCCCAGGATCTCGTCGCCCTTGCGGTAGTCGTCCTCGCTGTCGAAGAACACGATCGCCATCGACTTCGAGGCCTCGGGATCGTGCAGGACGATGATCTCCTTCGCGTTCAATCCCTCGGGCGGCTGACCTCCGGAAATCTCGCTCTGTAGCTGAGCGATTCTGTCCTTGTCCACACCGTCGAACGTCACCACGCGCGCAAGCGCCATGAGAACCTCCTGGTCGGTTGGAGACAACCCTACGAGGAACCGCTGAATCCCGCGCCGCGAGGCTGCCAGCGCGGCGAGACCGCGGCACAAGCCTCTCCGAGGCAGCTTGGCGGCCGGCCCGTGATCCACCTGCCCGTGCCGTCGCCACCGGACGACGGGATGACCATGAACCCGGAAATCTGATGCTCGATGTTGAGCAGGATCTTGTCGCCGCCGGGCGACCAGCTCGGACCGCGAATGACTCCGCCGGCGTACTTCAGCCAGGGCTTCCCCGGGATCTTCGACAGCGCGCCCGTGCGCGTGTCGACCGAATAGAGATCCGCTATCGCACTGTCGTCCACGAACTGGTTGGTCGCGAAGAGAATCCTGCGACCGTCGGGCGACCAGTCGATGCGGCCTCCGCCCTCCATGTCGAAGGTGAAGTGGTGCCCATTCGCCGCGGGGCCGGGCGTGAGCAGGCGGCGGCGCCCGGTGACCGGACCGACGAAGAGCCCTTGTGGGTAGGTGACGTACGCAATTCGCCGGCCGTGGATCGACCAGCCGGTGGTGTTTTGGGGGAGCCGCGTGAGGCGTCTGACCCGCCCGCCGCTGGCGCTCACGACTTCGAGCTCGAGATATCGCCCGCACCTGCAGCTTCCGTTGGCGTTCTCGAAGACGATGTTCTTGTTGTCCAGCCAATCAAGGCGCGGAAAGCCCTCGTAGCCGCCGCGCAGGTACTTAGAGCGCCGGACAAGCAGCTTGCGGCTTCCTCCAACCGCGTTCATGACCTCGATCTGAGGCGCCGGCGAAATCGGAAAGCCGTGGACGAACGCGATGCGCGTGCCATCGGGCGACCACGCAGGATTTCGATCGAGGATCCCTTTCGTCAGATGTCGCTCACCGCTCCCGTCGGGATGCACGGTCGCGATCACAGTCTTGCAATGACCACTCGGGCACGGAGGGATCGCCCTTACAAAGGCAATCAAGGGCCCGTCCCGACCGGGGTAGGTCGCGCGTGCGAGCCCTGCGCAGGCTGCGGTGAGCACTACGCCCAGCGCCAGGGTCAGCCGCAAGGAAGGCACTGCCGTCGCGCAGATCTTAGCTGGGCCAGGACCGCCTTTAAGGGCAGTCCCCAAGAGACTGTGGTTGGACGCAGGGGTTACGGCGATCCCTGGCGGTGGCACTGAGGTGGCCGTCAGGCTGCGTCTGCTCGCCGGCGAGTCAAGCAGCGGAGCAGTGCAAGACCGACCCACTCAACCGTCGGGCTAGCTCTAAGGCTGCGGATGGCCTACGCGTCGCCCGCACGCCCGTCACGGACTGCAGGACGGCCAAATCCCGCTCCGTTGGAGCCGGGATCCAGCCTACAAAGCGGAGGGGGAGGGATTTGAACCCTCGTCGGACGAAACCGCCCGAAACGGTTTTCGAGACCGCCGCATTCGACCGCTCTGCCACCCCTCCCAGGTGCGGGCCATAGGGTAGCGGCCGAAAGGCTCGGCTATTCTTTCGCGCTCGCGGAGAAGTGGCCGAGTGGCTGAAGGCGGCGCCCTGCTAAGGCGTTAGGTGGGGAGAATCCCTGCCTCGAGGGTTCGAATCCCTCCTTCTCCGCCTCGTTCGTTCAGGACACGGTGAGCTTCAGGTCCATGCCGGCCTGCTTGTGGCCGGGGATCGAGCAGTAGAGGTCGTAGGTGCCGGGCTTGAGGTCGACGCGGAGCGGCTCGGACTGGCCACCGTTCAGGTTCTTCGTCGACTGGTGGACGCCGTTGCCGTCGACCACGAGGTTGTGCGGGACGTGGCCGTCGTTCTTGACCTCGAAGATGACGTGGCCGGCCTTCACCGAGCCGCCGGCGAGGGTGATCTTGAACTCGCTCTCGCTGACCTGAACCTGCTCGGCCTTTTGCGTCGTCGTCGTGGACGTCGTCGTCTGCTGGGTCGTCGTCGTGCCGGTGGTCTCCGTGGTGGCCCCCGCGCCGGCCTTCGCCTCGCCGCCTTCCTTGCCGAAGATCTCGACCGCGGCCAGCATCCCGATGAAGAGCAGCACGCACGCGGCGAGGAAGACGCCGAGCCCTCGTCCCGGGAACTGCGGCCGGTAGCGCGGCACCAGCATCGAGACGATCAGCGCGAAGCCGGCGAAGCCCGCGACGGCGAGTCCGAGCCCGAGCTTGTGCCCCGTCGACAGTGCCAGCAGCACCACGGTCGGAAAGCTACATCGCCGCGGCTTCGCCCGGGCGCGGCTCCTCGAGCCCCGTCTCGGGCGGCCCGACCGGCTGGGGCGAGACCGGTCGCAGGTAGAGCCGGTCGTACAGCAGGGCGGCGGCCGCGGCGCCCACCGCCGGGCCGAGCCACCACACCCAGGCGTCGCTCCAGACGTTCTGCACGAGCTGCGGCCCAAGCGCCCGAGCCGGGTTCATCGCGGCACCCGTGTACGCGCCGCCCATGAAGATGTCAAGCGTGATCGTGAAGCCGATCGCGAGGCCGGCGATCGAGGCGAACGTGCCGCGCGGGTCGGCCGCGCAGGCGAAGATCACCCAGACGAGGAAGAAGGTCAGCACTGCCTCGATCACGAGGCCTCCGCCCGCGCCGATCCCGGAGCCGAGCGCCGGCGCGCCGAGGTTGACCGCGTCGGTCTGGCTCTGCGGGAGCACGGCGGTCAGCAGGAACGCTGCGAGCACGGCGGCCGTGAGCTGGGCGAACCAGTAGACGGCCGCGAGGTGGATCTCGATCCTGCGCGTGACGACGAAGCCAAAGGTGACCGCGGGGTTGAAATGGCCGCCCGAGATGTGGCCGACCGCCGAGGCCATGACCCCGATCGCGAGCCCGTGCGCCAGCGCAATCGCGGTCAGGTTGCCGCCGTGCGTCGCGATGATCGAGCCCGCGCCGACGAAGACGAGCGTGAAGGTGCCGACGAACTCTGCGACACCGCGCTGTAGGAAGGCCGCTCGCACGACAAAAACCCTAGAACGAGGGGCGGATGGCGCTCCATCGAGGGATGCCGAGGAAGGCCGTGCCGGCCGACGTTTGTAGCCGGCGTATCACTGCGGAACGAAAGGCGGCCCACATGTCTACGGACATCCTCAAGCGCAAGCTGCGCAACTTCCCCGTTGCCAACCTGAGCCTGCGCATCGCTGCAGCGAGCTGAGCTCGCGAAGCGGGCCCGGCAGGTGCCGGGCCCGGCAGGTGCAGGACGCACGGGCGAGATCTCAGCCGGTCGGGCGTTTACAGCCGGCTCAGGCGCGGTTCACGAGGCTTACTAAACCTTAACCCGCCGCGTGACAAAGCCTTGCCTGCCCATGGGCAGGGGTTGGACAGCCGCTCCCTAGTCTCGACGCACACGGTCAAACGACTACGGGAGGCACGACATGAAGCGCATCACCACCCTGTTCGCGGTCACGGCACTCTTGCTGGCGGTCTCGGTCCCGACGGTGCTCGCCTCCGGCGGCCCCGACACGCGGATCGTGCTCAAGGCGGCCAAGGCGTTCCCGGCCGCGAAGGGCTCGGCGAAGTTCCGGGCGAAGGGCGGCCAGCGGGAGCTCGAGGCGGAGGTCGAGCACGTCCGCCGCCTCGCGGGCAAGCGCGTGACGTTCTACGTCGCCGGCACGAAGCTCGGCACGGTGAAGGTCAGCGCCCTCGGCGCCGCACACATCAGCCGCAGCACCCAGCTCGGCCAGGCCGTCCCGGCCGTCTCCGCCGGCACCAACGTGACGGTGCGAAAGGCAGCCGGTGCGAAGATCGTCTCGGGCTCCTTCTAGCCCGACGACTCCCGGCGCGGGCTCTTTCTAGCGGAAGAGCTCGCGCCGGAACGCGTTCCGGAACGGCGTCGCGAGCTCGAAAGCGTACGTCTCCGAGACGTGGCCGAGGTCGATCCAGGCGATCGTGCGGTTGACGACCTCCGGGCAGAGCACCGCGACGCTCGAGGCGCGGGCGCAGAACCAGCCAGTCACGTTCAGAAAGCCCACCCGCTGCCTGGACGCGATCGCAGCGACCCGCGCGTTCAGCTGCAGCTCGGCGACTGTCGCCTTCGACGTGCAGGTGCGCATCGTCGCGCCGGAGGAGAGCAGGCAGTCGACGGGCTGGCGGTGTTGGTGCGGCGAGTCGCCTACGACGATCGTGGTCGCCGAGAAGCGCCTCACGCTCCCGATCAGCGCCGCCACCGCCCTCAGCGCCGGCGCCGCGCGCGGGCTGTCCGCCCAGCTCGCGGCGACCAGCGAGACCTGCGGATGGAGCTTCGCGGCCCGCGCGAGGGCCCAGCGATACCAGACACTGCAGCCCCAGTCCTTGCTGTGGAGCCACTTCGTCGGGACGCAGCCGACCTTGACGAACGGCACGACCATCCAGCCGTCGCGGCGCGCCAGGCCCAGGATCGTCGGCATCCACATCTGCGCGTGCGAGTCGCCGATCACGACGAGCGTCTTGCCGGCGCCGGTGTCGCCAAGGCGGCAGACCGAGCTCGAGGTCTGGCCGCGGTGCGCGGAGCAGCCGCTCGGGAACGCGTAGAAGTCCTTGCTCAGGTCACCGACCGACGGCGTGAGCGGCCAGGGCAGCCGGGCCCCGCGCTTCGCCGCATCCACGGCCGCGGCGACGGCTCCGAGCGGCTTCCACGAGGCGCGCGACGCTCCAGCCGGAGCTGCAAGCGCGGCCGGCCGTACCGCCGCCGAGGCGTCCGCGATGCGCGCGGCCGTCGTGTGCAGCGAGGCAAGGATCGGCAGCGCGACCGCCAAGGTCACCACGACCGAGGCGGGCCAGAGGAGGGCGCCGCCGGGCGCGCGCCACCTCATGTGCCGGATCGGGTTCTCGACGAGGGCATAGCTCAGCATCGACAGCATGAAGGCCCCGGCCGACAGGCCGAGGCGGGCCGGCGTCGAGAGCGCGTGCCCCGCGTAGCCGGTCGCGATCACGAGCACCGGCCAGTGCCAGAGATAGAAGGCGTACGAGCGGTCGCCGACGTAGCGGAGCGGCGGAAGCGAGAGCAGGCCGGCCGCGCCGCCTCCCCGGGCGGCGATCACGAGCGCGACTCCCACCGTCGGCAGGAGCGCGGCGTAGCCGGGGAACTGCGTCGAACCCGAGAATGCGACCGCTGCGGCGACGATGCATCCGAGACCGGCCCAGCCGGCCGCCGCGGGTACCCGGAGTCGCGGCGCCGCAATCGCGAGCGCTGCGCCTAGCGCCAGCTCCCAGGCTCGGGCCGCGGTCGAGAAGTACGCCGAGGCGGGTTGCGCCGCGGTCGCGTGCGCCGACCACGCGAACGACGCGACGCCCGCAGCGCCGACGATCCAGAGCAGCCGCCTGTGCAGCGGACCTACGAGCAGCACGAGCGCGAGCACGACCGGCCAGACGAGGTAGAACTGCTCCTCGACCGCCAACGTCCAGAAGTGCTGAACCGGCGACGGCGGCCTGCCCTGGGCGAAGTAGTCGGTCCCCGCGCGCGCGAAGTGCACATTTGCGGCGAAGAACGCCGCCCAGACGCTGTCGCTCACCGCCTCGCGCGCGCGCACGAAGTTGAGGAGGTGGTGCGCCGCGATGTCCGTCACCACGAGCGTGAGCACGGCGGCCGGCAAAATCCGCCTGGCGCGGCGCATGTAGAAGTCGGCCAGCCGCACCCGTCCGTCGCGCGCCGCCTGCGAGAGCAGGAGGCCCGTGATCAGGAAGCCGGAGAGGACGAAGAAGACGTCGACGCCGACGTAGCCTCCGCTCAGGTGAGGCACGCCGGCGTGCCCGAGCACGACGAGGAGAACCGCGATTGCGCGAAGCCCTTGCAGGTCGTCGCGGTGACGCATCGTCCAATCGTCCCATCCGCGAGGGGAGATGCCAATAGCTCTGGGCTCCCCTACGCCTCGGAGAGTGGGCGTGCCTGGGATCGAACCAGGGACCTCCCGCGTGTGAAGCGGGCGCTCTCCCGCTGAGCTACACGCCCTTCGGACGCGCAGGATAGCCGTTGCTACGATCGATTTCGCGCCGCGGGCTCGGGTCGGGCCCCGTGCGGTGGGAGCTTGCGAACCGCGTCAGATCCGGAAGGAAGCAGCGCTAAGCGATCCCTCCCAGGCGTGCGGTGTGCCCGGCCCGAGGCCGCGGTGCGTTGATCCTCCGGCCCTTCGATAGAGTCGCCACGTGGCCGCCCTGTACCGGAAGTACCGCCCGCAAGACTTCGACGAGGTCGTCGGGCAGGAGGCGGTCACGAGGACGCTCAAGAACGCGATCGCGCACGGGCAGATCCGACAGGCGTACCTCTTCGCAGGCCCGCGCGGGACCGGGAAGACCTCGCTGGCGCGCATCCTCGCGAAGGCGTTGAACTGCGAGCACGGGCCGACGCCCACGCCCGACAAGACCTGCCACGCGTGCCGCGCGATCGCCGACGGAACCTCGCTGGACGTGATCGAGATGGACGCCGCCTCGCAGCGCGGGATCGACGACATTCGCGAGATCCGCGAGCGCGTCGTGCTCCAGCCGGTCGAGGGCAGTCACAAGGTCTACATCCTCGACGAGGCGCACCAGCTCACCGACGCCGCCTTCAACGCGCTGCTGAAGTTGATCGAAGAGCCCCCGCCCCACCTCGTCTTCGTCTTCTGCACGACCGACCTCGGGAAGATGCTGCCGACGGTCCGGTCGCGCTGCCAGACCTTCGTCTTCGCGCGGCCGCGGCTGCCTGAGCTCGTCCAGGTGCTGCGTCGCGTGGCCGACGGCGAAGGCATCGAGGCACCCGACGCGGCGCTGTCGCTGATCGCCCGCGCGGCGCGCGGCGCCTATCGCGACGCAGTCTCGACCTTCGACCAGCTCGCGGCAGCGACCGAGAACGAGGTCACGGTGCAGGCGGTGCTCCAGCTTCTCGGCGCGGTGGAGGAGGAGGCGCTCTTCCGGCTCTGCGACCTCGTCGTCGACCGCGACACCGCCGGCGCGCTGATGTTCGTCGAGGAGCTCTCGGAGCAGGGTCAGGATCTCGGCCGGCTCGTGACCGACCTGCTCGAGCACCTGCGGCACCTGCTGCTGGTGCAGCACATGGGCGAGGTGCCGGACTCGCTCCCGGTGACCGAGGAGACGCGCGAGCGGCTGCGCGAGCAGGCGAACCAGGTCGGCGAGGCGACGGTCCTGCGACTCTGCGACCTGCTCGCCGTGGCCGTCGACGACATGCGGCAGGGCGGCGATCCGCGGTTGCCACTGGAGCTCGCGCTCGTGAAGGTGACGCGGCCGGCGGCGGATCTCTCCCGCGAGTCGACCGCCCACCGGCTCGAACTGCTGGAGCGAGGTGCCCCTTCGAGCCAAGCCCCGGTGACAGTCACAGTGACAGACACTGTTGCCCCAGAGCCGGCGGGCCCCAGCGAGGTGCCGTCGCTCGAGCTCGAGCAGCTGCAGGAGGCCTGGCAGCGGACGATCCTCCCCGCGGTCGAGGAGAAGTCGATCCCGACCGCGTCGGTGCTGCGCGAGGCGCACCCGAAGGGCCTGGCCGGCGACACTCTGACCGTCGAGTTCCCGAGCGCCGCGTCGTTCCACCGGCAGCTCGCGGAGGAGCCGAAGAACGCGACCCTGCTCGCCGAGGCTCTCTATGAGATCACCGGCCGCCACCTCGACCTCGCCTTCGAGGTCGGCGAGAACGGCGGCGAGGAAACCGGGCCGGAGGCGGACGAGCCGGTGAGCGAGGAGCAGATCATCGAGCTGATGAAGGGAACCTTCGACGCGCGGGAGGTCGATGACCAATGAGCGGAATGGACTTCGGAAAGATGATGGAGCAGGTCCAGCAGATGCAGGCGCAGATGCAGCAGGCGCAGGAGGAGCTGAAGAACGAGACCGTCCAGGCGACCGCGGGCGGCGGGATGGTCACCGTGACCGCGACCGGCGGGGGCGAGATCAAGGAGATCACGATCGACCCGAAGGCGATCGACCCGAACGACCCGGAGCTGCTGGCCGACATGGTCGTGGCGGCCGTGAACGAGGCACTGCGCTCGTCGCAGAGCCTGATCGAGACCAAGCTCGGGCCCGCCCTCGGCGGCCTTCAGGGCCTGGGCCTGCCGGGGCTCTAGTGGACGGGCGGGTCGAGGCACTTCGCCGCGTGCCGCTCTTCGCGAACCTCGGGGACGAGGAGCTCGCCGCAATCGGCGCGGCCGTCAACGAGGTCGAGATCCCCGCCGACCAGCTGCTCGTCCAGCCGGGCACCGCGGGGACGGGGATGTTCTTCATCGCCGACGGGACCGCGGTCGTCGAGACGAAGCGCGACGAGATCGAGCTCGGCCCCGGCCAGTTCTTCGGCGAGCTCGCGCTGATGAAGCCCGACGCGACGCGCACGGCGCGCGTGCGAGCGAAGACAGACCTGCGATGCCTGGCCCTCGACCGCGCGAGCTTCCGCGAGCTGGTGGCCGCGCATCCGGAGGTCGCGGCGTCACTGCTCGAAGTCGCGCTCGGCCGTTTGGCCGAGAACGCCGGCGTCGGTGACGACGGCCGGTAGCGGCACAATGGGCTGGTGTTCAGCCCAGCCGTCGAAAACCTTGTCTCACAGCTGACGCGCCTGCCCGGCGTGGGCCAGCGCACGGCGCAACGGTTGGCCTTCCACCTGCTGCGCGTCCCGAAGGACGAGGCCCTCGCGCTCGCGCGCGCGCTCGAGGAGGTCAAGGAGCGCGTCCGCTTCTGCCGTGAGTGCGGGAACCTGACCGAGGAGGAGACCTGCCAGATCTGCCGCGACACGCGGCGCGACCACACGATCGTCTGCGTCGTCGAGCAGCCCGCCGACCTGATCTCGGTCGAGCGCACGCACGAGTACCGCGGCCTCTACCACGTCCTCGGCGGCTCGCTCTCGCCACTCGACGGCGTCGAGCCGGAGCACCTGCGCATCGACGAGCTGCTCGGGCGCGTCGAGCGGAACGGCGTCCAGGAGGTCGTGCTCGCGACGAACCCGAACATGACCGGCGAGGCCACAGCTGCGTACCTCGCCGACCGGCTGCGCGGCCGCGTCCGCGTCACACGCCTGGCAAGCGGCCTGCCCGTTGGCGGCGATCTCGAGTACGCCGACGAGGTCACGCTCGGCAGGGCGTTGAGCGGGCGCCGGGAAATGTAGACCTACACTGTTCGCCGTGACCACGACCGACTTCGAGGCGATCCCGGCCGTTGCGGGAGCCGAGCCCCGCGTCGGCACCGTGGTGATGAAGTTCGGCGGCACCTCGGTCGCCGACCCGGGGAAGATCAGGGACGTCGCCGGCCGGCTCGTCGAGGCGAGCCGAGCCGGAAACCGCGTCGTGGGGGTGCTCTCCGCGATGGGCGACTCAACGGACGACCTCGTTCGCCTCGCCTACGAAGTCTCGCCGCAACCGAAACCACGCGAGCTCGACATGCTCACGTCGGTCGGCGAACGCATCTCCTGCGCGCTTGCTGCGATGGCGATCCACGACCTCGGCGCCGAGGCGATCTCGCTCACCGGCTCGCAGGCCGGGATCGTCACCGACACCGACCACGGCCGGGCCAAGATCGTGGACGTCCGCGCGCGGCGGATCCACGAGGCGCTCGACCAGGACCGGATCGTGCTCGTCGCCGGCTTCCAGGGGGTCTCTACCGACTTCGACATCACGACCCTCGGTCGCGGCGGCTCGGACACGACCGCGGTCGCGCTCGCGGCTGCGCTCGGCGCGCAGGTCTGCGAGATCTACACAGACGTCGAGGGCGTCTTCACCGCCGACCCGCGGCTCGTGCCCCAGGCGCGCAAGCTGCACGCGGTCAGCTACGAGGAGATGCTCGAAATGGCTGCATCGGGCGCGAAGGTGCTGCAGGTACGCTCGGTCGAGATCGCGCGCAACCACTCCGTCAAGCTGCACGTGCGCTCGACGTTCTCGGCGGAGGACGGAACCTGGATTCGCGAGGAGGACGATCGGATGCTCGAGAAGGCGCTCATCTCCGGAGTCACGCACACGCGCGAGGAGACGCTCTACCGCGTCGCGGGCACGACGCCCTCGCTCCTCTTCACGGCGCTCGCCGGGGCCGGCGTCAACGTCGACACGATCGTCCAGACGAGCCCAGAGATCGTCTTCTCGGCTCCGGCCGAAGACCGTGACACGGCCACCGAGGTGCTCGACGGCCTCGACGTCGAGTGGAGTGCGCGCGACGACCTCGGCAAGGTCAGCGTGATCGGCGCCGGCATGAAGAGCCACCCCGGAGTCGCGGCGAAGGCGTTCGAGACCCTCGCCGGCGCGGGGATCGAGCCCGAGGTCGTGACGACCTCGCCGATCAAGATCGCCTGCCACGTCCGCAGCGATCAGGTCGAGACGGCGGTCACGGCGCTGCACCGCGCCTTCGAGCTCGACGCGCCGGAGGCCGAGCGCCAGCATGCCTAGCAACGTGCACGGCTTTCGGCTGAGCTCTCGACCGGTCTTTTCAGACGGGCACGCGGGAAGCCCACGCGCCCTGAGACTAGGCATCGCAAACGATGCCTAGGATCGGAGTGATCGGCGCGACCGGCGCGGTCGGCCGCGTCGTCGTTCAACTGCTACGCGAGCGAGGCTTCGACGACGTCCGCCTGTTCGCATCGGCGCGCTCGGCCGGCAGCGAGATCGACGGGCGCGTGGTCGAGGAGGCGACGCCCGACGTGCTGGCGGCCGGCGACCTCGACCTCTGCCTCTTCTCGGTCGGCTCCGGCGCGAGCCGCGAGCTCGTCCCGCACGCGCTGCGCGGCGGCGCCGTCTGCGTCGACAAGTCGGAGGCCTTCCGCCTCCAAGCCGGCGTACCGCTCGTCGTGCCCGAGGTGAACGCCGAGCGCGCGCTCGAGCACGAGGGCGTGCTCGCGAACCCGAACTGCTGCACGATCCCGCTAACGCTCGTGTTGAAGCCGCTGCACGAAGCCGCCGGTTTGCGGACGGTGCGCGTCGCCACGTACCAGTCCGCCTCGGGCAAGGGCGCTCAGCGCCTGCAGCGGCTCCTCGCCGAGCCGCAGGCCGAGCACGACCTCGCGACAGACTGGGACTTCGACGGGGAGGAGTTCGACGAGGAGGTCAAGCTGCGCGAGGAGACGCGCAAGATCCTCGAGCTCCCGGAATTGCCAATCAGCGCGACGTGCGTGCGCGTCCCGGTGCCGATCGGCCACGCCGAGTCCGTCTGGGTCGAGACAGAGGAGCCGCTCGAGCCCGCGCGCGCGCGCGAGCTACTTGCCGGCGCCGCGTCCGTGCGAATGGAGGACTTTCCCACGCCTGGCCTCGCAGTGGGCAAGGACGAGGCGCTCGTCGGCCGCATCCGTCGCGATCCGGCCGCCGAGAACGGCCTCTCGCTCTTCCTGGCTTGCGACAACCTCCGCAAGGGCGCGGCGCTGAACGGCATCCAGATCGCCGAGCTCGTGCTCTCGCAGCGCGCCGTCGCCGCGTAAAAACAGCGGACTCCGCTCGAATCCTCAAGGAGCGCGGGTGAAAACCCGATACGTACGCCGAGATGCGGCCTGCCCGACTCGACCACAGCTTCTTTGAAAACGAGCCCCGCTCGCATCTGGGCGCTCTGCTGCTGCGCAAAGGGCTGCTCACGAACGACGAGCTCGATCGAGCGCTCGAGCAGCGTGAGCCCGGCGAGCTGCTCGGGGAGGCCCTCGTACGGCTGCGTATCGCGTTCGAAGACGATATCGCCCGCGTGCTGGCCGAGCAGGCCGGAGTCGAGTTCGTCGACATCGGGGTGACGTCGGTCGACCACCGTGCCGCAGAGCTCCTGAACCGGCAGCAGGCCGAGGAGTTCCGGGCGATCCCGATTCGACTGCATCCCGACGACACGGTCTCGGTCGCCGTCGCCGATCCAACGGACACAACGCTGCTGCCGAAGCTGAAGCTGGCGCTCGGCGCCCGCGATGTGCGGCTGCTCGTGACGATGCAGTCGGCACTGCGCGCGGCCTGGGCGCAGGCGTACCCCGTCTAGCGTCCCACGGGCGAGGATCCGTCGCGAGAGGGTCACCCGACGGCTCGACCTCACGTACGCGGCACCCTGAGAGAGCGAGAGCCTGGGGAAGCCGGGGCGCAGGTCCGAGGCCTTTGGAAGTTCTGATCTACGCATGCTCTCGCTCTCCTGTTCGCTCGCCGCGGCGCGGACCGAGAAAAGCGGTAGCGCAGCACCTCGTCTGATCTCCCGCAGGGGACGGAGGCAATACCAAGCCTGAAACCAGGCGTAGGCGCTTACAAGGGGCCGCGGGTCCTAGTGCGCGTTGAGTTTTTTCAACGCGACTAACGCCGCAATCTCAACGCTCGATCAGCTCGAGCGCGGCCTTACGGCTGGACACCTGGAGCTTCTTCAGGATCGCGCTCACATGGGTCCGCACCGTGACGGGCTCGATGAAGAGGCGGTCGGCGATCTCGAAGGTCGTCAAGCCGTGGCTCATCAGCTCCAGCACCTCCCACTCCCGATCGGTGAGCACCACGCCGCGTCGCTTGAGCAGAGGCCGGCGGCGGCCGCGGGCGCGGAACTCCTCGATCACCAGGGCGACGAGATGGCGCGGCAGCGCGGCCTCGCCTTCGAGCACACCGCGCAACGCCAACGGGAGACGCTCGGGGTCGGTGTCCTTCAGCAGGTAGCCGGATGCGCCCGCGCGGAGCGCATCGAACAGATCGGTGTCACTGCGTGAGACCGTCAGCATCACGATCGCGGCCTCGGGCACCCGTTTCGAGATCTCGTCGGCCGCGCAGATTCCGCTGCCGGGCATCTGGATGTCGAGCACGCAGACATCGGGACGCTCGCGCTCGGCGGCCTCGATCGCGGCCGCGGCGTCATCGACCTCCGCGCAGATCTCGAACCCGCCGCGCTCGAGCGCAAGGCGGACGCCGACCCGGGTCATCGGGTGGTCGTCGGCGACCAGCACACGGAGCTTCTCCACTAGCGGATCACCACCTCGACCTCGGTGCCGCCCTGTGCGAGCGACGCGATGCGGAGCTGCCCGCCAATCGCCTCGGTTCGCGCCCGCATGGTGATCAGGCCGAAGCCGGTCTCATCGGGATCCAGCTCAGCCGGCTCAAATCCAACACCGTCATCGGCGATTCGAAGCCGGAGCCCGTTGCCGTTCTCGAGCTCGACCGTGATCAGATTCGCGCGGCCGTGCCGACTCGCGTTGGTGACCGCCTCGCGGACGATCCGCAACAGCGCCTCTCTCGTCTCCGGCAGAACTTCGATGCCCTCTTCGATGTCGAAGCGAGCGCGGCCGCCGGCCCTGCTGACCAGCTCCTCCACCGTCTGCACGAGCGCTTGGTCGAGTGGCTCGTCCGGAGGATGCGTCAAGAGCGCGATCGCCCGGCGCGACTCGTCAAGCGCGCGCTCTGCGGCCGCGGCGATGTACTTGATCTCCACTGCGTCCGGCCGCCTGCTGAGCGACCGCCCTTGGGCCGCGACGAAGGCGAGTTCCTGCGCGAGGCCGTCGTGGAGCTCTCGCGCGACCCGGCGCCTCTCTTCCATCTTCGCCGCGTCAGCAAGCCTGTGCTGGTAGTGAACGATCTCGCGTGCGGCGCCCCCGAGCAGCAGCAGGTACGAGCCCAGCCTGAGCGCGTCGCCCACGTACACCCACTGGGTGTAGAGAGACGGAAACAACGCGTAGTTCAGCCGCGCGAACGACGCGAGGGCCGCGCTCGCGGCGAGCCATGTCATCAGCTCGTCGCCGGTGCGCTCGCCGCGGCGCGTGAATCCGACCGCCGCGACCATGAAGAGGGCCGCCGCCGCGAGCTGCATGAGGATCAGGGCGTGTGAGCCGACGAAGTGGATGTGGCTCGCCGGCACGGATGTGGTCGAACCGAGCCCGAGCGGCAATCGACTTTCGAAGATCACTGCGAGGACCCCTACGCAAAGGTACGCGGCAACCGCGAGGCTCAACACCTTCCGGGCCGTCGTTTTCGGACGCTTCAAGCGTCGGCTCGGCATCAACGAAGCAACCGCGAGAATGGCCGCTCCCGCGACGGTGCCGAGGAGCGAGGTCCAGGCCGAGAACCTCAACGAATCCTCGCTGAGGAGGGCCCACGGCATCGCCGAGAAGACGAAGTTCGCGCAGGCGAGGAACCCGAGCGCGATTGCGAGCGCCAGGTCCTCCGACCTGGCGGTGCGGCGAAAGCGGCCGAGCACGAGGAACGCCCCCAGCATCGCGATCATCCCCGACGCGGTCTCGATCGTCGCGTGCAAGGCGGTGCTGGCGTAGGCGAAGTGAACGAAAGGGAGCACCATGACGAGCGTGGTGAGTCCTCCCGCAAGATCGGCTGCGAGCACGGTCCGGTAACGCGCACTCAGCGCCATGCGCTCTTCCTACCACGAGCGGCACCTCGCTTTGCCCGTCCCAAACGATAGATCGGCCTAGCCGAACGGCTCGTTCGCGAGTGCGCTACGCCGGCGGCCTGGGCGCCGGAAGCGGCACCGGCAGGAGGATTTCTCGAACCGACCGCAGCAGTTTCGTGCGCTTGCCTTCGAGCACCGGCACGAGGCCGCCGAGCTCCAGCCGCGCCAGCTCCACCGGCCCGGCCGACCGCACCGTGCGGAAGCCGAAGTCCGTCAGGAAGTCGTGCGGGAAGACCGTGCGGTGCACTAGGAAGCGCTCGTACTCCGACTCGCCCTCGGGATAGCGGTACATGAACGCCTCGAGCGCGGCGGCGCCCTTGTCCTTCGCCTCGCCGATCGCGGCGAGGAACAGGGACTGGAGCACCCACGGGCTCGAGCGGTCGAGGAGGTACGCGCAGGTGACCAGAACCGCGTCGTCCGACGGCGGCCCTGCCGGGAGCTCGGCGGACCGCGGGAACAGCCGTACCGGCCCGTACTGCATCGACCCCAGCGCGCGCCCGTCGTCGTCGTAGTAGATCGTCCCCCACGCGCCGAACTCGGACTCTGCCTTCTCGATCCAGCGCCGCTTGTCCCGCTCACGGCCGCCGGTACGGGACTGCCACCAGACGCAGCTGTGGCAGACGGTCGGGGCGTGCTCGAGAGTCGCGCCGGTAAGACCCCCGATCCGGATGCTCATGGAGCGGATTGTAGGACGAGCTCCGTCGCCTCCGGCCGCGCGAGGAAGCGGAACGGGACGAAGGTCGTACCGAGGCCGGCCGACAGGTGCAGCATCGCCGCGGGCCGGCGGTAGAGGCCGCAGATGTACGTCCAGCGGATGTGGGCCAGCGGCACCCTCCCTCCCGGCCAAGGGAGGCAGATCTGGCCGGCGTGGATATGACCCGAGAGGACGAGGTCGAACGCGCCCTTGGGGATCCGGTCGATCACGTCCGGGAAGTGGCAGAGCAGGATCCGCAGGTCGGCGTCCGGGTCGACGAGCCGCTCCGGCCTCGGCATCCGCCCGCGAAACGAGCGCGGGTCGACGCCGACGATCTGCACGCGCTTGCCGCGGAGCTCGATCGTCCGCGATTCGTCCTCGAGCAGCGTCGCGGGCGCGAGGTCGGCGACCTCGGCCGGATGGGAGAACGGATCGCGAGTCGAGGCGAAGTCGTGGTTCCCAAGCACGGCATAGCAGTGCGGGAGCCGCGCGAGGAGCTCACGCAGCCGCAGCTCCCCGCCTGGGCGGGAGAGCAGGTCGCCGCTGATCAGGGTCAGGTCGGGCTGGCGCTCCTCGACCCAGTCGACCGCCCGCTCCACCGCCGCAGCGCCCCGCGAAGGCACGCCGAGATGAAGGTCGGAGAGGTGGGCGATCCGCAGTCCGTCGAGCTCGGGGGGCAGCCCCGGTAGTGGGCAGCGGAGCTTCCGCAGCCGCACCCAGCCGGCCTCGAAGTGACCCCACGCAAGTCCGGCCGCGGCGGCCGCGCCGCCGAGCCGAGCGAGGCGCAAGCTACGCCTCGAGTTTCTCGACGACCGGCTCGACGGAGACGACGTGGCGCTTGAACTTGAGCTCGGACTCCTCGAGCCCGGCGGCAACTCCGATCAGCTGCGAGAGGTGCAGGATCGGCATCGCGTAATCCTTGCCGGTGGCCTTCCGCAGCTTCGACTGCCAGGCGTCGAGCGAGAGGTGGCAGAGCGGGCACGGCGTGACGATCGCGTCCGCGCCGGCCTCCTTTGCCTGCTCGATCGGCTGGATCAACTCACC
>JAWVDY010000096.1:0-4763 GCA_033856995.1 Gaiellaceae bacterium
ACCTCGCGGCCCGAGTACGGCCACGCGATCGACATCGTCACCGGCTCGGCGCTCAAGAGCATGATGCTGCCCGCGCTGATCCCGATCGCCTTCCCCGTCATCGTCGGCATCATCAACGCCCGCATGCTGGGCGGCCTCCTGATCGGGACGATCGTCACCGGCCTGTTCCTCGCGATCGCGATGACCTCCGGCGGCGGCGCGTGGGACAACGCGAAGAAGCTGATCGAGGACGGCGCCTACGGCGGCAAGGGCTCGGAGGCCCATGCGGCCGCGGTCACCGGCGATACGGTCGGCGACCCGTACAAGGACACCGCGGGGCCTGCGATCAACCCGATGATCAAGATCACGAACCTGGTCGCGATCCTGATCATCCCGCTGATCGTCTCGATTCACGGCTGACCGTTCACGGCGTGGCTTGAACGGACATGTCTGGCTAGGCCGCCGCGCCGCCCTCTAGAGTCCGCGCGATGTCCCGACGGCGGCGCCAGCAGCGGCTCGAGCGCGTGCTCGGCACGCCTGCGCTCTTCGCGACCGCGTACGGCAACGTCGGCTCGTCGATCTACTACGCGCTCGGCGTCACGGCGGTCTTCGCGCTCGGGCTGACGCCGCTCGTCTTCCTGATCGCCGGCGTCTTCTTCAGCCTGACCGCGCTCACCTACGCAGAAGGAACCGTTCGCTTTCCCGAGGCAGGCGGCTCCTCGAGCTTCGCGCGCCACGCCTTCAACGAGCTCGCGTCCTTCGGGGCGGCCTGGGCGCAGATGCTGAACTACATCATCACGATCGCCATCTCGGCGTTCTTCGTCCCGCATTACCTCTCGATCTTCTGGGCGCCGCTGAAGCAGAACCCGTGGGACGTGATCGGCGGCTCGATCGTGATCGCCTTCCTCGTGATCCTGAACGTGATCGGGATCCAGGAGTCGTCGAAGCTGAACATCTTCCTGGCGCTGATCGACTTCGCCACCCAGCTGCTGCTCGTGCTGCTCGGCTTCGTGCTGATCTTCAGCCCGCACACGCTGACCGGGAACATCCACTGGGGAACCGCGCCGACGTGGTCGCAATTCTTCCTCGCAATCCCGGTCGGGATGATCGCCTACACCGGGATCGAGACCGTCTCGAACCTCGCCGAGGAGACACGCGACCCGGTCAAGAGCATCCCGCGCTCGATCGGGCTCGTGGCCGTCGCGGTGTACGCGATCTACTTCACCCTGCCGCTGATCGCGCTCTCGGCGCTCCCGGTGGAGAGGGTGAACGGCAAGCTGACCACGCTACTCGCGCTGCCGCCGGAGAAACACGGCTTCCAGAACGACCCGGTGCTCGGCCTGGTGGAGAACCTGGGCATCTCAGGCACGACGTTGAGCGTGCTCAAGGTCTACGTGGGGATCCTCGCGGCGACGATTCTCTTCATCGCGACCAATGCGGGGATCATCGGCGCCTCGCGGATCACGTACTCGATGGCGACCTATCGCCAGCTGCCCGAGGTCTTCCGGCGGCTGCACCCGAAGTACAAGACGCCCTGGCTCTCGCTGATCGTCTTCGCCGGCTTCATCTCGATCCTCGTCCTGCTACCGGGCCAAACGCGGTTCCTCGGGACGATGTACTCGTTCGGGGCGATGCTCTCTTTCACGGTCGCCCACGCGGCGATCGTGCAGCTGCGGCGGCGCTACCCCGACGAGGAGCTGGCCTTCCGCTCGCGGCCCAACCTGCGCATCCGCGGGATCGACTGGCCGCTCTTCGCCGTCTTCGGCGGAGCGGCGACGGCCCTCGCGTGGCTCGTCGTCGTCCTGCAGAGCCCCGGGACGCGGTACGCCGGCCTCGGCTGGCTCGTGCTCGGCTTCACCGTCTACGCGATCTACCGGAAGCGCGTCGTGAAGGCGCCGCTGACCGAAACGGTTCGCGCGCCGGTCGTGATCGGGCCGGCGATCGCGCTCGAATACCGGAACGTGCTCGTACCGATCGTCTGGCGGCGCGAATCCGAAGCGGCGGTCGACCTCGCGTGCCGCCTTGCAAGCGAGCGCCGCGGCTCGATCATTGCGCTGAGCGTGCTCGAGGTCCCGCTCGAGCTGCCGCTCGACGGCGACCTGCCCGAAGGAGCCGAGCACAAGGCGAACGACCTGCTCGACGAGGCGCGGGCGATCGGCGACGCCTACGGCGTGAACGTGATCGGCCGGCTCGTGCGAGGGCGGCGCGCGGGGCGGGCCATCGTGGACGAAGCCACGCGCCGGAACAGTGAGATCATCGTCATGGGCGCACCCCGCCGCGACGAGCAGCGGCGCCGCGGACGCATCTTCGGCGGCACGGTCGACTTCGTGCTCAAGAACGCGCCCTGCCGCGTGATGGTCGCCGCCGCGCCGCGGGCGGCATGAGGGCGCTCTACCGCTCCGGGACGATGATCTTCGGGCTCGTGGCGATCGCCATCGGCGTAGCGATCGTCGTCCAGACCGCTCGGCACGGAGGCGGCTTCGGCTACGTGATCGGCCTGCTGTTCGCCGCGCTCGGCGCGGGGCGCATCTACCTCGTTCGCCAGCGCCGGTGACAGTCACAGTGACTGTCACTGTGCGGGAGTAACCTCCCGGTGTGGCGCGGAAGATCACGGGGCTCCAGCGCGTTCTCGACGCGCCGGCGCTCTTCTCGGTCGCCTATGGCGAGGTCGCCTCCTCGATCTACGTCGCGCTCGGGATCATCGCTCTGCACGCGCTCGGCCTCACGCCCGAGGTACTCGCGATCGTCGGGGCCCTCTTCGTGCTCGTCGCGCTTTCGTACGCCGAAGGGACGACGGCGATCCCGGAGACCGGCGGTGCGGCCACCTTCGTCCGCCGGGCATTCAACGACCTCGCCGGCTTCCTGACCGGCTGGGCGCTCTTCCTCGACTACCTGATCGTGATCGCACTCTCGGCCCTCTTCCTGCCGCACTACCTCGGCGCGGCGATGCGCTGGCCGTCGCTCGAGCACAACCCGTGGGACATCGTCGTCGGAGTCGGTGTCATCTTCGGTGTTGCCGCGCTGCGGCTCGTGCGTCGCTCGGCCTTCTACGCCTACGGGATCGTCGTCGCCGTGCTCGACCTGCTCACGCAGCTCCTGCTCGTCGTGCTCGGCTTCGCGTTCCTCTTCTCGGGCAACGCTCTGACGCACGGCGTCTCGATCGGGACGCATCCGAGCTGGCACCAGATCGTCTTCGCCCTGCCGCTCGCGATGCTCGCCTACACCGGCCTCGAGACGGTGGCCAACCTCGCGGAGGAGACGCGCGAGCCCGGGCGCGACCTGCCGCGCAGCCTCTTCTCGGGCATCGGCCTCGTCGTCCTGATCTACGTCGCGATCGCGCTGGTCGCCCTGAGCGCGTTCCCGGCGAGGGGCGGCACGACCGGACTTGGCACGGACTGGCTGCGGTCGCCCCTGATGGGAATCGTCGACGCACTGCGTGGCCCGCTACCGAACTCCCTCGCGGCTGCGCTGCGCGTCTACGTCGGGCTCACGGGAGCGGTGATCCTGTTCGTCGCCGTCACAACTTCGATCTCCGGGTTCACGCGGCTCGCCCACTCGCTCGGGGAGCACGGCCAGCTGCCGAGGGCCTTCGGGCGGCTCAACCGGCGCACGCTCGTCTCGCCCCAGGCGATCGTCGCCGCGGCCCTCGTCTCGACTGCCCTCCTGATCGGCACGTCGTTCGTCCACGACGACGTCGCCTTCCTGGCCAGCCTCTTCAGCTTCGGCGTCCTCGCCGCGTTCACCGCGGCGCAGCTCGCCGTGATCAAGCTGCGTTTCAGCGAGCCGGAGCTCCCGCGGCCCTACCGCACTCCGGGGAACGTGCGCGTGCGCGGGGTCGACGTGCCGCTACCCGCGGTCGTCGGCTCGCTGCTCACGTTCGCGATCTGGGTCGCGGCGCTCGGCACCCACGCGGGTGCGCGCTACGGCGGCCCGGCTTGGCTCGCCGCCGGCCTGGTCGTCTACGGGCTCGTGCGCCGCGGCCGTGGCGAGGGCCTGCTTCAGCACGTCCAGGCGTATTCGGAGGAGCTGCCCGAGAGCCATTTCACGAGCATCCTCGTCCCGATGAAGCTCGGGGCGATCGGCGAAGAGATGATCGCCACCGCCGTCAAGCTCGCGCAGGACCGCGCCGCGCACGTCGAGGCGCTCTACGTGATCCGCGTGCCGCTCGACAGCCCGCTCGAGGCCGAGCTCGACGACTTGGAGGAGGCGGCGGCTGCCTCCCTCGCGGAGGCGCGCATCCTTGGCGCCGATTACGGCGTCGAGGTGCAGGTCGAGACCGTCCGCGCACGCTCGATCGGCGACGCGATCGTCGGCGAGGCGAAGCGCCGCGGCAACGACCTGATCGTCGTCGGCTCTGCGCCCCGCTGGCGCCGCCAGTCGCGCTTCTTCTCGCCGACCGTCGAGTTCGTGCTGCGCAAGGCACCCTGCGAGGTGCTCGTCGTGGCCTTTCCGGAGGGCGTGATGGAGGAGGATGGCGAGGGCTCTTAGCTAAGGTGAGATCGTGAAAGCACTGATCATCGGCTGCGGCCGCGTCGGCTCCAACATCGCCCTTCAGCTCGACCGTGAGGGCTGGGATGTGACCGCCGTGGACGAGAAGGAAGAGGCGCTCGGCCGGCTCGGCGACCACTGGGCCGGAGGCTTCGTGCTCGGTCACGGCATGGACATCCAGGTACTGCGCCAAGCCGGCATCGAGGACGCGGACGCGGTCGTCGTCGCGACCGACGGCGACAACACGAACATCGTCATCGGCCAGGTCGCGCAGCAGCGGTTCGACAACCAGTGCG
>JAWVDY010000097.1:0-6247 GCA_033856995.1 Gaiellaceae bacterium
CGGCCCCGGCGGGCTCCAGACGAGCTACTGCCTCCGGCGGCTCGGCATCCGCCACGCGGTGCTCTCGCGGGACGAGCGGCCGGGCGGGATGTTCCAGCGCTTCCCCATCTTCCAGCGGCTGATCACGTGGACGAAGCCGGACGCGCCGGTCGAGCGAACCTCGCGCGAGTACGAGTGGTACGACCACAACAGCCTGCTCGCGGATGAGCCGGAGCTGAAGGCGCTCGTTCCGGGCTTGATGGACCGAGCGTTCGACCTCCCGTCGCGGGCCGAGATGGAGTCCGGTCTCGCCGCGTTCGCCGAGCGCGCCGAGCTCGAGGTGCGGTACGGCTGCATCTGGGAGTCGGCGCGGCAGGACGG
Organism: Gaiellaceae bacterium; assembly: GCA_033856995.1. Classification (GTDB taxonomy): domain Bacteria; phylum Actinomycetota; class Thermoleophilia; order Gaiellales; family Gaiellaceae; genus AC-32. The sequence goes on from JAWVDY010000097.1 coordinate 361, forward strand.
CGACCGGCTCGTGCTGGAGACGAGCGACGGCGAGTACCGCTGCCGCGCGGCCGTCTTCGCGCTCGGCGTGACTGAGCCGTGGCGCGCCGAGGTGCCGGGCCTCGACCACGCGGCGCACTACGTCGACACGCGCGAGCCCGAGCGCTACGCCGGTCGCGACGTCTTCGTCGTCGGCAAGCGCAACTCCGGGTTCGAAGTCGCGCAGGGGATCCTGCCGTGGGCGCGGTCGATCGTCCTCGGCTCGCCGCGGCCGGTGCAGACCGACGCGCTGGCGCTCTCGGCTCTCCGAGTCCGCTACCTCCACCCCTACGACGAGTACGCGCGCGGCGGGCCCGGCACGTACGTCATCGACGTGACGATCGAGCGGATCGAGCGCGTGGGCGAGCGCTTCCGCGTCGTCACGCACGGGACGACCTGGGACGGGACGCTCGAGTTCGAGGTCGACGACGTGATCGCCGCGACGGGCTTCCAGACGCCGCTGCAGAACCTGCCCGAGCTCGGGCTCGTGACCGTCGCAAACGGCCGCATCCCCGCGCTGACGCCGTTCTGGGAGAGCGTCTCGCTGCCGGGCGTCTTCTTCGCCGGGAACGCCTCGCAGGGTGCGCGGGGCCTCGGCAAGCGCGGCGCGGGCGCGAGCTCGAGCTCCGTGAACGGCTTCCGTTACAACGCGCGCGTCCTCGCGCGGCACCTCGCGCAGCGGCTCGACGGCCAGGCTCCGCAACGGGAGCCGGTGAACGACGTCGTCCCGTTCCTGCTCCACGAGTTGACGAGCGCGCCGGAGCTCTGGGTGCAGAAGGGCTACCTCTGCCGCTTCGTCTCGTCGGCGGAGGGCCGGCACGCCGATGCGGGCGTCGTCCCGCTCGCGCACTTCCTGGACTCGAGCGACGTCGACGGCGCGGCCGCGAGCGTGGAGGTCGACGAGTCCGGCACGATCGTCCCGACCCTCTACGTCCGCCGCCGCGGCGAGATCCGCGAGCACCAGCTCGAGCCGCACCCGCTGCACGAGTACGAAAGCGAGCCGTACCGAAAGCAGGTCGCGGCGCTTCTGGATTGAGCTAGTGCGCGGCCGACGTGCCCAGCTCGCGCTCGGCCTCTTCGGCCTCTTCGGTCAGGTCGCCGATCAGCTCTTGGGTCCGCTCCGGGCGCAGCCGTAGGGACAGCGCGACCGCGTAGATCGCGGCGCTGAACGCGGCCACGACCACGAGGTCCCACCAGAACGGGATCGTGCCTCGCCCGTCGTACTGGCCGAGCCAGGAGATGATCGCCATGCCGACGATGTAGGGCGGGAACCACGCGGCCGCGCGCCAGTCGAAGCGAGAGACACGCCGTTCTCGCGGTGTCGTCAGTTGCGCCACGGCCAGGACGACGAAGCCGATGGCGACTGCGACGAACAGGCGCCGGTCGGTGTCCCAGCCCGACCAGTAGACGATCAGGTTCGCCACGATGAAGCCCACCGGGGCGATGACGTCCACGAGTGGCAGCCGGAAGGGCCGCTCGCGCTCGGGATCCTGGCGTCTGAGAGCGGCCAGCGCCGGCGGGACGAGCCCGTACGACAGGACCGTCGCCGAGGTGATGAACCCGACGAACTTCTGCCAGCCCGGAAACGGCAGGAAGAGGATCACGCCAACGACGAAGCTGAGCACGATCCCCGCGATCGGCACCCGGCGCGAGTTGAGCCAATGGAACGGCGACCAGATATACCCCTCGCGGCTGAGCGCGTACGAGAGACGCGAGCTCGAGGCGACGTAGATCAGGCCCGTGCCGCCGGGAGAGACGGCAGCATCGATGTAGAGCACGATCGCCAGCCAGGCAAGGCCGACCGCGCTCGCCAGGCCGGCGAACGGCCCCGCGAGGCCGTTGAACGCCAGCTTCGTCCAGCCGTGCGAGAGGTCGTGCGGGTTCAGCGCGCCGAGGAACGCGACCTGAAGCAGGATGTAGATCACGACGCCGATCAGCATCGCGCCGACTACCGCGATCGGGATGTTGCGTCTGGGGTTCGCGCTCTCACCGCCGAGCTGGACGGCCTGCTCGAAGCCGAGGTAGGCAAAGATCACGCCGCCGGTCGAGATCGCCGAGAAGACGCCGTGGAACCCGAACGGGTTGAAGCCGCCACCGGCGTGGAAGTTCGACCCGTGGAAGCGCGCGATCACGAGCGCGAAGATCGCCAGCACCGGGATCGCGACCTTCCAGACCATGATCACGTTGTTCGAACGGGCGAGCCAACGAACGCCGAGAGTGTTCACGACCGTGAAGACCGCCATCAGCACGACCGCGACCACGTAGCCGCGGCCGGTGAGCACCGTTTCGCCGCCCGAGGTCTTCGTCAGCCAGTGGATGTAGTGCGTGAAGTACTGGAGCGCAGCCTCTACCTCGATCGGCGCGACCGTCACTGCTCCGAGCCACGCGACCCAGCCGCTCGCGAACCCGATCAGCCCGCCGAACGAGTAGTGCGGAAAGCGCATCGAGCCGCCGGCGACGGGATAGGCGCCGCCGAGCTCGGCGTGGATCAGCGCGAGGATCAGGACGAAGACAGCGCCGATCACCCACGAAAGGAGCGCCGCCGGCCCGGCGATCTGCGCCGCGTAGAGCGCGCCGAAGAGCCAGCCCGAGCCGATGATGGCGCCGAGCGATGCGAACAGCAGCCCGATCGGCCCGACGTCGCGGCGGAGCCTGCCGCTCCGCTCGATCCCCATCCCGCGTCCTCTACGTCCTTCGGTTGCGGCCGTCGCCATGCGCCCCTCCCTTGGTGGAGTCTGGGGCGCTCGGATACCCGGGAAGCGGAGACGTCAATCTCGCACATAACCCGCCGATCGTCTGGCAAACCGTGTCGGACCCCGATTGGTGTCAACCGTCCTTCGCGACAAGAGCGCAACTTCTTCTCCACAGAGCCCGGCCGCCGCGACCGACAGGGCGGGCACGGGAACGGTGGCTCACGGGGGAACCAGGGGTTCACCCGTGCAAATGGGCCCGCCTGGATTCGAACCAGGGACCAACGGATTATGAGTCCGCTGCTCTGACCAGCTGAGCTACGGGCCCGGCGGGGCAAGCCTAACGCCGGGTTCGACGCACTTCGACTCGACGTATCGTCCCGGAACCCTCACAATAGGCCGCGTTGGTCCGCGCTCCAGCGGCCGTCCACGAAGGAGGGTGGCGACGGTGAAGGTCTTCCAGCACGAGCGACAGCTTCGAACGACCGGCGGCCTGGCCGTCCGGGATATCACGGAGGAGGTCACCGAGGCCGTCCAGGAAAGCGGCGTCGTGGACGGCATTGCCTGCGTCTACTCCCCGCACACGACCTGCTGCGTGCGCGTGAACGAGTTCGAGAGCGGCTTCCTGGACGACTTCGCCAACATGCTGAAGCGGCTCGTGCCGAGCGAGACCTACTACGCGCACGACGACTGGGATCGCCGCACGGAGAACATCTGCGAGGAAGACATGGACTTCGGCAACGGCCACTCGCACTGCATGGCGATGCTGCTCGGCACGGCCGGCGAGTCGATCCCGGTGCGCGAGGGCGAGCTCTGCCTCGGCACGTGGCAGCGGGTGCTCTTCCTGGAGCTGGACCGCGAGCGCGACCGCCGCTGGATCGTGCAAGTAGTCGGCACCTAGCTACTCGGGCGACAGGGCTTCGACCAGCCTCTCCTGGATCCAGGAGAGGTAGCCATAGAGGGCCAGCGCGGGCGCGCGCGGGTCGTCGGGGCGCAGCTCCTCCGCGAACGTGTCCTCTTGGACGTCGAGCCGCGTGCCGAGGACGAGGCGCAGGTCGTTGAGGGCCCGTAGCCACGCTTCGGCCTCCTCGGCGCTCAGCCGCTCGCGGTCGGTCGTCGTCGCCAGCAGCGCGAGCGCCTCGCGCCGACCGTCCAGCAGTCCTTCGCCGGTCAGCTCGCGGTAGCCGCGCTCGTCGTCTTCGTCTTCGTACGCGGGCGGGAAGAGCCGTCGCAGCGAGGGATCACCCGGGTCGCCTTCGAGCACGGCCCGTAGCTCTGCGGCGAGGCCGGCGAGTAGCGCCCGCTCGTCGCGTCCGAGCCGCAGCTCGAGCTCTCCTCCGGCGCCGCGCTCGAACACGTCAGTCCTGCCGCATGGTCGCCCAGAGCCCGTGCGCGTGCAGCCGGGCCACGTCGTGCTCCGCCTTCTCGCGGGTTCCGCTCGAGACGACCGCCTTGCCGTCGTTGTGCACCTGGAGCATCAGCTGCGTCGCCTTCGCGCTGCTATAGCCGAAGAGCTTCTGGAAGACGAGCGTCACGTAGGACATCAGGTTGATCGGGTCGTTCCAGACGATCACGATCCAGGGGGGATCATGTTCGGCGTGATCCGCCTCGCGGGTCTGCTCGAGCTCGATCGTCGAGGTCACGCGGCGCGCACCGCCGAGCCGTCTAGCTCGAACACGAAGAAGTCGGCGCCGAGCACGGGGACGGCGACGTTGTAGACCGGGACGTCGCCGATCGCGCCCTGGAACGCGCCTGCGTGCGCGTGTCCGTGCAGGACCACATGAGGGCGGTACTCGAGGATCGGCTCTGCGAGACGATCTGTGCCGAGAAACGGCCAGATGCCGCGCGGCTCGCCCTCGATGGTCGTCGAGGTCGGCGCGTAATGGAGGAGCGCGATGCGGTGGTCGCAGTCCGCGACCGCCTCGAGCCCCACCGCGAGCGCGTCGACCTCTGCCGTCGTCTCGGCGTAGACCTTCCGCAGCAGCGGCTCGCCGAAGTCGGGCAGCTGCGAGTCGGGAAAGCCGCCGACGAAGCCCTTGGTCCCAGCAATCCCGAGGCGCGCGCCCTTAACCTCCTGCACCGCCCAGGCGCGATCGACCATCTCGACGCCGGCGTCAGTGAGCGCGGCCACGAGCTGCTCGACCGCGTCGCCGTGCCAGTCGTGGTTGCCGAGCACGGCGTACACGGGTGTCTGCAGCGACCGGCAGATCTCTGCCAGCACCTCGGCCTGCCCGACCTCGCCGTAGGTCGTCAGGTCGCCGGCGAGCAGGATCGCGTCGACCTCGCCGTCGACGCGCCCGAATGCGCGCTCGAGCTCGTCGCGATTCACCTCGTCGCAGTGCACGTCGCCCGCCGCGGCGACGCGGATCGGCGTTGCCATGCGGCGGATTCAACCGATTGAGGCTCTCGCGTGCCGGGTACGACCGCTCCGTGACCGAGTCGAGCTCGCCATTCGAGGAGCTACTGGAGACGCTCAAGCACGCGGCCGCGGCGCTGCGCGAGGCCGACGTCCCTTTCGTGCTCGGCGGCGGCCTCGCCGTCTGGGCACGCGGCGGGCCCGAGACCGAGCACGACGTCGACCTCTTCATCAAGCCTTCGGACTCCGCGCGCGGACTGGAGGCGCTCGAGGAGGCGGACTTCCGCACCGAGAGGCCGCCCGAGGACTGGCTCTACAAGGGCTGGCGCGGCGAGACGATGGTCGACCTGATCTTCGCGCCGAACGGCGTGACGATCGACGACGACTTCCTCGCTCGGGCCGAGGTGCTCGAGGTTCACGCCGTGCGGATGCCGGTGATGCGGGCCGAGGACGTCTTGGTGGCCAAGCTCCTCGCCCTGCGCGAGCACGAGGTGGACTACGACCGCGTGCTCGAGATCGCGCGCACGGTGCGCGAGCAGATCGACTGGGACGAGGTGCGCGAGCGGACGGAGGCCTCGCCGTACGCCAAGGCGTTTTTCACGCTCGTCGACGAGCTCGGCGTGAGCGCCTGAAGCTGACACACAATCGGCACGAATCCGGCACACACTTTGCGCCGGGCCGCGGTACCGTCCCTAACCCCCACCCACCCAGGGGCGCGCGTGAAGAAGAACAGCCGCTCGCGGGGCGGCTACGCGACCTTCAGCGCTTCGATCTCGCGGTTCACGGCCAGCTGCTCCAGCGCATTCGCCTCGATCTGGCGCAC
>JAWVDY010000098.1:0-5268 GCA_033856995.1 Gaiellaceae bacterium
GCACGACCGCGCCTTCCTCGAGCGAATGACGAGCATCGTCGAGTTCGAGGCCGAGACGCGGGAGGTTCGCGTCTTCGCCGGCGGCTGGAGCGAGTACGTCGAGCAGCGCGCCGCCGGCCGCGAGCGCCACGAGTCGGCGTACGCGGGCTACCGCTCCCAACGCGAGCGCCTCGAGGAGCAGGCCCGCCGGATGCGCCGGTGGGAGGAGCGCGGCTACGGCCAGGGCCGCAAGAAGAAGAAGTCGAAAGACGTGAAGAAGGCGGCCGCGAAGAAGCTCGGCCGGCTCGAGCAGGTGGACAAGCCGTGGACGCCGTGGCAGCTGCGGCTGGAGCTCGCGCCACAACAGCGCGGCGGGGACGTCGTCGCGCGTCTCTCCGGTGCGGTCGTCGAGCGCGGCTCGTTCCGCGTCGGCCCGATCGACCTCGAGCTGCGCCACGGCGACCGGCTCGCGCTGCTCGGCCGCAACGGCGCCGGCAAGACGACGCTGCTGAAGGCGCTGCTCGGCGAGCTGCCGCTCGTCGCCGGCGAGCGCCGGCTCGGGCCGGGCACGGTGCTCGGCGAGCTGCCGCAGGGGCCGGGACCGTTCGCGGGCAAGGAGCGCCTGCTACACCGCTTCGCCGAGCTGAGCGGCGTGCCGACCAACGAGGCACGCGCGCTGCTCGCGACCTTCGCCCTCGGCGCCGACGACGTACTCCGCCCGGGCCGCTCGCTCTCACCGGGCGAGCGGAGCCGGGCCGCGATCGCGCTGCTGGCGGCGCGCGGAGTGAACACCCTCGTGCTCGACGAGCCGACGAACAACCTCGACCTCGAGGCGATCGAGCAGCTGGAGCTTGCGCTGGAGAGCTTCGAGGGCGCGGCCGTCCTCGTCACGCACGACCGCCGCTTCCTCGAGGCCTTCAGCGCGACGCAGACGCTGGAGCTCCCAGCGGCACGAGCCGCGTCCCCGTCGCCTTGAACGTCGCGAGCACCGTGCTCCCCGCCGCAAGCTCGAGCCGCTCGGCAGACGCCTTCGTGACCTCAGCGGTCAACGGCCCGATCCGCACGCGAACACGGTTGCCGACGTGCGCGATGGAGGCGATCTCGCCGCGGATCAGGTTCATCGCGGAATCGTCCGCCAGCACTCGCCCGATCGAGACGTCCCAGGGATAGACGACCACGCCGACCTCGCCCTGCGCTGCGTCGGTCGAGTAGACGATCTCGCCGCTCCCCAGGCGCACGCGGGTGACGCCGTCTTCGTTGAGCTCGACGGAGCCGCGCAGAAGATTGGCGCCCGTGAACGAGGCGACGAACGGATCCTTCGGCTGCGCGACCAGCTCGCGCGGAGTGCCGAGCTGGCGCAGCCGGCCGTCGACGAGCACGCCGACCGTTCCCGCGAGCGCTGCTGCGTCGTCGTAGTCGTGCGTGACGATCAGCGTCGGCAGCTCGAAGGCCTGCAGCAGCTCCTGCAGCTCGAGCCGGACCGTGTCCTTCGTGTGCGCGTCGAGCGCGGAGAGCGGCTCGTCGAGGAGCAGGATGCCGGGATCGCGCGCCAGCGCCCGCGCGAGCGCGACGCGCTGCCGCTCCCCACCCGAGAGCTCGCCCGGTCGCACGTGCGCGAGGTGCGAGATGCGGAAGCGCTCGAGCAGCTCTCCCGCGCGCTCCTTCCCGCCGTAGGCGACGTTCTGCCGCACGCTGAGGTGCGGGAAGAGCGCGTACTCCTGGAAGACGAGCCCGACACGCCGCTCGTCGGGCGGGCGGAAGACACCGGGGCCGACCCAGACCTCGTCATCGAGCGCGATGTGACCCTCCGGACGCGCGAGCCCGGCGATCGCGCGCAGCGCCGAGCTCTTGCCCGCACCGGACGGGCCGACGAGCGCCACCGTCCGGTCGACCTCGAGGGCGAGCCTCAGGTCGAACGAGCGAAGAGGAAGCCGGAAGTCAGCCGAGAGGGTTGCCACGAAAGCACCAGCTTGAGAAAGACGAGCAGGACGGCGCTGACGACGACGAGCATCGCACCCATCGCGAGCGCGGTGTCGAAATTGACGGAGAACTCCTGGTAGACGGCGAGCGGCAGCGTCTGGGTGACCCCCTGGAGGCTGCCCGCGAACATGATCGTCGCGCCGAACTCGCCCAGACCTCGGGCGAAGGCGAGTGCCTCACCCGCGGCAAGCCCGCCGCGCGCCAGTGGGAGCACGACGCGAAAGAACGTGCGCGTCGAGCCGGCGCCGAGCGTTCGAGAAGCTGCGACGAGGTCGGGGTCGACCGCCTCGAAGGCGGCGATCGCCTGCCGAATGTAGAGCGGGCTCGCCACGAAGGCGACCGCGAGCACGACCGCGGTCTGCGTGAACGGAATGCCTGTCCCCAGCAGGCCGGCGCGGCCGAAGAGGGCCAGCAGCCCGAGACCGGCGACCGCCGGCGGCAAGACGAGCGGCAGCTCCACGAGCGTGATCGCGAGCGCGCGCCCACGAAAGCGCCGGGTCGCAAGCAGATACGCGAGCGGCGTGCCGAGGAGGAGTATCAGCGCCTGGGCGATCGCAGAGGTCTTGGCGCTGACGACCAGCGCATCCGTCACGACTGAGCTCGACAGCTGGTGCAGCAGCTCCCCGAGCGGTACGCGCAGGAAGATCGACGCGACCGGCAGCACGAGAAATGCGAAGGCGACCGCCGCGGCCGCGAGCCCGAGCAGCCCGTGAAGCGCGCGCTTCACGGATTCCGGCGTGGAAGGAAGCCGTAGCTCAGCAGGACCGTCTGCCCCGGCTTGCCCAGCACGCGCTTGACGAACGCCTGTGCGGCCGGCTTGTTGCCGCTTGCGAGGACGACGCAGATCCCGTACTCGATGTTGGCCCGCCCGCGCGGCGGGATCGCAATCGTCCGCACCTTCTTCGGCACCGTTCTCGCGTCGGTCCGGTAGACGAAGCCTGCGTCCGCCTCGTCCAGCGCGACCTTGGCGAGCACCTCGCGCACGTCTGTCTCCCGGCTGACCACGTTCTTCAGAGCTCGGGTGAGCTTGAGCTTCTGCAGCACCTGCAGCGTGTAATCACCGACCGGCACTCCCTTGGCGGCGATCACGAGCTTGACGCCCTTGTGCCGCAGGTCGTCGACGCTGTGGATGTGCGCCGGGTTCCTGCGCGGCACGATCAGCACCAGCGAGTTGCGGGTGAACACGGCCGGCTTGGAGCAGAAGCCGTCTCCGTAGAGGCCGAGCGGGATCTTCATGTTCGCCGAGGCGAAGACGTCGGCCGGTGCGCCCTGGCGGATCTGCGCCGCAAGGGCATTCGAGCCCGCGAACGAGAAGCGCGCTTGCGGTGCGATCTTCGGGAACGCGTCGGTGAGGGACGACGCCGCGTAGACGGTCGGCCGCGTCGTGCCCGCGTGCGCAGCGACCAGGCTCAGCACAAGCACGAGACCGAGCTTCACGAGTGCTCCACCATCACGGACGTCGCCTTCACGACAGCGGCCGCATGCATCCCAGGCTTGAGGCCGAGCTCCTCGACGGCGTCCGCGGTGACGATGGCGACGAGGCGTGCCGACTCGTCGACGACGAGCTCGACCTGCGCGATCAATCCCTCGACGCGAACATCGGTGACCGTGCCGTTGAGCCGGTTGCGCGCGCTGAGGTGCCCGCCATTCGTCTCACCCCGCAGCCTCTGCACCTCGGCGGCCGCGACGATGCGCCGGTTCCCGGTGTCGCGAGCGGTCGCGATCTTCCCGTCACGATCCCATCGGCGCAGCGTGTCGAGACTGATCCCGAGCAGCTTCGCCGCCTCGCTCGCGCTGTAGAACGCCTTTGGCACGCGCGAGACCTTACTAGGTATCGCCTAGGCAGGGACCACGCTTCACCTCGTCGCCCAGCCGCCGGACATATGCATGGGTCCCTACCCTGCGAGACAGTAGGCGCGGGCGGTGATGCTACCGGCGTTAAAAGCATCCGAGTTGCGCATCGTGATCCCCCAGGCGTTGTTGCCGACCCTCTCGCGTTCGTCGCCGCGACGGACGTCCCGCCGAGCGCGACGAACAGCGCAAGTAGCGCCAGATGATGCCGACGCATGTACTCGTAGATGGACCGTGCCAACGTTCAGCCCTCCTGCCTGAGGATCATCCGACGGAGCGGCCGCGAGGTCAACCGCAACTCGTCGGCGAGAGCTGGGAATCGTCTGCGTCGTCCGACAGAGAGGTGTTGCAATCTGCGCGCGGGGCAATACGCTGCGATACGGCCGGCACGTGTCTCGAGGCCGGTGGGGTCAAAGAATCAGAAAGGGGTCAAGGAACGTGGGGAGAAATCAGATCCGGCCGCGCGCCGCGCGCATTTTGATCGCGGGCGCCACCGCACTCCTCCTGTCGGCTGCGTTGATGGAATACCCCGGGCACGGCCGGGGCGCCACAGGAGCCACACAGTCAAGTTCCCAGGTCGCCGTCGTCCCGGGATTCAAGCCGCCGCCTTACCGAGGCTACTTCGGCGTGCCGGCGCTGCCCGTCAACAATCCGCAAGTCGCCTCGTATCACTTCACGCAGCTCCCGGCAAACAAGGTCACGCTGGCGGCACTCAGCAAGTACGACACGGTGATCCTGTACGGGATCCGCTGGAGCGGCATCTCCACGAGCGGGCAAGCGGCGATCAACGCCTTCGCCGCTACGCACAAGGTCATGATCTGGGATTCCGACGGCACGGGCTCCCAGACCTACGCGACGTTCATCCACCCTTTCTCGGAGACCTCGAGCGGTGAGAACTTCAAGGGCAAGCCGAATTTATCCGTTGTCTCCTTCCCCTCAGGCGAGAACTTCCTCGCCAGCGACAAACCGTCCAGCCCCTACTACCTCGAGCCCTCCCAGCTCGTCACCGACCGAGACCTGATCAACGACATGAACGCGATGACGACGGGAACGCCAAACTGGGTGCCGGCGCTCGCCGGTGCAAACAAGGGCATCCCGCACGGCGGCTGGCCGCTCGCTTGGTCGTACGGCGTGATCGGCAACCATACCGGGATGACCATTTACACAGGAATCGATGCCGATGCGTTCATAAACCACCTGAATCCGAACGATGCCGTCAAGGAGCTCGCGCTCCAGCTCAAGGCGCCGTTCCGCCAAACCCCCGATCCGGCCTGCGCGCCGGGCTGTCAACTGCCTCCGACGGGTGGAGGGACGACGCACACGTCGTGCGGCTTCGCGAAGCCGGTTCCGAAGCGCTGGGTGCACGGACGGGTCTTCCTTGCGTTGAAGACGAGCTTCGCCGCGGGACTCACGGGCCAGATCGTCACTCGGTCGGGAAGAGTCGTCGCCTCCGCAAGT
>JAWVDY010000099.1:0-3320 GCA_033856995.1 Gaiellaceae bacterium
CGCGTCAAGGACCTCGTCGACGTCGTCGTCATTGCCAACACTTCCGCGATCGACGCTGCCAAGATCACCGAGGCGATCACCGTGATCTTCGACCGGCGCGCCGAGCACATCGTGCCTGGGGCGCTGCCGGAGCCACCCGTGGAGTGGACTGCGCCGTGGCGGCGCCTTGCGCGCGATCTTCCGGCCACCGACGACGTCACCGAGGGCTACCGCGTCGCCGGCGCGCTGTTCGACCCGATTCTGGCCCGCACCCTCGCGACGGGCACGTGGCGGCCCGGCGAGGGCTGGGCGACTTGAGCGCGACGCGCCGACGTGACGCGAAACGTGAGGGAGTGGTCGACAGGCTGCATGTACGCCGTGCGGCTGATCCGGGTGCACGGCGATGCCGAGCATGAGGGCAACGAGCACGTTCTCCGCGATGCCGCTTTCGGTTCACGCCGGGTCGCGAGTGGTTCGAGCTTCGCCGCGTCTGAGACCCCGACCATAAGCTCGCGGTCTCCTCCGCCGCCCTCAGCAGCGCTCTCGCCGCCGGCGCGCTGATGTCGTCGCCCAGCCCCCTTGACCCTCCGGCAGCGTCGAGGAAGCGCCCCGCTCCGCGGCTTCGCCGCGTCCGCACACAGTATCACCAAAGGTGAGCGGTTTGGCTATTTTGCCGTCGTGCTGTCGATCGGGAAGCTCGGACTGGGCCAGCAGGGCTACTACGCGAAGCAGGTCGCGCATGGGCGCGACGACTACTACGCGGGCCGCGGCGAGGCTCCCGGTGAATGGGCGGGCGAGGGCGCGCGCGAGCTGGGCCTCGAGGGTCGCGTCGAGGCCGGCCAGTTCAACGCGCTGCTCGAGGGGCGCGACCCGCGCGCGGCGGGAGAGCGCTTGCGGGCGGGCCGGAGCCAGCCCGAGGTCGCGGCGCTTGACCTGATGTTCTCGGCGCCGAAGTCGGTCAGCGTGCTCTTCGCGGTCGCGCCGGCGGAGGTCTCGGCGGCGCTCGTCGGCTGCCACGAGGAGGCCGTGCGGGCGGCGCTGGGGTTTCTCGAGCGGGAGGCGGCGTTCGTGCGCCGCGGGAAGGGCGGCACGCGGTTTCGAGCACGCCGGGGGTCTGATCGCTGCGGCCTACCGCCACCGGATGAGCCGGGCGCTTGATCCGCAGCTGCATACGCATGTCGTGGCGGCGAACCTCGCGCGCGGCGGGGACGGCCGCTACACGGCGTTGCATCATCCGTCGATCTACCGGGCGGCCAGGACCGCCGGCTTCCTCTACCAGGGCCATCTGCGGGCCGCGGTCCGCGACCGGATCGGCCTGGAGTGGGGCCCGGTGGTGAAGGGCGCGGCGGAGCTCGAGGCGCTGCCGCCGGAGGTGCTGGTGGTCTTCTCGCAGCGCCGTTTGCAGGTGCAGGCGGCGATCGACGCGCGGGAGGCGGAGATCGGCCGGCCGTTGACGCGGGCGGAGCGCTCGCAGTGGGGCGCCATCGCCACGCGGGATCGCAAGCAATACGGGATCGAGACGCACACATGGCGCGAGGAAATCGCGGCGCGGGCCGCCGAGCACGGCCTCGACCGAAAGCTCGTCGAGCGTGTCATCGCCGGCGGCGTCGAGCGGCTCGCGAGTGGCGAAATTCCGTCCGACGGGGCGCTCGAGCTCGCCGGCGAACCGGTGGCTGAGGGCGAGCTCGGGCGAGCGCTCACGGGGCCGTCCGGGCTGACCGAGTTCGCGAACACCTTCGACCGGTGGAGCGTGCTTCGCGAGTTCGCCGCGGCCGCCGCGCAGGGCGCCCGAGTCGACACGGTGCGGGAGCTCGGCGAGCGGTTCGCCGGCCGCGGCGACGTCCTCGCGACCACCCGCGGCACGCTGACCAGCGTTGACCTCGTTGACCGCGAACGGGGCTGATCGAGACCGCGACCGCGCGCGCCGGTGAGGGCGTGGCGCGCCTACCCGACACGCGGTCGACGCCGCGATCGACGCGTCACCGCGCACCCTGAACCGCGGGCAGGCGGCTGCCGTGCGCGCCGTCGCCGGCTCGGGCAACGGCGTCGACGTGATCGAGGCGCTTGCCGGCACCGGCAAGACCTACACGGCCGGCGTGCTGCGCGAGCTCTACACGGCTGCGGGCTACCCGGTGATCGGCGTCGCGCCGTCGGCGCGCGCCGGGCGCGAGCGCGCCGAGCAGGCGGGGATCCCGGCGCGGACGCTCGACAGCCGCCTGCTCGCGATCGCCAACGTACACGCGCTGCCTGAGCGCAGCGTGGTGATCTTCGACGAGGCCGCGATGGCGTCGACGAGGCAGACCGAGCGGCTGCTCGCGCACGCCGCAGCGGTCGGCGCGAAGGTCGTCGCGATCGGCGACCCCGGTCAGCTCCCGTCAGTGCAGGCGGGGGGTTGGCTCCGCGCGGTCGGCGACCGCCTCGGCGCCGTCAGGTTGACGGAGGTGATGCGGCAGCGCGACGCGGCGGAGCGGTTCGCGCTCGCCGGGCTGCACGACGGCGAGCCGCAGCGCTGGCTCGACTGGGCTGTCCCGGCCGGGCGCGTGGAAGTGCTCCCCGACGGACCGGCAGTCTTCGAGCGGGCCGTCGCCGAGTGGGCCGGTGGCGTGCAGACGCACGGGCTCGAGCAGAGCGTCCTGATCGCGCGCGACAACGCCACGCGCCGCGCGCTGAACCGTGTCGCCCGCGCGCAGCGCCGCGACGCTGGCGCGCTCGGCGAGGACCACGTGTACGGGACGGTGACGGTCGCGGTCGGCGACCGCGTGATCTGCCGCAGCAACGAGCGGGATCTCGACGTCGACAACGGCACGCGCGGCATCGTCCGCCACGCGGACCGCGGCGGCGTGGTGCTCGAGACCGACGCGCACACCAAGCGGCAGCTGCCCGCGAGCTACGTCGCGGAGCACGTCGAGCACGCCTACGCCCTGACCGGGCACGGCATGCAGGGCGGGACCGTCGAGCGGGCGACGGTGGTGGCCAGCGTCGGCGAGCTGACGAGGGGGTGGTCCTATACCGCGCTCTCGCGCGCCCGCGGCGAGACCAGGCTGCTCGTGCGCGACGCGCCGCCTGCGGTCGGCGAGCGGGAGGACGTCGCACCCTACGGGCCGGCGGGACCGCTGGAGCCGGACGCCGTGCTCGCGCGCGTCGCGCGGCGGATGCTCGAGCGCGACGACGAGGATCTCGCGTTCGACCAGCTTCCGGTATCGGGACGCGCGGACGACCCGCAGCTCGGCGAACATCCCGAGCCCGACCTCGAGTCGGCGCAAGAGAACATCGCCGAGCGCGCGGAGCCGGTCGGACAGAGTGCCGCGCGGACGCCGCTCGCGGAGCTCCGCGAGCGGCTT
>JAWVDY010000100.1:0-3566 GCA_033856995.1 Gaiellaceae bacterium
TACGCGCAGTCAGCCGTAACCCCGGCAAGCGCACCGCCTAGCAGATACGGCAGCGAACTCTTTGAGCACCCAAGCAGGACCGCCAGCACGGCGACGGCGTAAAGAAGCGTTCGCTCCGCCTCCGGAGGCGGCATCGTCGGAACGTCGGCCCAGATCGTCGATAGGGCCGTCCAGCTCGCCAGTGCCGTCAGCGCCCCGACCATCCAGAGCCCGCTCCGACGGAGCGTGATTCGGCCGCGCGCGAGAAGCGCCGCGCCGACCATCGCAAGCAGCGCCAACAGGCTCAGTCGCCATGTCCTCTGTAAATAACCACCGTCTGCGAACCCGAGCACGGCGACGACAGCGAAGCTCGCGCTCGCAACGACGACATCGAGCCTCAGTTCGAGCCCTAGCGTAAGGCGCCGGAGGCTTCCATTCGACACACCACCCTGCATCGGCCTTACCATCGCTGAAGAGACGACGACCGCGCAAACGCGGCAGCCAGCGGCTGAGCCGCGACGCGACTTTTCGACCTCGGCAGACTAAGCTTTGATCGTGGCGGCGGACCGGGTCCTCGTGACGGGAGGTGCTGGCTTCCTTGGCTCGCATCTCGTCGCACGGCTGCAAGAAGAAGGGCTCGACCCCTTCGTCGTACGGAGCCGCGACTTCGACCTGACTGCCGTCGAAGATGTGGAGCGGCTCTTTGCCGAGACACGGCCAAGACTCGTGTTTCACCTCGCCGCCGAGGTCGGGGGAATAGGCGCGAACCGGATGAGCCCGGGTCGCTTCTGGTACGCAAACCTCGTGATGGGGACGAATATCCTCGAGCAAAGCCGGCGCGCCAACGTCGAAAAGCTCGTACTCGTCGGAACGATCTGCTCCTACCCGAAATTCACGCCCACCCCTTTTTCCGAGGCGGATCTCTGGAACGGGTACCCCGAAGAAACAAACGCACCATATGGCATCGCGAAAAAGGCGCTCCTCGTCGGCGCTCAGGCTTACCGCGAGCAGTACGGCCTGAACTCGATCTACTTGCTCCCGGTCAACCTGTACGGGCCAGGGGACAGCCATGATCTCGCCGCATCCCACGTCATCCCGGCGCTTATCCGGAAGATGGTCGACGCGCGCGAACGCGGCGAGCAGGAGATTGTGCTTTGGGGAGATGGGTCGCCGACACGGGAGTTCCTCTACGTGGAGGACTGCGCTGAGGCGCTCGCCCTCGCGGCGAAGCTGTATGACGCTTCGGACCCAGTTAACCTCGGCACGGGCGACGAAATTTCGATCCGCGATCTCGCGCGTCTCGTTGCGGAGGTCACGGGCTACGAAGGCCTGATCGGCTGGGACGCATCAAAGCCAAACGGTCAGCCTCGGCGGCGACTGGACGTCTCGCGGGCCGAGGCGCTGTTCGGCTTCCGGGCCCGCACCCCGCTGCGCGAGGGCCTCGAGCGGACTGTGGCGTGGTATCGCCGCGAAGGTCACAGAAGCCCTGAAACCTGAGCATGCGCCGAGCGGGCGCGCGAGCTGCTTACGTCCACTACCCGGCTAGGGACCCTCTGTCTCTAGGATGGGTGGCCTCGTCCGCGGTTGTCGCTGTTACGTCTGCGCCGCGTAGGCCTTGCTCGCATCGGCCTCGGCGCTCCGGACAAGGGCCAGCTGCCGGCCGAAGGCGGCGAGCACAAGGAGGGCGAGGCCGCTCGCGATGGACGTGACGAGGGCATCCTGAAAGATCACGATCGCGACCGCAGTCGCCGTGCAGGTGCTGGTGAGAGCGAGCAGCACGGCGACGGCGCGGCGCTCCGTCAGGCCGCGGTAGACCAAACGGTGGGACGAATGGTCGCGGCCGCCATGCCAGAACGGCCGCCGCTCGCCAAACCGGGCGATGAGGACGAGCCCCGTGTCGAGTGCGGGCACGGCGAGGATCAGGAGTGGCGCCGCGATCGCGGCGGCGACGCCGCCGGCGCCTCCGGGGCTCGTAAGCAGCGCGAGGCTGCCGAGCGTGAAGCCGAGCAGCTGCGAGCCTGAGTCGCCCATGAAGAGCGTTGCCGGCCTTCCGGAACGGAAGTTGAATGGGAGGAAGCCCAGGCACGCGCCGGCGAGTGCCGCTGCGACGACGGACGAGCCGGCGTGCTCGACGAGGCCAGCAACGAGCGCCAGCCCAAGCGCCGCGACCGCCGCTGTGCCCGCAGCTAGCCCGTCCATGTTGTCGAGAAGGTTCAGGCTGTTCATGCTCGCGACGAGCACCAGGCAGGCGATCGGGATGCCAAGAGACGGCCGCACCCAGTCTGGGCGGATCCCCTCGTATGCCGCAAGCCCGGCGACGCCCAGCTGACCTGCGAGCTTCGGCGCCACCGGAACGGGGACGATGTCGTCCAGCAGCCCGAGGGCGAAGGCGACGGCGGCGATGGCGATCACCGGCTTGTACCACGTTGCGATCGCACCGCTGTTGAGCGCGGGCTGCACCGCAAGGACGAACGCCGCGAACAGCGCGATGCCCCCGGTCACAGGCGTCACGGTCGTGTGCCAACGGTCCGGGATCGGTACGGCATGAGGCCCGGGCAGGTGCCTCACGGCAGCCGAAAACAGCAGGGCCAGTGCAGCCGCGAGCAGGAATGTGCCAACAGACGTCACGGAACGAGCCTCCCGCCGAAAGACCGGCTCATCATAGGTCGGTCGGCGCAAACGTCCAAGTACGGCGTGAGAATCCGAATGGATGAGATGCCGGCGGCTCTCCGAACTCTTGCTCGTAGTGGTCGTCCAGGCGGGGGTGCTGATCCCGCTTGCTGTCTGGCGCTACGTCGACGGCGATGAAGGCGTCTACGCCTACGCCTCGCGGCTCGCCGTGCACGGCTACCTCCCGTACCGCGACTTCTTCTACGAGCAGACACCTTTACTGCCCTACGTCTACGGGCCGGTCGGCGCGCTGACGGGCGAATCGTGGTATGCCCTGCGCGGACTTTCGGTCGCGTTCGCGGTCGCGGCCGGGCTATTGCTTCACCGCCTTGTCCGGAGCAGGCACGGTGGTCCGGCTGCCTTCGCCGCTGTTGTCGTTTACGCGGGTTCGGGCCTCGTCTTCGGCTACCTCACCATCGTCAAGACGTTCGCGCTCTCAACGCTGCTCCTCGTCGCTGCGTTCTCGCTCGCCGAGGGTGGCTGCTGGCTTGCTGCCGGAGCGCTGCTCGGACTCGCAATCGACACGCGGCAGCTACTCGTTGCGGTCGTACCAGTCTTCGCCCTGGCCGCCCTGCGCGCGCGGCGGCTGCGATCGCTTACGGCCGGGATCTGCCCGCCCCTCGTCCCGAGCCTCGTGCTGCTCGTCCTGCGGCCGCGGGCCTTTCTGTTCGACACCGTGCGCTATCACTCGTTAAAGAGTCCGAACGGGCTCGTGGGCGACATGCACGAGAAGGCGCAGACAGCTGCGACTTTACTCGGCCTCGAGCCCACTGACCGGGCGTTCGGTATCCAGTTCGGTGTGCTGGTACTCGCCGCCGCGCTGGGCCTTCTATGGTCGATCTGGCGGCGTCAGTTCCCGCTCGCGCTTGCGGTCGCTGTGGCTCTCGGGATCGTTAGCTTCCTGCCGACTCCGTCGT
>JAWVDY010000101.1:0-3407 GCA_033856995.1 Gaiellaceae bacterium
CCCGTACGTCCGTGAAGGTGTAGGCCGGGACGCGGTTCACGCCGACGATGCGGTCGCCGGCGTGCAGCCCGGCGGTGACCGCAGGCGAGCCCGGGATCACGTCGCCGACGCGACGCGAGGCGTCGGAAGGGATGCCGAGCATGTAGACGGCTGCCAGGAGCACGATCGCGAACACCAGGTTGGTGCCCGGCCCCGCGGCGATCACCACCAGCCGCTTCCACGTGCGCTGGCGCCAGTAGGCGTCGCTGCCGAGGCCGTCCGCGAGCTCGCTCAACCCTCGGTCGGCGGCCTTGCGCGCCTTTGGCGAAAGCGTCGCCGCGTGCAGCGCGCGCTCGAGCGTCCCGAGATCGACGCCCGCCTGGTCAAGTTGCTCCTGTGCAACGAGGCGCTTGACCCGCTCCACGTCAGGCAGTAGGCGCGGCTCCTCGTAGAGCGCGGTCCCGAAGTGCGCGTCGAGATCCGACGGCGCGGGCCGATGCATGCCTGGGATCTTTACGTAGCCGCCGAACGGGACGACGCCGATTCCGTATTCGATCCCCTTGCGCGTCGTCTTCAGCAGCGCCGGCGGGAAGCCGAGGTAGAACTTCCGCGGCCGCATCCCGACGGCGCGCGCCGTGAAGAAGTGGCCGGCCTCGTGGATGAGGATCAGCAGCGCGAGACCGAGGATCGCGACGAGGACACTCATGCGACTGCGGCCCTTTCTGCGAGCTGGCGCGCTTCCCTGTCGGCTTCGACGAGATCAGCGAGGTCGTGTGCGGGAGCGCCCGCGACCCCAGCGAGCACTTCCTCGACGGTGGCGGCGATGCCGAGGAACGGCAGCCACCCCTCGAGGAAGGCCGCCACGGCGACCTCGTTCGCCGCGTTGAAGGCGCACGGGTAGGTGCCGCCACGCTCGCCGGCCGATCGCGCCAGGGCGAGCAGTGGGAACGTCTCGAGGTCGGGCGGCTCGAACTCGAGGACGAGCTTCTGCGAGAAGTCGAGCGGCGGAACCGGCGTCGCTGCCCGCCCGGGGTAGGTGAGCGCGAAGGCGATCGGCACGCGCATGTCGGGGTAGCCGAGGTGAGCGAGCGACGCGCCGTCGCGGAAGCGGACGAGCGCGTGCACGACCGATGTCGGCTGGAGGACGACCTCGATCCGCTCGTAGTCGACGCCGAAGAGGAAGTGCGCCTCGATCAGCTCGAGCCCCTTGTTCGCGAGCGTCGCGGAGTCGACGGTGATCTTCGGCCCCATGCTCCACGTCGGATGGACCAGAGCCTCCTCCGGCGTGACGTCCTCGAGCTCGTCGCGCGTGCGCCCGCGGAACGGCCCGCCGGAGCCGGTGAGGACGAGGGAGTCGACCTGCTCGGCGGAGCGACCCTCGAGGCACTGGAAGGCCGCCGAGTGCTCGCTGTCGACCGGGAGCAGAAGTCCCCCTCCCCGCTCCTGCGCGCCCAGCGCGAGCTCTCCGGCGGCGACGAGGCTCTCCTTGTTCGCAAGCGCCAGCGTCACGCCGTGCTCGAGCGCCCAGAGCGTGGCCGGCAGTCCGGCGAACCCCACGACCGCGTTCAGCACCAGGTCCGGCTTCGCGCGCTCGAGCAGCTCGGGGAGGTCGCCGCCGACCTGGGTCAGCGGGGCAAGGCCCTCGATCTCCTGCGACCCGGACGCGGCCGCGACGAGCTCGAGCTCCGGGTGCGCCGCGACGATCTCGAGCGCCTGGCGGCCGATGGAGCCTGTGGCCCCCAGGAGGGCGATCCGCGTCATCTGCTCGAAGTGTACGAACGACCGTCGTTAGCGGATTAGGTGAAGGCGAGGATCGTGTAGTAGGCCGCGACCGCGGCGAAGAGGTGCGCGTCGAGCCGGTCGAGCACTCCGCCGTGCCCGGCAAGCAGCCGCCCGCTGTCCTTGACGACGAAATCGCGTTTCACGGCCGACTCGAACAGGTCGCCAAGGGGCGCAACGACAGCGATCACGCCGCCGAGCACGAGCGACTCGCCGACGCTGAGGAAGTGCTGGTGGTAGAGCGCGAAGAACGGGATCAACACGGCGGCCGCCGTCGACGCGACCAGGCCCTCCCACGTCTTGCCCGGCGAGATCACCGGCGCAAGCTTGTGGCGGCCGACGAGGCGTCCGACGAAGAACGCGAGCGTGTCCGCTCCGAAGACCGCGAGGAGCACGGTGAACACCGCGAGCCGGCCGTGCTCGGGAAGCGCGCGCAACAGCAGGATGTACGAGAGCCCGAGCCCGACCCAGCCGGCGCCGAGCACGGTGGCCGCGACCGCAACCGTCAGCGACTGCCTCGTCTCGGAGATGCCTTTCAGCAGGAATGCGAGCCCTAGGGTCGTCGCAAAGCCACCGACCATCCACGCCGGCCCGCCGAGCTGTGCGCCGACGAGCGTCAGCAGCAGCCCCGTGTAGCCGGCGAGGACAAGGGGTCTGAGCGCCCTGGCCATCCCGTAGAACTCGTGCAGAGCGACCAAGCCTGCCGCCGCTGCGAGCAGCCAGAGCCACCACTCTCCGAGCCAGACGAGGCCGAGCACCGCGGGCAGCCCGGCGACGGCGACGAGGATGCGAGACCAGAACGAGCTCATCGCCCGCCGTAACGGCGGCGGCGCTGCGCGTAGGCAGCAAGCGCGTGCTCGAGGTCGTCCCGGCCGAAGTCCGGCCAGAGCCGGTCGACGAACACGAGCTCCGCGTACGCGAGCTGCCAGAGCAGGAAGTTCGAGATGCGCAGCTCGCCGCTTGTCCGGATCAGCAGGTCCGGATCCGGGAGCTCCGGCGCATAGAGGTTCGCGCGCAGCGCGTCCTCGTCGATCTCGGCCGGACTGACGCCCGCCTCGACGAGCCGCCGTGCCGCCTGGACGAGCTCCGCCCGCCCACCGTAGTCGAACGCGATCCAGAGATTGAGCCGGTCGTTGGCGTCAGTCTCCGCCTCGAGGCCCTCGATCTGTTCCCGCAGTTCGTCCGGCGCGCGGTCGCGGCGGCCCATGAAACGGGTGCGCACGCCCTGGCGGGCAAGGTCCGGCAGTTCCCGTTCGATCGTCTCGCCGAAGATCTCCATCAGCGAGTCGACCTCGCCGATGGGCCGCGACCAGTTCTCCGTGGAGAAGGCATAGACGGCGAGCGTCTCGACGCCGAGCTCGATCGCAGCCTCGACGGTGCGACGCAAGGCCTTCGTACCCTCGCGGTGGCCGTCTGCGACCAGCAGCCCGCGGCTCTCGGCCCAGCGGCCGTTCCCGTCCATGATGATCGCGACGGTACGGGCGTCGTCTGCCCGCGCTCCTTCGTCCACGGCTTGGAGGTTCGGCGCGCCCAAGCGGGTCACACCTCCATGATCTCCGCTTCCTTTTTCTTCAGCAGCTCGTCGATCTCGTGGACGTGATCGTCGGTGAGCTTCTGCACACGCTCCTCGGCGCGATGCTCCTCGTCGC
>JAWVDY010000102.1:0-10132 GCA_033856995.1 Gaiellaceae bacterium
GAGAAAGTCTGCGAGGAGCGCCAGCGGCGCAGCAAAGAGCGCGGCGCCGAGGATGGCCAAGCGCCAGCCCGTGGGGCGGGAGATCTTGGCCTGCACGACCGGGCGGATGGTCGCCATCGACGGATGGAGGGCGGCCACGGCCAGGAGCGCGTAGCCGAGCATCCAACCGCCGTCGATGAACATCCCGTTCGTGTAGCCGCCGTGGAGGTTCAGATAGCTGTACGCGACGTCGGCCAGGAGCGTGAAGCCGAAGGAGGCGATCACGCAGCGCAGCGCGACGTTCGTGATGCGGGTGCGGAACGCAAGCTCGGCGACCGCGAGCAGCAGCACGACGTCCGCCACAGGGGTGGAGATCGTGAAGGCGGTGCCGGCCGCCGAGAGGCCCGATTGCATGAGCGCGGGCTCGACGAGGACGGTCCAGGCCAGGGTCGCGGCGCCCACCGCGACGATCGCGGCATCGAGCAGCTCGCGCAGGCTGGGCTTGCGCCGCCCGGCGGTCAGCGCGAATGCACCGACGATCAGCATCGGATAGCCGAACTGGTACGCCACGTCCGCCAACGAGGGGTACCCCGCCTGCGCGTGGAGGATCCAGCGGTAGTAGTTCCAATAGGCGTCGCCGACCGCCCAGCTTGTGAAGCCTGCGAGGAAGAGCAGCCAGTGCACCTTGTTCGCCGGGCGGTAGCGAAGCAGGCCGATCACGATCGAGACCGGGACGCCGATCCCGAGCATTTCGTAGATCGCCACCTGGACGTTGTCCGAGGTAACGGGCAGGAAGTAGACGATCACGAGCAGCGACGCGACTGCGCCGTATCCGGCCGCGAGGCTGCGGGGGACGGCCAGGCGCCGTCCGGTGCCGAGGTGTGCGCGAAGCTCCATATGCGTGTACTCATCGCGCAGAAGGGTGGCGCTCTGGATCCTCGCTTACGACCCTTGCCACTCCTCCTTTTGGACTAGGCGCACTTGTTGCTGAGCGTAGTTACGGAGGCGACGGTCGACGTCCCAGTCCAGGAGTGGAAGGTGGAGCTGACGCGGTAGAAGTACGTCGTGGTGTACGCAAGCGTGAGGTCGGGATCGACGGTCGAGGTCGTCCCGCTCGCGAGCGTCGCAATCGTGGCGAAGGGCCCGCCCGTTGCCGGGGCGCGCTCGACCACGTAGCCGGTGGCGAACGCTGACGGCGTGGCCGTCCAGGCGATGGTGATCTCCGGAGGCTTGCTGTTCCGGCAGTTGGTCTGCGTCGGGGTCACCGCCGTCGGGGGTGCCAGGGTGGTGCTGGAGAGCGGGAGCGCGCGGCTCACGGTGTTCGTGAACTGCGCGATCGCGAGCGACGTGAAGACGAGCCCGACCGCGGCCGCGACCGCGAGCGCGGCGAGGTTACGCCGCCACATCGCCGGTCCTGCGCCGGCGGGGCGAGACGCCCCAGAGGTTTGCGAGCAGTAGCAGCGCGACGAGGCCGGGGGCGACCACGAGAGCCGCGAAGTGCAGCTCGCGGCTCCTGAGCGCGTTGATCACGTAGCCGCCATACGGGACGACGACCGCCAGCCGCCACGCGGTCGTGCCTGAAAGCTTTGCCGTCCAGGGGTCGCGCACGTTGTTGGCGTCGCCCTTGGTCTGCACGACCGGGTGTGCTCCGCCGTGCAGCACGCGCACGATGCGGTGCGTCTCGACCTGGTGGACGCCGACCGGAACCTGGTAGGCGATCACCTGGCCGGCGCGCACGTCGCGGAGCGGCTCCGGCCGGACGATCACGAGATCGCCGGGACTGAAGGTCGGCCGCATGCTGCCCGAGAGCACCGTCAGCGGCCGGTAGAGGCCGAAGCGCGGGCCGACGGCGACCGTGACGAAGGCGAGCACGGAGAGCACGAGCAGCGCCCGCACGACGAGCCTGCCGAGCTTCCGCGCGGCACCGAGCGGCGGACGTGCAGCGTGGACGACGCCTCGCGTCATCCACGCTGCATTGCTACCCGCCGGATCGTTCATCGTCGAAGACGCCATCGTCGGACTACTTGCTGGCCGCGGTGCGCTGGGTGCCGGTGAACGCGTACGTGATCGCCGAGGACTGACCCTGGAGGGCGTTCGGAGCCGCTGCGGGGAGCGTCAGCGTCACGCGCAGGTGGTCGGTCGAGCCGGTGGCGAGCGACGTGAGGTTCGAGAGCGCGAGGCTGCTGCCGATCACCGCGCGGGACGCGAGCACCGACGTGATGGTGCCGCCGCAGGCGTAGGTGTAAGGCGGGCCGGTCTCGGTCCACGCGATCGAGCACTTGTCGATCGTCATCTGGAGGCCGTTGACCACGTCTGTGTCGAGGGTGGAGCTGGGCGACGCCGAGGTCGTCAGCTGGATCGAGCCGAGGTTGTCGGAGCTGCCGGTGCCGTTGTTGATCAGGTCGGCCGCCCGCTGGACGGTGTCGCCGGCGACGAGGTTCGAGGCTGCGACGGTGAGCCGGTTGGCCGGGCCGCTGGTGCCGAGGGTGATCGAGACGGTTCCGGAGGCGATCGTCTGGCTGGCAGACGTCGAGCTCGTGAACGTCGCGAAGGTGCCGAGGCCGGCGATGCTGGCCGCTGCGCCCAGGACCGCGAACGATCCGAGAAGCTTGATCAGTGTGCCGCGTTTCATAGTGGTGGTTCCTTCCGGTCGGGGAGTTGGTGCTGACCTCATTGAGCAACGGCCGAGATGGAACGCGAGCCGCCCGACGGTATGAATCCCGTACGGAGCGCACCCGCTTGCGGCGAGTTGCGGTGCCCCGGATCGGCGATCCCGCGGGCGGCCCCACGCCCGAAGACCTACCTGTGGGATTTCGCCCTCTCGTGCCGGTTGCAGCCGCCCTCGCGGCCTGCGCAGGCATCGCGACGACCGCCGGCCTGGCGACGTCTCAGCCCGCCGCTGCCGCGGCGGAGCGGCCTGTGCTCACGAGCGCGTGGCACGGAGAGGCGCTGAGCGTCTCGAATCGCGGCAACAACGCGGCGCTGGTCTTCGTCACCGGCGAGGGGAGCGCTGGGATCCGGGTCACGATTCGCACCGCGCGAACCGGCCGGCTCGTTTACCGCGGGCTCCTCGCAGGGTTGCGCGACCGGGCCGCAGGAGCGGTGGCAGCAGGAGTAACCCGCCACTTCCGCGTGCAAACGGCCGGCAGCGGCCGAGTGACGCTCCGTTGGACCGCGATCTAGGCCCGGCGGTAGCGGTAGCCGAACCCGCGCACGGTCTCGATCGGCACCCGCTCGGGTGCCTCCGGGTCGAGCTTGCGCCGCAGGTACCCGACGTAGAGCTTCACCTGGTCGCCCGAGACGTCGTAGGGATCGTCCCAGACGAGCTCGAGCAGCTGCTCGCGGCTCAGCACCTGGTTCGGGTGCCGCACGAACTCGGTCAGGAGCGTGAACTCAAGCGGTGTCAGCCGCACGGACCGCCCGTCGACCTCGACCGTGCGCTGCGCGAAGTCGATCTCGACCCGATCGTCCGCGTACGCCTCGTGGTCGGTGTCACGCGCGCCCGAGCGGCGCAGGAGCGCCTGCACGCGCGCGAGCAGCTCGTCGCGGCCGAAGGGCTTCGAGACGTAGTCGTCGGCGCCCGACTGCAGGCCGCGGACGCGCTCGGTCTCGGCGGTTTGCGAGGTCAGCATCATCACGGGCGCCTCGCTCACGTCGCGGATCCGCTCGAGCGTCTCCCAGCCGTCGCGCTCGGGCATCGAGACGTCGAGGACGACGAGATCGGGCGCCTGGGCGAAGAAGATGCGTAGGCCGGCGCGACCGTCGGGCGCCTCGAGCACGGCGTAACCCGCGCGCTCGAGCAACGTCCGCACGAGGCGCCGGATGTCGTCGTCGTCGTCGATTACGAGGATCGTCTCGGCGCTCATACGGTCTTCATACGGGCCGGGGGGCTCAAAGCATTCCTCCGGAGTCGAACATCGGGACGTGGCACAAATCCTGATCAGCGAGCCGAACGCCGACGTCCGTGCGCTCTTCGAGCACATGGTGCGGCGCCTCGGCCACAAGCCGCTCGCATTGTGGGCGGTCACGGCCGAGCGCGCGGCGACGATCGACCTGCTGGTGATCGAGCCGGCCGATCCGCGGTCGCGTGAGCTCGCCGCCCAGGTGCGCATCGTCGCGCCGGCACTCCCGATTCTCGCGGTGAGCATCATGCCGCCGAACTCCGCCGAGCTGACCCCGGCGAACGGGTATCTGCTCAAGCCGGTCGTCCTCGACGAGCTGCGCATCGCGATCGACAGCCTGCTCGCGGCCGCGCCCGCGGATTCCTCGCTGCCCTCGCTTCAGCCCGCGTAGCCCGGGGGCGAGTTCTCTCCGACCGCGCCGATCCCATCCTCGCCGGATCGACCGACAACGGCGTCTCATCGATCCCGCATCGCGATGGGCGGCCCTCCTCCATTTGCAGGAGGAGCGGGGGTACGAAACACGGATCGACCGGTGCCCCGTTCCGGCCGATGGAAGGACCATGACGCCCACAGACACCCGGCTCTCCTGCCTGATCGCCGACGATCACCCGGCAATTCTGAAGTCGATCGCGCTCTTTCTCGAAGACGAGGACATCCGTGTCGTCGCCACCACGGCTACGGGAGCGGAGGCCCTCGAGCTCATCGTGCGCCGAAAGCCTGCCGTCGCCCTCGTCGACGAGCATCTTCCCGACCTCAGCGGCATCGACGTGGTCCGGCGCGCGGCGGTCAGCGCGCCCGAAACGGCCCTCCTGCTGTACACGGGCGACGCGTCCCCTGCGCTCGCGCGTGCCGCCCTCGACGCCGGCGCGCTCGGCATCGTGCTCAAGGAGGCACCCCTGCACGACCTGCCCCGCGCGATCGGCATGGCCGCGGCGGGCACGACCTACATCGATCCGCTGCTCGCAGCGCAGTTCGCCAAGCCGGCCCAGAAGTCGACCGAGCTCACGAAGCGCGAGCGCGAGGTCCTACGCGGCCTCTCGCAGGGCATGACGAACGAGCAGATCGGAGCGGAGCTCTTCCTCTCTCCGGAGACGGTGCGGACGCACGTCCGCAAGGCGATCGCACGCCTCGGCGCGCACACGCGCACGGAGGCCGTCGCCGCCGCGGTCAGGGACGGCCTGATCGTTTGAGCTCAGACGGGTTTCGGCCCCGGCGCGTACGCACGCTTCTGTTCGGCGCAACGATCCTCGCGGCGACGGCCGCACTCGGCGACATGGTGGCCAAGCTGGTCGAGAACGGCTGGAGCTTCGATCTCTTCGAGTTCCCGGCCATCGCGCTTCTGATCATCGCCGCGCTCGCCAGCAACGCGTCGCGCAACTCCACGGAGACGGCGCTCGCCGAGGCGATCGCGACCCGCGAGGAGCTCCGCCGTAGCGAGGGCGACTTGCGCATGGCCCAAGAGCTCACGCAGACCGGCATGTGGGAGGTGGACCTTGTCGCCGGGACGGCCCGCTGGACGTCCGGCATGTGGGACCTGCTCGGCCTCGAGAGCGGCAGCGTCGAGCCGACGTTCGAACGCTTCCTCGACGTCGTGCACCCCGACGACCGCGACCGCGTCCGCGTCGCCGTGTCGAGCGCGATCGACGGCCGGCACGAGTACGAGTCGGAGTACCGGATCTGCCTGACCGACGGCTCGATCCGCTGGCTCTTCGGCCGCGGCTCGCCGACCTACGCCACCGACGGCACCTCGACGGGAATGGTCGGAATCACCCTCGAGGTGACCCATCGCCACGAGGCCGACGTCGAGCGCGAGAGCCTCGAGGCGCAGCTGCGCCAGGCCCAGAAGATGGAGGCCGTTGGCCAGCTCGCCGGCGGGATCGCGCACGACTTCAACAACTTGCTGCTGGCGCTCAGAGGCTACGGCGAGCTCGCCCTGCGGGCGATCGCCCGTGGCGACGACCCGACGGACGAGGTCCAGGAAATGCTGGCGGCCTCCGAGCGGGCGAAGGCGCTCACGAGCCAGCTGCTCGCATTCAGCCGCAGGCAGCTTCTCCAGCCCCAGATCGTCGACCTGAGCGACGTCGTGGTCGAGATGGACAAGCTGCTGACAAGCATGATCGGCGACGACGTCGAGCTCGAGACGGTCACCTGCGACACGCCCGCCCTCGTGTACGCCGACCCGAGCCAGCTCGAGCAGGTCGTCGCGAACCTCGCGATCAACGCCCGCGACGCGATGCCGCATGGAGGCAGGCTCCGGCTCGAGGTCTCGGCGGCCGACGTCGCCTGGCAGAACGGAGGCATGGCTCCGGGCGCCTACGCGCTCCTCACGGTCACCGACACCGGCTGCGGCATGGACGCGGAGACCTCGGCCCACGTGTTCGAGCCCTTCTTTACGACGAAGAAGGGGGTCGGCACCGGCCTTGGCCTCTCGACCGTCCACGGCATCGTCACGCAAAGCGGCGGCCACATCCTGATCTACAGCGAGCCGGAGCACGGGACCGCGTTCAAGATCTATCTCCCGCTCGCCAGCGCGTCCGGGGTGAAGCACCCGTCGAAGCGTCAGCCGGCGGTGAGCTCCGGCTCCGGCGAGCGAATCCTGCTCGTCGACGACGATCCCGCCGTCCGCGCGATCGTGAGCCAGCTCCTCACCGACCGCGGCTACGCGGTGTCGACCGCCAGCGACGGCGACGAAGCAGGCGCGATCGCCGAGACGACGAACGTCGACCTGCTGCTCACGGACATCGTCATGCGCGGGATGAGCGGTCGCGAGACCGCCGACCGGCTGCGCGTGCTCAGGCCGGGGCTCGCAGTGCTCTACATGTCGGGCTACACAGACGACGCGATCGTCCGCCGCGGCCTGTTGCGGCGCGGCACTGCCTTCATCCAGAAGCCGTTCAGCTCGGAGGAGCTCGCGCGCAAGGTGCGCGAGACGATCGAGGGCAACGCGGCGAGCAACGATCTCACCGCCGTCTCCTCGCCCGGCTGACCCGCCACGGCTTGCGTCACGGCCCGCGAGGGCAGAGACTCACCCTGTGCCCGGAGCCGCAGCGGAGCACCGCCGCCCGTCCCGCGAGGCGGACGTGATCCTCGACGTCGAGTTCGAAGACGGGCTGCTGTTCCTGGTCCTCGAAAACTTCGGCTTCAGGGCGGCCCACGCTGTGCGCGTGCGATTCGCGGAGCCGCTGCGCGGGCTCGGCGGGGAGCGGCGGATCGACCGTCTACGGATCTTCCGGCGGCTCGAGCTGCTGGCGCCGAGGCGGCGGATCCGGATCTTCCTCGACCGGTCGGCTCTCTTCTTCGCGCGCGAGGAGCCGACGCAGCTCGAGGCTAGCATCGCGTGGCGCACCGACGACGGTGAGCGCCGCTCGCGAACCGTGCGCCACGACCTGGACGCCTACCGCGACTTCCCCTACCTGGAGGTGCCGACCGATGCCCCAGCGCCGTGACGATCCGTACCTGGACTTCAACTTCGTCGTCGAGATCGACGGCATCACGGCCGCCGGCTTCAGCGAGGCCGACGTGCCCGAGGCCCGCATCGAGGCGGTCGCCTACCGCGAAGGCACCGATCCCACGTCGGCCGCGCGCCTGCTTCCCGGCCGGGTGGAGTACGGTCGCGTCGTGCTGCGGCGCGGCTTCGCCGGCGACGCGGCGCTCTTCCAGTGGTGGCGAGAGGTGGCGCAGGGGACGATTACCCGCCGCAACGTCGCGATCGTGCTCCTCGACGAGCAACGCCAGGAGGTTGCGCGCTGGCTGCTCCGCCGGGCCTGGCCGTCGAAGTGGGCGGGGCCGCAGCTCCGGGCGCTCGGCAACGAGGTCGCGATCGAGACGCTCGAGCTCGCACACGAGGGTCTCGAGCTGTCCTGACCCGCCCCTACGCGAGGTCAGGCGATCAGCGAGGCCCGCATCGCGCGCGCGACGGCCTCGGTGCGGGTGTCGGCCTCGAGCTTCTCCATCGCCTTCTTCACGTGCGTGCGCACAGTGAGCGGCGAGATCGAGAGCTCCCGCGCCACCTGCTCGTTGCGCATTCCGTCGGCGAGCAGCCTTAGGACCTCGCGTTCGCGCTTGGTCAGCGTGGGCAGGCGGTCGGCCACTCCTGGGCCCGCCAGCACGCCGGCCAGAGCGGGATCCACATAGGTGCCGCCCTGGGCGACGATCCGGATCGCGCGGGTCAGGTCGTCGAGCGGCGCCTCCTTGAGCAGGAATCCGCGCGCACCTGCGTCCAGCGCCTCGAGCAGCAGCGAGCGGTCGGGGTGGCCCGTGTAGAGGATGACGGCGGTCGAGGCCCCTACGGCGACGAGCCGGCGGGCGATCTCGATTCCGCCGAGGCCCGGCATCCTGATGTCAAGAAGCGCTACGTCGGGCATCTGCTCCTCGATCTCGCGCAACGCGCGCTCTCCCTCGGTCGCCTTGCCCACGATCTCGACCTCGTCGTCGTCTTCGAGGAAGCGCGAGACGGAGTCGAGGATCGCCGGGTGGTCGTCGGCAATGAGGCAGCGAATCGGCGGCAAGCGCCCATTATCGTCGCGACCGGGGTGCGCACGGCGGCCGCCTCGGTTGACATTTGGGCTTGCTGATAGATAATGTGATTTACAGCACTAGGCCCCGCTGCCCGACAATGAGCACCGAGGAAGTCACACCCGTGCTTCGTGTGCTCGTGGCAGAGGACGAGCAGCCGCTGCGTGAGGCGATCTGCGACCTCATCGGCAGCGAGGACGACTTGGAGGTCGTCGGCGCCGCCGGGGGCGCGGGCGAGGCGATCCGGATCGCAGGCGAAACGAAGCCCGACGTTGCGGTCCTCGACGTGCGCATGCCCGGCGGCGGGTCCGGGGCGGCCGCTGGGGTTCGCGAGGTGTCTCCGGCGACCCGGATCGTCGCCCTGTCCGCATACGAGGACCAGGCAACGGTCGTCGAGATGCTTCGCGCCGGCGCCGTCGCGTATCTGATCAAGGGCGTGACCCCGGCAGAGGTGGTCGAAGCGATCCGCCGCGCCTCGCGCGGTCAGGCGAGCTTCCCGAGCGAGCTGATCGCCGGCGTGATGGACGAACTCGTGAAGCTCGCGCGCGAACGCCGCGAGGCCGACGAGGAACTCGGCCGGAGCGAGCAGCGGTTCCGCGAGCTGCTGGAGGCGTCCCCCGACGCCGTCTTGGTCGTAGCTCAGGACGGGAGCATTGTCCTCGTCAACGATCTCGCCACCGGCCTGTTCGGGCATTCGCGCTCGGAGCTCGTTGGGAAGCCCGTCGAGATGCTCCTACCCGAGCGCTTCCGGGGCGAGCACGTCGGCCAACGCTCGCGCTACGCGCACGCGCCGGAAACCCGGCCGATGGGCCTGTTCCTCGACCTAACGGCACAGCGGAAGGACGGCACAGAGTTCCAGGTCGACATCGCCTTGGCGTCGATCGAATCCAAGGACGGGCGGCTCGTGACCGCGTTCGTTCGCGACATGAGCGAACGGCACAGCGCAGAGCAGGCGACGAGGCAGCTCGCTGCGGTCATCGGGGCTTCCGACGACGCGATCGTCGGCAAGTCGCTCGAGGGCGTCGTCCTGAGCTGGAATCTCGGCGCCGAGCGCATGTACGGCTACACCGCCGAGGAGATCGTCGGCCGCTCGATGTCGATCCTCGTCCCGCCCGACCAGCCGGATGAGTTCCCGGCGATCCTCGAGCGCCTGAAGCGCGGAGAGGAGGTCGACCAGCTGGGAACGGCGCGCCTGCGCAAGGACGGGACACAGATCGACGTGCTGCTGAGGACGTCCGCGGTCCGAGCTGCCAACGGGTCGATCATCGGCGCGTCTTCGATCTCGCGCGACATCACGCAGCTGAAGGCCCAGGGAAAGCTCGAGCGGGACCTGGCGGAGCGCCGTGCCCTGCTCGCGCACTTGGTCGCGTCGGGCGAGGAGGAGCGGGCGCGGATCGCGCTCGACATCCACGACGACTCGATCCAGGCAATCACCGCAGCGGGGATGCGGCTCCAGATCCTGCGGCGCAAGCTCGTCGACAAGGACCAGCTCGAGCTCCTCGACGGGCTCGAGGAGACGATCCAGCTTGCGATCTCGCGGCTCCGGCGCCTGCTCTTCGAGCTGCGACCGCCGGTGCTCGACAACGAGGGGCTTTCCGCCGCGCTTGCCACCTATCTGGACGAGTCGGAAGACGACGATTCTGTCAGCTACCGGCTGGAGGACGAGCTGCGGGAGCAGCCGAGCTCGGAGACGCGGACGATCCTGTACCGCATCGTCCAGGAGGCGCTGACGAACG
>JAWVDY010000103.1:0-12766 GCA_033856995.1 Gaiellaceae bacterium
TCAACCGTAGAAGGGTGATGGATCAACCAGCCCGCCCTCTCCGATAGTGAGGGCACAAACCGAGCGCGCCCCATGCGGCGGGTGCGACCTCGGAAGACACGAAAGGCTTCAATGCGGCGAGGCCTGACGACTTATCTGCGGCTTTTTCCTTAGGGGAGAGACTCGAAGCGAGGCTGGCGGCGGCCTCGCTTCCTGTTGGCGCAATCTTTGCTGCTCGGAAGTGCGGTGCGAGCTCGTCTCGCAGTTCACACAGCGTCGGCCTTGGGAGACATGCAGGACGACGGCTGACCTGCAGCTACACGCCCAACTCGGCGAGCAGCGGGCCGGTGTCGAGCGGGTCGAAGCCGATGCGGGCGGCGATTTCCTCACTCGAGGGCCTCGTGCCCTCGCGGAAGAGGTCCCGCAAGCGGTCGCCCGTCTCCCTGCTCGCCCACCAGTCCTCGCCGACGTCGCGCTCGAGATGCGCCCGGAGCTGTGCGGCGCGGATCCAGGCACGCAGGTAGTCGGCCGAGTAGAAGCCGGCGTCCATGTCCGCGAGATAGCCCTCACGGCGGTAGTCCATCCCGGTTGCCTCGGTGAGCCCCTCCGCGTAGCCCGCGTCCGTGCCGCCGTCCGCGTGGAAGCGGCCCCAGAAGTCGAGCTCGAATCGCAATTTCGCGGCGTAGCGGCGGAAGAGGAGCGCCTCCATGAAGACGGTCGCCTCCGCGTTCCGGGCCGCGTCCTCGTCGGAGAGCTCGAAGTAGCGCGCGTGCCACCCCGGCTGACGCGAAATCGCCTCGACGATGTACGAGTAGATCTCCGTCAGCGCGTGGTCGCGCGAGATGTTGCGGAACGTGTAGGGCAGCGAGGGGTCGCAGCGCGCGTAGTGCAGCGCATGCCCGGCCTCGTGCAGGAACGCCTGGTAGTCGTGCAGCCCACCCTGGGCGCGCGTGATCAGGTGGACGACCGTCGGCGGATCGGCCGGGATCACGCAGGCCCGCGGCGACTTCTGCGGCCGGTCGTCGAGATCGAGCTTGATGTTCGGCTCGTTCTCGAGGTCGAAACCGAGACGCGTCAGCGTGTCCATGCAGGTCGGGACCGCTTGCTCCTTGGTGTAGATGCTCTCGAGCGGCGAGAGGCGCCTTAGGTAGGCGACGTGCGAGGAGCTCGGCACGTCCTCGCGCTCCGGGCCGAGCAGGCGTTCGAGCCAGCGCTCCTTCAGCTCCGCGTAGACCTTGGTCGCCGCATCGCTCGCGGCGGCGAGCGCCCGCTCGAGCTCGCGGATCGAGATGCCCTTCTCCTCCTCGTTCCGCTCGACCGGGTCGGCGATCCCGCTCACTTCGGCCTCAAGCTCCTCCCCGGCCCGAAGCACGTCGAGGCGGTCGTCGTTGAACCCTGCCGAGACTTCGGTCGCCACCCGGCCGAGCTCGTCGCGGTCGGCATAGCCGGCGAGCACGGCGAGCTTCGCTTGCGCGGTGCGCAACGGCAGCTGCTCGCCCTTGAACTCGACCCGCGCCGCGAGGACCGCGTTCTCGAGGGCGTCCTCACGGGCCGCGAGCTCCGACGAGATCAGGCCCGACTCACAGGTCTTGCGCAGCCGGTAAAGCCGCTCGCGCTCTTCGCCTGCACTGGCCTCGGACTCTGCCTGCCGCAGCGCCTCGAGCTGGTCGCGCGTGAAGAGCTCGGTATAGCGAGCGACGATCTCGGCGCGCTCGGAGATCTCCTTCTCGCCCACGCGAACCGCGCGGCCCTCCTCGGCTCGTTCGAACAGATAGCGCTGGAGGCGCGACTCGTAGTCGGCAGGGCGCAGGACGGCGGCGACGCTCATGACGCGGGGAATCTACCGACCCCGGACGTCAGCGGGGGGCGAGCTCGCGTACGACTCCGAGCAGCTGCTCGAGCCGGAACGGCTTCGGCACGACGCCGTCGGCTTCGGCGGCCGTCTCGCCCTCGATCCGCGCGCTCCCGGTGAAGAGCACGACCGGTGCCTCGTGCTGTCGCCGTCGCAGCGAACGCATCAGCTCGATCCCGTCGTCGGCGCCGATGTGGACGTCGAGGAGGACGAGATCGACCGTGCCGCCCGCCAGCGCCTCCTCGGCAGCGGCCACGTTTGGCGCCTCGACGACGCGGTAGCCGTCGAGCTCGAGGTTCACCCGGCAGAGCAGCCGCAGCGACGCGTCGTCGTCGACGATCAGCACCAGAGGGGGGCGTGGGAGGTCAGTCGTGTCGGACACCGCCGTATCTGTTTCCCCCTCTTGACCGTTTTATCACTCAGAAATGGTAAATCCTGCGCAACGACTTCCTCAGCCCACACCGCTCTTCCGAAGGCGGGCCTGGCTGGTCTTTCAGCGCGCGCTCGACCCACTGGCGCGGCCCCGTCCGCTGCCCAGGCGCGCGAGGGACTCCTCCTTGCCGAGGACCTCGAGGCTCTCGAAGAGGCCAGGCGACACCTTCGACCCAGTCAGCGCCAGGCGAATCGGCTGAAACGCTTCTCGCGGCTTGAGCCCGAGCCGTTCGGCGAGACCGCGTAGGGCCGCTTCGATCGGCTCTGCCTCAAAGGGCTCCACCGACGCGAGCGCCTCGAACGCGGCGGGAACGACGTCGCCGTCCACCGGCCCGTCCGGCTCGACCCGCGCGAAGAAGAACCCGGCGAAGGTGGGAAACTCGCCGAGCGTCGCGATCTTCTCCTGCACGAGCGGCGCAACCTGCCGCACGAGCGCCTCGTCCCACTCGTAGCCCTGCTCTCGAAGGTAGGCGACGAGCCGGTCCGCGTACTCGTCAGCGGGTAGCGCGCGGAGGTAGATCCCGTTCAGATGCGTGAGCTTGTCGTAGTCGAAGACGGCCCCGCTCTTGCCGACGCGATCGAGCGTGAACCGCTCGACGAGCTCCTCGCGGCTCATCACCTCGGTGTGGCCGTCGTAGCTCCACCCGAGCAGCGCGAGGAAGTTGACGAACGCCTCGGGGATGTAGCCCCGCGCGCGAAAGTCCTCGACGGTGACCGCGCCGTGGCGCTTCGAGAGCTTGCGCCCGTCGGGGCCGTTCAGCAGCGGGACGTGCGCGTAGGCGGGGAGCTCTGCGCCGACCGCCTCGAGGATCCTCAGCTGCTTGGGAGTGTTCGAGACGTGGTCCTGGGCGCGGATCACGTGCGTGATGCCGTCGAGCGCGTCCTCTAGCGGCGAGACGAAGTTGTAGGTCGGGCGGCCGTCGGAGCGCAGGAGCACCAGGTCCTCGAGCTTTTCGTTCGGGGTCTCGACCCGCCCGAGCACGAGGTCGTTCCAGGCCGTCGTGCCCTCGTCCGGCATGCGAAAGCGGATCGCGCCCTCGTCCTCGTAGGCCTTGCCCTCTTCGAGGAGCCGGCGCGCAACCTCTTGCGCCTGCTCGAGCCGATCCATCTGGAACGTCACCTCGCCGTCGACGGTGAGACCGAGCCAGCTCAGCGTCGCCTGGATCTGGTCGACGGCCTCGGCCACCTCACGGCTCGTGTCGGTGTTCTCGATCCGCAGCCGGAACTCGCCGCCCTCGTGTTGTGCGAAGAGCCAGTTGAAGAGCGCCGTGCGTGCGCCCCCGACGTGCAGGTAGCCGGTCGGGCTCGGCGCGAAGCGGGCGCGAGTAGGCACGGCGTTAGCGTACTGGGGTGGCCGAGCGTGTCCTGACGCAGCGCGAGCTGAACCGCGCGACGCTCGCGCGACAGCTGCTGCTCAGGCGCGCGAAGCTGCCGGTCGTCCAGGCGGTCGAGCGGATCGCCGGATTGCAGGCACAGCTCGGCTCCACTCCCTATGTTGGCCTCTGGACCCGGCTCGAGGGCTTCCGGCCTCAGACGCTCGAACGCGCGCTGAAGCGAAGCGCGGCCGCGCGTGGAGTTCTGATGCGCGGCACCGTGCACCTCGTCTCGACTCACGACTACGGCGTCTTCGGGACCGCGCTCGACATAGCCACGCCGGGCTGGGTCACGCCCGAGGTCGAGGAAACTGCGATTCGGCTGGCGAGCTCGCTGCGCGAGTACGCGTCGGAGCCCCGGACCCGCACGGAGATCGTCGAGTGGGTCGAGCGCGAGCACGGCATCGCCCCCGACGGCACGAACCGCCTCTGGTACGCGCTGCGCCTGAAGGCGCGCATCGGGCACTCCCCCGCGTCGAGCCTGTGGCGCGCGCCGATCCACGGCCCGACGTTCGTCGCGGTCGAGCAGGGCGAGCTCGACGGCGACGAGGCGCGCGCGCAGCTCGTCCGCCGCTACCTCGCGGCCTTCGGGCCGGCGACGCGCGCGGAGATCGCGGGCTGGTCCGGGCTCAAGGTCCGCGACTTCGCAGGGCAGCTCGAGGGGCTGAGGCGCCTGCGAGACGACCGCGGACGCGAGCTGCTCGACCTGCCGCGCGCGCCGCTGCCCGCGGCGGATACCCCGGCGCCCGTCCGCCTGCTGCCGAAGTTCGACAACGTCTTGCTCGACCGGCAGCGCGTGCTTCCCGACGAGTACCGCACGCTCGTCGTCCGCAAGAACGCGGACGTCCAGCCCACCTTCACCGTCGACGGCCTCGTCGGCGGAGTCTGGCGCGTGCAGCGCGGGCGCGTGGTCACCGAGCCGTTCGCTCCACTCCCCCGGGCGGCGAAGCGCGAGCTCGAGGACGAGGCCGCCCGGCTCGAAGCCTGGCTCGGCTAGCGTCTCGGCGTGCTCCTCGGCGGCCATTGCTCGGGCGGGATCAAGAAGGCGCTCGAGCGCGCGCACGAGTTCGGGATGGACTCGGTCCAGCTCTTCGCGCAGAGCCCCCGCGCGTGGCGCTTCCCCGAGCACGACCCAGCCGACCTCGAGGCGTTCAAGCGGCGACGCGAGGAGCTCAGCATCGGCGCCGTCTCGATCCACGCGCTCTACTTGCTCAACCTCGCGAGCCCGAAGGACGACTTCTACGAGAAGAGCGTGACCACCCTGCGCTCGACGGTGGACACCGCCTGCGCGATCGAGGCGGAGGCCGTCGTCTTCCACGTCGGCTCGCACCTCGGCTCCGGGTTCGAGGCCGGGCTCGAGCGCGTCGTCCCCGCCCTGGCCAAGGCACTCGAGCGCTGCAGCGACAAGACCTGGCTCTGCATGGAGAACACCGCGGGCTCCGGTGCGACGATCGGCCGGTCCCTGGAAGAGCTCGCTGCGATCTTCGAGGCGCTCGACCACCATCCCCGGCTCGGCGTCTGCCTCGACTCCTGCCATCTCTTCGCCTCCGGCTACGACGTGACCGAGCCCGCCGAGCTCGACCGGGTCGTCGACCAGCTCGACCGCGAGCTCGGGCTCGACCGCCTGCGCTGCCTGCACGTGAACGACTCGAAGACCCCACTCGGCTCGAACGTGGACCGCCACGACAACATCGGCGACGGCCTGATCGGCGAGCGGCTCTCGGTCTTTCTCGGTCACCCAAGGCTGCAAGGGCTGCCGGCGCTGCTCGAGGTCCCGGGAACGTCCGGGCACGGGCCTGACCTCGAGCAGATGACGAAGCTCCGGGCGCTCTACGCGAAGGCTACGAAGAAGCGATCTGGGCGAACACGCGGAACGAGGGCTCGCCGACCGGCAGCTCGTGGAACTCGGGGTTGACGCACCCGAGCTCCTCGCCACGGCTCTCGTAACACGCCTCCACCTCGGCGTGGCACATCGGCAGCGCCGGCGAAGTGGCGCGCACGGCGCCGAACCCGCCTGTGCGCGACTCGGCTTCCTGCAGGAGGTCGAAGTCGATCTCGACGTCGAAGACCTTCATCACGCAGCCCATGTACGTGTGCCCGAATTCCTGATGCGCATAGACGAACGGGCAACCACGGGCGACGCACGCGCCCGGATAGACGACCTTGTCGCAGTGGACATCGCAGCGGCGGCATTCGACCTCGTCCTGAGGGCGGAGCGGAAGCTCGGTCGGCGCGGCGGCCGCCTGCTCGCGTGTCTCCATAACGGGATTGTGGGGCCAATGACCCACCCTCCGCAAGACTTGACAACTCGCGCATTCGTGGCTAGGCGAGACGAGCGGCGATGTTCAAGACGTCGAGCTGCGTGAACGCCTGATGGTCGGGCTCCGCGCCGTCGGGGTGCTCGTCGGCGCGGAACCAGAGCGCCTGCACGGTGATCATGCCGACCTCGGCCGCGCCGCGCACGTCCTCGTAGAGCCGGTCGCCGACGAACAGCGCTCGCTCCGGCTCGACCCCGAGCCCCTCGAGCGCGCGCTCGAAGATCGCCGGGTGCGGCTTCCGCATCCCGACCTCGGACGAGAAGACGCTGAAGTCGAGCCGCTGGTCGAGCCCCATCTGCGCCAGGTCACGGTGCAGGAGCCAGCCCGGATCGAACGCGTTCGAGACAAGCCCGAGCCTGAGCCCGCGTGCCCGGAGTGCCTCGAGCAGCGGGTGCGTGTTCGCCGCGAGGATGCGCGCGGGGTCCCACGCGACGTGCTCGGCCTCGAGGTAGCGGCCGAGCTCCTCGTCGTCGATGCCCACTCCGAAATCGGCCAAAAGCCGGCGCACGAGCTGCGGGTATTCGATCTCCTCGATCGTCCCGGGCGCCCAGAAGAGCGGCTCGTACTCCTCGCGGAAGTGCTCGGTCACCCTGTCGACGTCGGGCAGGCCGTCGCGCCCGATCGCGGCGAGACCCGCGCGGTGTCCGGCGGCGACGAGCTCCGGCGAGTACGCGAACTGCATCAGCGTGTCGCCCCAATCGAAGAGAACCGCCTTCAGCACCCGCGCTAGGCTAGCGAGGTGGGCCGCAAGCTCCTGTGGGCGTCGCTCCTGCTGGCCCCGACCACGCTGTTGCTGCGCTACGGACTGCACTCCGGCGACACGGTGCTGTTCGCGGCCGCGGCGGTCTCGCTCGTGCCGCTCGCCTGGCTGATCGGCGAGGCTACCGAGCACGCCGGCGAGCACACCGGCCCGGGAATCGGCGGCTTCCTGAACGCGAGCTTCGGCAACGCGCCCGAGCTGATCATCGCGCTCTTCGCCGTGAACGAGGGGTTGCCGGCCGTCGTTCGCGGGTCACTCGCGGGAAGCGTCGTGTCCAACATCCTGCTCGTGCTCGGCGTTGCGCTCGTCTTCGGGGGCGAGGGCGGCAGAGGCCGGCCGCTCGACCGCTTCTCCCTGCTGCTCCAGCTCGGCCTCGTGCTGGTCGCGGTGCTTCTCTTTCTCGTGCCATCGGTGCCGGGATGGACGGGCGACGCTGAACGCCACACGCTGGCGGTGACGACGATCCCGGTTGCCGTCGTACTGCTGCTGCTCTACCTCGTGGTGACACGGGTGTCCCTTCGGCGGCACAGGCGCCTCCATGCGGAGAGCGGCAAGCAGGCGTCGGGAGGCTGGTCGCTTCCGGTCGCCGTCGGGGCGCTCGGCGCCGCCACGGTCGTGACCGCGTTGATCAGCGAGACGCTCGTCCACTCGCTCCACGCCTTCGCCCAGTCGGCCGGCCTGTCGGAGTTCTTCATCGCGGCGGTGATCGTCGCGATCGTCGGGAACGCGGCCGAGCACGGCGGCGCGATCGTGATCGCCTCGCGGGGCAAGCTGCCGCTCGCGACCGAGATCGCAGTTTCGTCGAGCGCGCAGGTCGCGTTGCTCGTGACGCCGGCCGTGGCACTCCTGTCGTGGGTCGTGCGGCCCCCGTTGCCGCTCACCTTTCGCCCGGTCGAGCTCGGCGCGATGGGAGGAGCGGCCGCGCTCGTCGCGCTCGTCCTTGCTGACGGCCGGGGACGCCGCTGGGAAGGCATCCTGCTGATCGGCATCTACGCGCTGGTCGCGGTTGGCTTCCTCGCCGCCGGCGACCGCTGAGCGGCGTCAGCCCGGACGGACGGCAGAAGCCACACACTCGTCACGGTCCCGTCACAGACACGTGCGGCCTTCCCGGATACGCTCGCCTCGGGGAGGAGGCCGGGCGAACCGTACTCAGAGACGCTCAGGCAAAGCGCCGAAGATCTCGGGCGTGCGGGTGAACGGGTACGTGGCCCAGTAGAGCCGGGTGACCTCGCCCTGCTCGTCGCGGACGACGCGCAACACCTCGCCTCGCTCGCGGCCCGAGACGGTCCGGAAGCGGTCGGCTCCCTCCGGCTCGAACACCGAAGGCGGCCGCTCGACCGGTGCCTCCGCCAGGCGCGCCTCGAGCTTCCCGCCGCGCCAGCTGAAGATCGTCTCGTCCCCTTCAGACCACCACCGGCCGAGCAGCGGCAGGATCTCCTCGGGCGGCGCGGCCTCAGGCGTCCAGGGCTCACGCTCCGGCGCGAGCTCCTCCAGCGCGGCCTCGGCGAGATCGAGCCCGGTCGGGCTCAGGTTCGACCAGCGTCCCGAGTTCGTCAGCAGGACGGCTCCCAGCCGGTCGCGCCGTGAATAGACCAGGATCGAGAGGAAGCCCGGGAACCCGCCGGTGTGCCCGCCGAAGATCCGATCGCCGCGCCGCCAGAGCTCGATCCCGAGACCCCAGCCGAGCGTCCAGTCCGGTTGTGCCATCACCTGTAGGTCGTGCATCTCCGCGATGCTCGCCGCCGCGAGCACCGACTCGTCCGGCTCACAGAGGAACCCGCCCCAGCGCGCGAGGTCGCCGACCGTGCTGTAGAGGCCGGACTCGCCGCCCTTCGCACCCGCTTCGAGCTC
The DNA here is from genome assembly GCA_033856995.1 of Gaiellaceae bacterium. Taxonomy (GTDB): domain Bacteria; phylum Actinomycetota; class Thermoleophilia; order Gaiellales; family Gaiellaceae; genus AC-32. The sequence continues at coordinate 8,566 of JAWVDY010000103.1, forward strand.
CGGCTCGCGCTGGACCGAGTCCGAGTACGGCTCGACGAAATAGGGCACCGCGGCGCCTTCCCCCGGCCCCCAGGTCGTCCGCTCGAGCCCGACCGGCCCGAGCAGCCGCTCGCGCACGTACTCCTGGAACGGCTTGCCGGACACGCGTGCGACGACGTGGCCCAGTAGTGCGTACGCGAGGTTCGAGTAGTGCCACGCAGCCGCAGGCGGCAAGACCTGTTCGGCCTGATCGAGGGTCCGCAGTAACTCCTCTTCGCCCGGGAACTCGAGCGACTCCCAAACCTCGCCGGGTGGTTCGCGCTGCAGGCCGGATGCGTGCGAGAGCATTCGCCGGATCGTCGGCGTCCCGTGCGCCGCCTCGGGCAGGTGGCGCGAGAGCGGATCGTCGAGCTCGAGCTTCCCCTCGTCTCGCAGCTGCAGGACGGAGGCAGCCGTGAACGTCTTCGTGATCGAGGCGACGGCGTACTGCGTGTCCGTCGAGGCGTCGATCTCCCCCTCGAAGTCCGCAAGGCCGACAGCTTCGTCCCACACGAGCTCTCCCCCGCGGAAGACCGCGGCGCTCAGGCTCGGCAGCCGACCTGCCGACTGCGCCTCGAGCACTAGGCGCCGGAAACGCTCAGGCGCGGGCAAGGGCTCCAAGCGCACGCGGGACCAGCTCGACCGCGCGCTCGACGTCGTCGTCGTCGATGTCGAGGTGCGTGACCGCGCGCAGACGCGTCGGGTGAACCGTCATCGAGAGTCCGACGCCCTGCTGTGCGAGCCGCTCGAGCGCCTCCTCCGGGCCGAGACCGAGCGGCCCCACGTCCACCTGCACGAAGTTCGTCTCGACCTGGTCGAGGTCGACCGGGACACCGGCGCCGTGGAGACCCTCCGCGAGCCGCCGCGCCCGCGCGTGGTCCTCCGCGAGCCGGTCGACGTTGTGCTCGAGTGCGTAGACGCCCGCGGCCGCGACGATCCCCGCCTGTCGCATCGCGCCGCCGAACTGGTGCTTCAGCCGCCGCGCCTTCGCCATCCGCTCGGGCGAGCCGGCCACGAGCGCGCCGAGCGGGCAGCCGAGGCCCTTTGAGAGACAGATCGTCACGGTGTCGAACCGCCGGCCGATCTCGGCCGCGGGGACGCCGAGCGCCGTCGCGGCATTCAGGACGCGGGCGCCGTCGAGGTGCACGCTCAGGCCGAGTTCGCGTGACGTGGTGACCACGGCGTCGAGCTCCGCGAGCGGCCAGACGCGGCCGCCGGACGCGTTGTGCGTGTTCTCAACCGAGACGATCCTCGTGGCGGGGGTGTGGGTCGAATCTCCGCGCCGCACCGTCTCGCGAAGCTGCTCCGGAGTGAAGCGGCCGTTCGGGCAACGAAGCGGTCGTGTCATCAGCCCGGCGAACACCGCCGGCCCGCCGAGCTCCGAGACGAAGATGTGCGAGTTCTCCTCCGCGATCACCTCGTCGCCGGGCTCGCTCTGGACCCGCAGCGCGATCTCGTTCGCCATCGTCGCGGTCGGGACGTAGACCGCCTCGTCCTGGCCGAGCAGCTCGGCGGTGCGCCGCTCGAGCTCGTTCACGGTCGGATCCTCGCGCCGCTGCTCGTCGCCCACCTCGGCGGCGGCGATCGCGGCCCGCATCTCGGGCGACGGCTTCGTCTTCGTGTCGGAGCGGAGGTCGATCATCAGACGCCCTTCGGAGCCTCGACCCCGGCCGCGGCGGCAGGCTCGGCGCTGAGATCGGGGTGGTCGTCGAAGAGATAGCGCACGACGACGCGCTTGACGGCCTTCACCTCGTCGAGCCGGCCCACCTCACGCCCGTGCGGCGCGCTCTTGAGCAGCTCCGGGTCGTCGGCGGCCTCGCCCGCGATCGCGAGCATCGCGTCCGCGAAGTCGTCGAGCGTCTCCTTCGCCTCGGTCTCGGTCGGCTCGATCATCAGCGCCTCGGGCACGACGAGCGGGAAGTAGACCGTCGGCGGGTGGAAGCCGTAGTCCATCAGGCGCTTCGCGACGTCGAGCGCGGTCACCCCGTGCTCGCGCTTCAGGCGCCGCGCGGAGAGCACGAACTCGTGCATGCAGAGCCTGTCGTACGGCAGCTCGTAGGCCCCGCGCAGGCGCGCGAGCAGGTAGTTCGAGTTCAGCACGGCGACCTCGGACATCTCGCGCAGGCGCGGCCCGTACGCGCGGATGAACGCGTACGAGCGGACGAAGACCCCGAACGGGCCGAGGAACCCGCGCACCTTGCCGATCGACTGCGGCCGGTCGTAGTCGAGCCGGTAGCGCTCGCCGTCGCGGACGATCGCCGGCACCGGCAGGAACGGCTCGAGCCGCTTCCCGACCGCGATCGGGCCGCCGCCCGGGCCGCCGCCGCCGTGCGGCTGCGAGAACGTCTTATGCAGGTTGATGTGGACGATGTCGAAGCCCATGTCGCCCGGGCGCGAGATCCCGCAGACGGCGTTCAGATTCGCGCCGTCGTAGTACATGAGCGCGCCCGAACCGTGGAAGATCGCGGCGATCTCCTCGATCTTCTCGTCGAAGAGGCCGAGCGTCGACGGGTTCGTGAGCATCAGCCCCGCGGTGTGCTCGTCGACCTTTGCGCGTAGGTCCTCGACGTCGATGTTCCCTCGGGCGTCCGTCTTCACCGGGGTCAGCTCGTAGCCCGCCATCGTCACGCTCGCGGGATTCGTGCCGTGCGCCGTGTCCGGAATCACGACCTTGCGCCGCTGCTCGCACTCGCCGCGCTCGGCGAAGTACGCACGCATCAGCATCAGCCCGGTCAGCTCTCCCTGCGATCCTGCGGCGGGCTGCAGCGAGACGGCATCGAGGCCGGTGATCTCGCCCAGCGCTTCCTGCAGCTCCCAGCACAGGCGCAGCGCCCCCTGCGCACCGTCCTCCTCTTGGTGCGGGTGTAGGTCGCGGAAGCCCGGTAGCGCGGCGAGCCGCTCGTTGACGCGCGGGTTGTGCTTCATCGTGCAGGAGCCGAGCGGGTAGAAGCCGGTGTCGATGCCGAAGTTGCGGGTCGAGAGCTCGGTGAAGTGGCGGACGAGGTCGGGCTCTGCGAGCTCGGGCAGGCGGGGCGGCTCGGCGCGGCGCAGCTCGGCAGGGAGCTCCGGGAGCGGCAGCTCGAGCTGCGGCGGCTGGCCTGCGCGGCGACCGGCCTGCGACTTCTCGTAGACGAGCTTCATGCGCCTACCTCGGCGAGCACGTCGGCAAGGCGGTCGAGCTCGTCCGGGGTCCGCTTCTCGGTGAGCGCTACGAGCAGCACGTCGTCCATCCCCGGGTAGTCGCGACCGAGGGCGTATCCCGGGTGGACGCCGTGGGCACGTCCCTCGCGGACGACCTCCTGAGCGGGCCGTCCGACGCGGATGGCAAACTCCTTGAACGTTGTCCGATCGGCAAACAGCAACGGCCGCCCGAGCCGCTCCTTCGCGGCCTCGGCGAGCGCCATGCAGGTCTCCCCCACCTCCCTGAGTCCCTCCGGACCGAGCCACGAAAGGTAGACGAGGCCCGCCAGCGCGAGCAGCGTCTGGTTGGTCGTGATGTTCGACGTCGCCCTCTCACGCCGAATGTGCTGCTCTCGCGTCTGGAGGGTGAGGACATAGCCGCGGTTTCCCACGGCGTCAGTGGTTTCGCCGACGATGCGTCCCGGCATCCGCCGGATGAAGTTGGAGCGCGCCGCGAGGAACCCGTAGTGCGGCCCGCCGTAGGAGAGGTAGTTGCCTGCCGGCTGTCCTTCTCCGATGGCGATCGCGCAGCCGTACTTCCCCGGGGCCTCTAGGACTCCGAGCGACATCGGGTCGACGTGCGCGATCGGAAGCGCCTCGGCGTCGTTCGCCGCGGCGGCGAGGTCGGGCGCCGGCTCCAGCACACCGAAGACGTTCGGGTGCTGGAAGATGACGCACGCTGCGTCCGTCGCGGCGGCGCGGAGCTCGTCGGGATCGGTCGCGCCGTTGCGGTGCGGCACCTCGACGACCTCCAGGCCGAAGCCCGGCGCGTAGGTCTTCACGACCTGCCTGACCTGCGGATTCGTGGCCTCCGTGACGACGATCTTCGTCCGCTTCGTCACGTGCTTGGCGACGTAGCAGGCGTCGGCCGCGACCGTGGTGCCGTCGTAGCCCGACGCGTTCGAGACGTCCATTCCGGTGAGCTCGCAGATCGCCGTCTGATACTCGAAGATCGCCTGCAACACGCCCTGACTTAGCTCAGGCTGGTACGGCGTGTAGGCGG
>JAWVDY010000104.1:0-4888 GCA_033856995.1 Gaiellaceae bacterium
CGGTGGACGCGCGGCCGCTCGTCGCCGAGCACGACCGCGAACGAGACCGTTCGGCCGTGCACGGTCCCTCCCCGGGCGGATGACGGCGCCGTCTGGAATCGCAGCTCACCCTCGACGCGGAGGGGCGCCACGATCTGCGCCTTCTCCGGCCGCTGCGAGACGAGGCCGTCGATCGTCGCGTACTCGGAGGTCAGCCGCACGTGCGCGAGCGACTCCTTCCGCGTCCGGTCGAGGAGCTTCGCCAGCTCGGGAGCCGAGGCCGCGCCCTGGAAGGCGACCTGCGGCGTGCGCGTCGCGTTCGTGACGGTGAGCGTGTAGCGGTCGCCGTCGCGGCGGGCCTCCAGCCGCAGCGGCAGGTACGGCTCCGCCGGGCCCGGCCGCAGCGTCGCGTCGGCCGCGAGCAGCTTGTGGCTCGACGAGAAGCCCGACCAGAGGATCTGCCCGCGCCGCAGGCCGGGCTGCGACTGCGACCCACGCCCCCGCCGTACGTCCAGCGCGGGTGCGCTCACGACGATCAGGTAGTCGCCCGTCCCGGTAAGCCGCAGCCGATGGAGAACGCGCAGCGAGACCGGTCGCCCGTCCGCTCCGGTGCCGACGTTCACCCGCTGCTCGGACGAGGCGTGGATCTTGAAGGTCAGCGTCGCCCACGGCGGCGGCGCGACCGTGACGAGCGGAGGGCTCACCGTCGGGTACGGCGTCGGGCCGGGCAGCAGCACCTGCTGGGCCTCGGCGAGCGCGGCAACCGGTGCCGCCAGCGCCGCGAACGCGACTACGGCGAGTGCGCGCCTCACTGTGTTCGCGTCTGCGGGATCGGCGGCAGCGTCGCCGAGAGCGGGTCGTCACGAACCGGCGCGAACGTCATGTCGTGGAAGCGCGCGAAGTAGACGTCGTCGTCGACGACGCCCTCGTGGCTGTGCTCGTTGAACCCGCGCTCGTCCCCGTTCGCGCCCTGCGCCGTGACCTGGTTCAGCGCGGCCGTGACCTTCTTCGGGTCGACCGAGGCGGCCCGCGTCACGGCGGCTACTAGGACGTGCACGAAGTCGTACGAGTACATCGCGAACTCGGGCGGCTGCACGACGGGCTCGCCGGCCTTGGTCTTGACGCCGACGAGGTCGGCGCCGTACGTCGACTCGTACTGCGACTGGAAGCTCGTGAACGGCCCCGTCCCGACCTCCGCGGTCATCCGGCCCGACGCGAAGGTGAGGCCGTCGACCCAGTCCGGGTGATCGGCGAGCTGCTGCCGGATAAACGGGTCGGCGCCGGTGGGCGGAGCGTAGACGGGCACGCTCCAGCCCAGCGAGCGCGCGGCCGACAGCGTGGCGGCGATCGTCGGCGGCTGGCCCCAGACGAGGAGCGCCGTCGCGCCCGAGCGGCGCGCGCGCAGCATCTGCGGCGTGAGATCGGTCTGCCCGGCCGGCAGCGTCAGCTTCAGCGCGACCGCCTCGGGGTTGCCGGCGAACGCGCGGGCGACGTCGGCGGCGCCCTCCCGCCCGTAGGCGCTGTCGTCGGAGAGCAGCGCGACCTTCAGCTTCTTCGGGATCAGGTACTCCGCGTAGCGGAAGGCGATGCCGTGGTTCGTCGGCGCGATCCGGAAGACGTTCGGGCGCGCGGTCGCGTCGACGAGGCCGGTACCTCCGTCGTAGGCAATGCAGATCGACACGTTGTCGTGCTCCGCGATCTGCCACGTCGCGTCGACGCCTGTCCCGTCGGTGACGATCGCCGCGGCGTGCGCGTCGAGTGCACGCCGAGTGTCCTGCACAGCGCGGCGGGCGGAGCCGTGGTTGTCGTAGAGCTTCACCGTCACCAGGTAGCTCTTCGTGCCGACGCGAATCCCGCCGCCGCCGTTCAGGTTCGACGCCGCGAGCTCGACGCCCTGGCGGATCGTCTGCGCCACATACGGGCTGCCGGTCACCGGAACGTCGACGGCGATCACGAGCCGCCCGGCGCCCTTGTTCGAGCCCGAGCTCTTCCCGCACCCGGCGGCGAGCAGCGCGAGACCGGCGAGGAGAAGCACGAGCCGGCGCACGGCGAAGAGCCTACAGCCGCGCGGTTCCGAGATACGCCTCCTGGACGACCCGGCTCGCGGCGATCTCGGCGACGGAGCCCTCGGCCACGAGGCTTCCCGCGGCGAGCACGAGCACGCGGTCGGCCACACTCCGGACGAGCCGGAGGTTGTGCTCGACGACGAGCACCGCGACGCCGAGCTCGCGGATGCGGCCGATCGCGGCGGCGAGCGCATCGAGCTCCTCGGCGCCCGCTCCCGCGGCGAGCTCGTCGACCAGCAGCACCTGGGGTCTGGTGGCGACCGCGGCGGCAAGCGCGACCAGCCTCCGCTGCGAGGTCGTGAGCTCGGGCGTGGCGACGTCCGCGAGGCGCTCGAGCCCGACGAGCGCGAGCGCCTCGAGCGCCGCGGTCTCCGCCTCGCGGTCCTCGCGACGGGCGTTCGGCGTCGCGAGAGCTGTACGGATCAACCCGCCAAAGCGGCGGAGCGTGGCCCGACCGACGAGCACGTTCTCGAGCGCGGTCAGCTCCGGAAACGCGGCGGTCGTCTGGAGCGTCCGTGCGATCCCGAGCCGAACGCGCTCGGCCGTCGCGGCCGCGGTCACATCGGTCGGGCCGACCGCGATCGTGCCCGCGTCGGGAGCGGCCGCGCCCGAGATCAACCGCAGTGCCGTCGTCTTGCCGGAGCCGTTCGGGCCGATGAGCGCCGCCGCCTCGCCACCCTGGAGCTCGAGCGAGAGCCCGTCGACCGCGAGCACGCCGCCGAACGACTTGCGCAGCCTGCTTGCGCGGAGCACCGGGCCGCTCGAGGCCACCGCGGCCGGCGGCGAGGCGGGACTGCGGTCGCGCCGCTCGTCCCGCCGCAGAAATCGCAAGGCCCACGGCAGGACGCCCTCGCCCCCGAATGCGAGCACGAACACGAGCAGCAGGGCCGCGACCGCGGTGTCGAAGCGCTCGAGCGGCAGCTGCAGCGCGCGCGCAAGCGGTCCTGAGAGCACTCCGATCAGCCCGAGCAGCGCCACGCCGGTCGCCGGGCCGAGCGTTGCCGCCGCGCCGCCGAGCAGCACCGCCACGAGCAGCTTGAACGAGAGGAAGGGGTCGTAGCTCGCCGGGTCGGCGACCGCCTGGAGCTGCACCGCGAGTCCGCCGGCGAGCCCGGCGATCGCCGCCGTCGCCGCGAAGGCGCCGAGCCGCCGGCGCTCGAGCCGCACGCCGAGCGACGTGGCAAGCGCGGGAGCCTGTCGCAGCGCCGAGAGCTCGAGCCCCGGCGCGCCGCGACGGGCCGCCGCCACCGCGAGTGCAGTCAGCGCCGTCAGCGCGAGCGCCACCTCGAAGTGCACCGTCGGCGTCGCGTCGAGCCCGAGCAGCGTCTTCGGCGGCAGGATCAATCCCTGCGAGCCGCCGGAGACCGACGGGAACGCGAGCAGGAAGAGCCAGACCAGCCACGCGAGCAGCCACGTGCTCACGGCGACGAACGCGCGGCGGAGCCGGACGACTCCGCCCGAGAGCAGTCCCGCGACCAGCGCCGCCGCCGCGCCCGCGAGCACCGCCGGCTCGAGCGGCCAGCCTGAGCGCGCGACGAGCAGCCCCGAGGTGAAGGCCCCGATCGCCATGAACGCGCCCGTCCCGAGCGACGGCAACCCCGCGGGCCCGACCGTCAGGCCGAGCGCCGTGGCCGCGAGCGCCAGGTAGACCGTGTCCGCGAGCGAGTCGAGCTGGATCCCCGGAAGCGACAAGAACGGCACCGCAGCCACCAGCACGAGCACCACGAGCGAGATCCAGGCCGGCGCCCGCCAGCGCGCGCGGGCGTCACCGGCCGCCCGCCGCAGCTCGACCGCGGTCTGCTCGAGCACGCTCACTCCCGCTCCTCCAGCGCCTCGCGCGAGGGCCGCAACGAGATCAGCAGCAGCACGAACGCGAGCGGCAGCACCTCGCGGTAGCTCGGCCCGAGCTGCCAGCTGCCAAGGTGGACGTTGGCGATCGCGGCCTCGACCACGCCGAGGACAAGGCCTGCCGCGAAGGCCCACAGCGGTGGTCCGAAGCGAACGGCGAGCGCGGCGACGAGCCCCTTCAGCCCGAGCAGCGTCCCGGTGTTTGCGTTGACCGCCTCGCCCGGCGCGGCGGCAATCGCGGCGACCATCGCGAGCGCGCCCACAAGCGCGAAGGCAAGCGTGACGAGTAGCTCGACCGGCACTCCGACTACGCGAGCGCCCTCGGGATCGTCCGCGACCGCGCGCAGCGCCTTGCCGTACCGCGTCCGCTCGAGGAACCAGGCGGACGCAAGCGCGAGCGCGACGGCCAGGCCCACGACGAAGAAGGCGCGCGCCTGCACCTGCGCGCCGCCGAGGTGCACGAACCCGGCCCGCCCGACGCGGTGAAACGGCAGCGGGTCCGGGAACACGTAGCTCGAGCGCTGGAAGGCCGCCCCGATCGCAGCCCGGATCGCGAAGGCGACGGCCGCGGTCCCGGCAACCCAGCCAATCGTCGACCCGCGCGAGAGATATGGCTGGACGAGCCCGACGTAGGTCGCCGCCCCCGCGAGCACGCAGACGAGCAGCCCGACGATCAGGGCGATGAGGAACCGCGGCTCGCGCGCCCCCGCCTGGCTGACCGGCGACGTCCCGGCGAGCACGAGCAGCGCCGCGAAGACGCCGAGCCCGACGAGGTCGCCGAAGGCGAAGTGCACGATCCCGGTGAGCCGGTAGACGAGTGAGTGCCCAGCCGCGAAGAGCCCGTAGACCCCACCGGCCGCGAGCCCGGAGACGATGACCTGAAGCGCGATCGTCACGCGCGGCTTGTATCAGGGAGCGGCGACGCATGGCGTCGCACGGCGATGCGCCCGGCAAGATTCGAACTTGCGACCTCTGCCTCCGCAGGGCAGCGCTCT
>JAWVDY010000105.1:0-19024 GCA_033856995.1 Gaiellaceae bacterium
GCAGCAGCTCTTTCACGAGCCGCTCGTGGGCCCGCCCGACCAGGCTCTCCTGGTCGCGCAGGACCCGCTTGCGGTAGTTCTCGAACTCGGCCGCGACCCGCTTGAGGTCGTTCAGGTGCTCGTCGCGCTCGGCTTCGACCGCGGCGAGGCGCTCCTCGACCGTCTGCTCTGCCTCGGTCACGAGGTCTTGGCCTCCTCGTCGACGACTTCCGCGTCCTCGATCACCTCGTCATCGGACTCGGTCGCCTCGCCGTTGCCGGAGGACTGCGCCTGCTGCGCGGAGGCCTGTGCGTACACGGCCTCGGCGAGCTTCTGCGACGCCTCCTGGAGCGCGTCGGTCTTGGCGCGGATCTCGCCGAGATCGTCGGTCTCGAGCGCCTGCTTGAGCTCCATCACGCGGCCCTCGATCGTCGAGGCCTCGGACTCGTCGAGCTTCTCGCGATGCTCCTTGAGGCTCCTCTCGGTCGCATAGGCGAGCGACTCGGCCTGGTTCTTCGCGTCGACGAGCTCGCGGAGCCGGCTCGCCTCGTCGGCGTGCGCCTCCGCATCCTTGATCATCTGCTCGACCTCTTCCGGCTTCAGGCCCGAGCCGCCCTCGATCTTGATCTGCTGCTCGTTCCCGGTGCCGTGGTCCTTGGCCGAGACGTTGATGATCCCGTTCGCGTCGATGTCGAAGGTGACCTCGATCTGCGGCATGCCCCTGGGCGCCGGCGGGATGCCGACGAGCTGGAACTTGCCGAGCGTCTTGTTGTAGAGCGCCATCTCCGACTCGCCCTGGAGCACGTGCACCTCGACCGACGGCTGGTTGTCCTCGGCCGTGGTGAACGTCTCCGACTTCTTCGTCGGGATGGTGGTGTTGCGCTCGATCAGGCGGGTGAAGACGCCGCCCTTGGTCTCGATCCCGAGGCTCAGCGGAGTGACGTCGAGGAGCAGCACATCCTTGACCTCGCCCTTGAGCACGCCGCCCTGGATGGCCGCGCCGACGGCGACGACCTCGTCCGGGTTGACGCCCTTGTGCGGGTCCTTGCCGATCAGCGCCTTGACCTTCTCCTGAACCGCAGGCATGCGGGTCATGCCGCCGACGAGGACGACGTGCTCGATCCCCGAGGCGTCGATGCCCGCGTCCGCGAGGCACTGCTTCGTCGGACCGACCGTGCGCTCGAGCAGCTCGGCGGTCAGCTCGTCGAGCTTCGCGCGTGTGAGCTGGAGGTCGAGGTGCTTCGGGCCCTCGGGAGTGGCGGTGACGAAGGGCAGGTTGATCTGCGTCGTCATCGTCGAGGAGAGCTCGATCTTCGCCTTCTCGGCGGCCTCGTACAGCCGCTGCAGCGCCATCTTGTCCGCCGCGAGGTCGATGCCCTGGTCGCGCTTGAACTCGGCGACCATCCAGTCGACGATCGTCTTGTCGAAGTTGTCGCCGCCGAGGTGGTTGTCGCCGTTCGTGGCCTTCACCTCGAAGACGCCCTCGCCGAGCTCGAGCACCGACACGTCGAAGGTTCCGCCGCCGAGGTCGAAGACGAGGATCGTGTGGTCGGAGGCCTCCTTGTCGAGGCCGTACGCGAGTGCCGCGGCGGTCGGCTCGTTGATGATCCGCACGACGTTGAGGCCGGCGATCTTGCCGGCGTCCTTGGTCGCCTCGCGCTGCGCGTTGTTGAAGTAGGCCGGGACGGTGATCACCGCGTCGGTGACCGCCTCGCCGAGATAGGCCTCGGCGTCGGCCTTCAGCTTCTGCAGGATCATCGCGCTGATCTCCGGCGGGGCGTAGTCCTTGTCCGCCGCCTTCACGCGCACGTCGCCGTTCGGGCCCTCGACGACCTCATACGGGACGATCTTCATCTCCTCGGAGACCTCGCCGAACTTGCGGCCCATGAAGCGCTTGATCGAGAAGATGGTGTTCTGGGGGTTCGTCACCTGCTGGCGCTTGGCGGGCGCCCCGACGAGCCGCTGGCCGTCGTTCGTGAACGCGACCACGGACGGGGTCGTGCGCCCGCCCTCGGCGTTCGGGACGACCGCCGGCTCGCCGCCCTCGATCACACCAACACACGAGTTGGTCGTCCCGAGGTCGATGCCGATTGTCTTGGCCATGCTGGAATCTCCTTTGTTGACTGAGAAAATCTCAGTCGGATAGTAGCAAGGCACGGAGCGACCGGGCGGCACTCGGCTCTGCCAGCACGATTCCCGCGAGGATCGCCGCGCAGCCTCCCCAGCCGAGCCAGCCGAGCCGGTCGCCCGAGAGCCAGTAGCCGAACAGCCCCGCGAAGACCGTCTCGAGCGAGAAGACGATCGCGATCCGCGCCGCGCTCAGCCGCCGTTGCGCCCAGGTCTGGATCAGGTAAGCAAGCGCGCTCGCGAAGATCCCGGTCACGACGAGCGCGCCCCAGACCGTCCAGCCATGCGGGACCCGGAGCTCGCCCAGCGCGAGCGCGATCGCGAGGAAGCCGACGAAGCAGGCCGCCATCTCGACGAGTGTCAGCGCGATCGCGTCGTAGCGGTTCGCGTAGCGCTCGACCATCACGATCTGTAGCGCCTGGGCCGAGGTCGAGGCGAGCACGAGCAGGTCGCCGCCGGTCGAGCCGACGTGCACGCCGCTCAGCATCGCGAGGCCGCCGACCGCGAGCGCGACCCCGAGCCAGACCTCCAGGCCGAGCCGCGTGCGGGAGAGCGCGAGGCCGAAGAGCGGGGTGAGCACGACGTAGAGCCCGGTGATGAAGCCCGTGCTCGAGACCGTCGTCCGCTCGAGCCCCGCGGTCTGGAGGCCGATCCCGAGCCCGAGGAATGCACCGAGCACGGCGCCGGCGAGGAACCCGGAGCGGCCGAGGCTGCGGACGCGGCGGGCGCCGACGATCCCGAGCACGCCGGTCGCGATCCCGTACCGGATCGCGAGGAACGCGAACAGCGGGTAGACGTCGACCGCGTCCTTGACCTGGACGAAGGTGACGCCCCAGACGACGGTGACCGCGATCAGCGCAAGGAGCGCCACCGCGCGAGTCTAGGAGCGTGGTGGGCTAGCTGGCCTCAGACGATTTCCTGTCCGCCCTCGCCCTGGGCCGGCTCGTCGTTCGACTCGATCCCGCCCGGGCCTTCGCGGTCGCCGTCGATCTCCTGCTGCGTCGCGTTGCGGCCCTGGTCGTCGACCTGCTCCTCGCCGTTCTCGACTTCCTGCTCGTGCTCGCTCATCTGCTCACCCCCCTTCGAAACGCGGAAGGCGCCCACCGGTGGGCGCCTTCACATCGCGCGGCGTACGGAGCTACATCCCGCCGCCGGACTCCTCGCCATCCTGGTCGCCGGAGTCACCACCCATGCCGCCGCCTTCCGAGCCGCCTTCCGAGCCGCCACCCATGCCGCCCCCTTCGGAGCCGCCTTCCGAGCCGCCGCCCTGCTCGTCGTCGTCGGGGGCCTCGGTCGCGCCGCCCTGGCCTTCGGTCTCGAACTCGGACATCTGTTCCTCCCTGTTCAGGGTTGCCACCCGCGCCTTTCCGCGCGTTTGACCCTCCCAAACCTCGGCTAGGGTGACGGCGTGGAGCCACTGCGCGACACCTGGGGCCGCGAGATCAAGAGCGTCCGCGTCTCGATCACGGACAAGTGCAACTTTCGCTGCCGCTACTGCATGCCCGCCGAGGGCCTCGAATGGCTCGAGCGCGACGAGCTCCTGAGCTTCGAGGAGCTGACGCGGCTCGTGCGCATCCTCGCCGCGATGGGCGTCGAGGAGGTGCGGCTGACCGGAGGCGAGCCGCTCATCCGCCGCGATTTGCCCGTGCTCGTGCGGCTGCTGGCCGACACCCCCGGCGTGACCGACCTCTCGCTGACGACGAACGGCGTGCTGCTCGACCGTTTCGCCGGCCCGCTCGTCGAGGCGGGGCTGCGTCGGCTGAACGTCTCGCTCGACTCGCTCTCGCACGTGCGCTTTGCCGAGATCACGCGCCGCGACGCGCTCGACCGCGTGCTCGCCGGGCTCGAGGAGGCGGAGCGCTACCCCGAGCTCGGGCCGATCAAGGTCAACTGCGTCGCGATGCGCGGCTTCACCGAGGTCGAGGTCCCCGCGCTCGCCGAGCTCGCTCGGCGCAAGCCGTACGTTGTTCGCTTCATCGAGTTCATGCCGCTCGACGCCGACGAGTCCTGGCGCGGCGACGACGTGCTCACGGGCGGCGAGATCCGCGCGCTGATCGAGGAGCGCTGGCCGCTCGAGGAGATCCCGGCCAAGGCCTCGTCCACCGCGCGCCGCTTCCGCTTCGCCGACGGAGCCGGCGAGATCGGCTTCGTCAACCCGGTCTCCGAGCCGTTCTGTTCGAGCTGCGACCGGATCCGCCTGACCGCGGACGGGCAGCTACGAACGTGCCTGTTCTCGCGGCGCGAATGGGATCTCAAGACACCTCTGCGCGAAGGCGCCTCCGACGCGGAGCTCGAGCGCCTGCTGCGCTTCGCGGTCAAGCACAAGGAGCTGAAGCACAAGATCAACGACCCCGGTTTTGTCCGTGCTTCCCGCTCCATGTCGCAAATCGGAGGCTGAGCGCGGAAGAACTCGACTGACGCGGGCGTTACAATCGCTCGTTCCGTATGAGTGTCCTCGTCTCAGCCGGCCGTCGAGTTCTGCCCCGTGGGTGGGCGGACCTCGGGCGCCAGGTCGCGATCTGGTTCGGCTTCCTCGGCGCGTACCAGGTGGCGCGCGGCCTCGCCGACCGGAATCCCCCGCGCGCGTTCGACAACGGCCTGCACGTGATCGGGATCGAGCGGCACCTTCACGGCCTCTTCGAGCTCAGCCTGCAACGACTGGTCGACGGCTCGCAGCTGCTGGCCACCGCTGCGTCGTGGACGTATTGGAACTCGGAGTTCACCGTGCTGGGACTGGCGATGCTGTGGGTCTACCTGCGGCGGAACGACGCCTTCGTTCGCTTCCGCAACGCGATCCTGCTGGCGAACGTGTTCGGCCTGATCGGGTACGTGCTGCTCCCGACCGCGCCGCCGCGAATGTTCCCGGACCTCGGCTTCGACGACACGCTGTCGGGCTTCGGCGCGCTCAACCACGGCAGCGGCCTCGTCGAGTTCGCGGCCAACCCGTACGCGGCGATGCCGAGCCTGCACGCGGCCGACGCGCTCATCATCGGGCTCGTCCTCTTCTCCGTCTGCCGCACTCGCGTAGCGAAGGGCCTTTGGCTGCTCTGGCCCGCTTGGGTCTGGTTCAGCGTCATGGCCACGGGCAACCACTTCTGGCTCGACGTCGTCGGCGGCGTGATCGTCGCCTCGCTGGCCGGCCTGCTCGTGTACCGGAGCCCGGTGCGCCGCCTCCGCGCCTCGGCGTGACCCGCACCGAGACGCTCGCCTGGGTCAAGCGCGGCTACACCGACGGCACGCGGCGCCTGGCCGCGCGTTGGATCGGAGGCCTCGCGCGCACGCGCGTGACCCCAAACGCGCTGACGGCCGCCGGGATCACCCTCTGCGCCGCGGCAGCCGTCCTCGTCTGGTTCGCGCACCATCGTCCCTGGCTTCTCTACTGGCTTGCCGCGATCGTGTTCGTGGTCGGCTCCTTGCTCGACATCCTCGACGGCGCCCTCGCCCGGCACGGCGGCAAGGCGACGCCTTTCGGCGCCTTCGTCGACTCGATCTCGGACCGCGTCAGCGAGGGCTTCATGCTCACTGCCGTGGCGCTCGTCCTCTCGCGCTCGCGCAACGAGATCGCGGTCGGCTTCACGATCGCCGCGATGGCCGGCTCCTTCCTGGTCTCGTACGCCCGCGCGAAGGCCGAGCTGCTCGGTCTCAAGGGCGACGTCGGCCTCGGCAGCCGAGCCGAGCGCGTGGTCGTGATCACCGGCGGCCTCGTCTTTGCGCCCTGGGGTGGTCTGCAGTGGGCGATCTACTTCCTCGCCGCGACTGCGTGGTTCACTGTGCTGCAGCGCGTGCTGAGCGTCCGATCTCAACTTCGTCAGCGGTAGCCAGCTCCGGCTATAGTGCTAGCACTCCTGTGCTAGCTCCAACCCGTAAGCATGTCCTCGTCCGGATGCCAGGCGAGTTGAAGCGGCTTCTCTCGGAAGAGGTGAGAACGTCCGGCCGCAGCCTGAACGACGTCGCCGTCGGCATCCTCGCCTCCCGCTTCGCGGTCTCGTTCGACCCGAGCGGCCGGCCCGGCAAGGCGCCGGGCTCGAGCGGCTCGGTCCTCCTGCGCATGCCGCAGGAGCTCAAGGACAAGCTCACCGCGCGCGCCGCACAGCGCAAGCGCAACGTCAACGACCTGATCGTCGAGACGCTCTCCGAGCGGCTCGAAGGAAAGGAACCCATGGCTTCGACCAACGGCAAGGCGCGGCGCTCGGACAAGAAGGTCCGCGTCGCGATCATCGGCGTCGGCAACTGCGCGAGCTCGCTCGTGCAGGGCGTCGAGTACTACAAGGACGCGAACCCGGACGACTTCGTCCCCGGCCTGATGCACGTCGATCTCGGCGGGTACCACATCCGCGACATCGAGTTCAGCGCCGCCTTCGACGTCACCACGGACAAGGTCGGCAAGGATCTCTCCGAGGCGATCTGGGCGCACCCGAACAACACGATCAAGTTCTCCGAGGTGCCGAAGACCGGCGTCACGGTCCACCGCGGCATGACTCACGACGGGCTCGGCAAGTATGTGTCCGAGGTCGTCACCAAGGCATCCGGCGAGACCGACGACGTCGTCGGGATCCTCAGGGACACGAACACCGACGTCGTGGTCAACTACCTCCCCGTCGGCTCCGAAGAGGCGACGAAGTGGTACACCGAGCAGATCCTGAGCGCCGGCTGCGCGATGGTGAACTGCATGCCGGTCTTCATCGGCCGGGAGAACTACTGGCAGCGGCGCTTCGAGGAGCGCGGCCTGCCGATCATCGGCGACGACATCAAGTCGCAGGTGGGCGCGACGATCACGCACCGCGTGCTTGCGAGCCTCTTCCGCGACCGCGGCGTTCGGCTCGACCGCACCTTCCAGCTCAACTTCGGGGGCAACACCGACTTCATGAACATGCTCGAGCGCGACCGGCTCGAGTCGAAGAAGATCTCGAAGACGAACGCGGTCATCTCGACGCTCCCGTACGACCTCGGCGAGGGCAACGTCCACGTCGGCCCGTCCGACTACGTGCCGTGGCTCGAGGATCGCAAGTGGGCCTACATCCGACTCGAGGGCACGTCCTTCGGCGATGTGCCGCTGAACGCCGAGCTGAAGATCGAGGTCTGGGACTCGCCCAACTCCGCGGGTGTCGTGATCGACGCCGTGCGGCTGGCGAAGCTCGCGCTGAACAACGGCGTCTCGGGCACGCTCGAGGCTCCGAGCGCGTACCTGATGAAGTCCCCGCCGGTCCAGCACCCGGACGAGGAGGCGCGCGACCAGACGGAGGAGTTCATCCGCAAGCACGCGCGCAAGCAGGCGAAGGAGCCGGCGAAGGCGTAAAGCTCTACCGCTCGGGCGCTTCGGCGCCCGAGCGGCCTCCTGCCCGGGTCTAGACTCGGGTCGATGGCACTGCGCGTCTGCCTGGTTACGCCCTTCGCCTGGTCGCAGCCCCACGACGTCAACGAGCACGTGAACGGGGTTGCCCGCGAGCTGCGCCGGCTCGGGCACGAGGTGACCGTGCTCGCACCGTCGACGCGCGGGGCCGACCTGGCAGCGGGCCGGCAGGCTCTGCTCGACGGGGGCACGGCCGACCTCATTGCCCTCGGGCCTGCGCTGCCCATCTCGCGCCGCAGCCGGATCGGCGTGCCGGTGGGCGTGCGCGCGAACCTCTCGCTCGCGCTCGCGAGCGGCGACTACGACGTGGTGCACGGCTTCGAGCCCGGGCTGCCGAGCCTCTCGTACCTCGCGCTGCGCGACGCCCGCGCCTTCGCCGTCGCGACCTACCTCTCGCCGGAACGGCTCGGCTATCCGCCCGGCCGCGCGCAGCGCGAGCGGCTGCTCGGGCGGATCGACGCCCTCGTCGCCACCTCCGAGCGGACCGCCGAGGCGGCGGCGGAGCGGCTGCCCGGCGACTACCGCGTCGTCCCGCCGGGGGTCGACCTCGAGCTCTTCCAGCCGGGAACGAAGCGCCGGCTCGTCGTGCTCGAATGGCGGCCCGGCGAGCGCCCGCTGACCCGCGCCGTGGTGCGTGCGCTGCGAGTGTTGCCCGACTGGGAGCTCGTCTTCCTGCGGACGAAGCCGCTCGCCGGACGACCGACGCTGCCGAATGCGCTGCGCGGCCGCGCCTCCGTGCGAACGCTGCGCGACGGCGCGTCGCGGGCTCCGCTGCTGAACGATGCCGCCGTCTTCGTGCCGGCGCTCGAAGGGCTCGACCGCGTCGCGCTCGAGGCCGCCGCGGCGGGAGCGGCGATTGTTTCCCCGCCCGGCCTCGCAGAGCAGCCAGAGCTCGCGGCCGCGTCCGTGCTCCGGCTCGCCGAGGACGAGGAGCACCGCGAGGCCGAGGGGAAGCGCGCGCGAGAGGAGGCCGAGAGCCAGAGCTTCGCCGCCGCCGCCGCCGAGCTCGACGAGATCTATCGCGGCCTCGCCTCGAGGCGCCGGCACGAGCGCGCCCCTGAGCCGCTCGCGGACCGCAACTGGATCGTCGCGGACCTCCATCTCCACACGTCGTGGTCGCACGACTGCCAAATCCCGGTCGACGAGCTGCTCGAGTACGCGGAGGCGGAGGGGCTCGGCGCGATCGCGGTCACCGACCACAACGTCTTCGGCGGCGCGCTCGAAGCGGTCGGGCTCGCACGCAACCGTGACCTGATCGTGATCCCCGGCGAAGAGGTGAAGACCGCCGACCAGGGCGAGGTGATCGGCCTCTTCCTCTCGGAGGAGATCCCGCGCGGGCTGTCGTTCGGCGAGACCGTCGAGGCGATCCGAGCCCAGGACGGCGTCGTCTACGTCCCCCATCCCTTCGACCGACTGCACGCGATTCCGGAGCCTGCGACGCTGCACCGGAACCTCGCGCAGGTGGACGTGCTCGAGGTCTACAACGCCCGGCTCCTCTTCGAGGCCTACAACGACGAGGCGCTGCGCTTCGCGCGCAAGTACGACCTGCTGATGGGCGCCGGCTCAGACGCCCACGTGCTCCAGGGAGTCGGGACCGGGGCGCTGCGCATGCGCGCGTTCGACGGTCCCGAGGAGTTTCTCGTCAGCCTGCGCACGGCGCATGTGCTCCGCCGTCCGCGATCGCTGCTCTACCTCCAGTCGCTCAAGTGGGCGGCGCAGGCCAAGGAAAGGGTTCGCTAGCCGAGAACAGGGGTTGTGCCCAGTGCCTGCCGTGACGGACGAAATCTTCGAGAAGTACCTGCAAAAAGCCATCGCCGAGACCAACGATCTCGGCGAGGAGATCGCGCACGCCGCGGGAGAGGGCCAGGTGCCGGTACTCGGCTCCGGACATCCGCTCGCCGATGTCTTCCTGCTCAAGCGCGAGCCGAAGCCCGCCGAGGTGCAGGAAGGCGTTGCGTTCTACGGCCGAGCGGGCCAGGCGCTGCTGAAGTCGCTCCAGCGACTCCGCGTCGACCCGCTTGCGGTCTACGGCACGAACTGCCTCAAGTTCCTGGGCGGCGACGAGGAGGAGGCGCGCCCGTGGCTCGCGCGCGAGCTGCACATCGTCCAGCCGAAGCTGATCGTCGTGATGGGCGAGGCTGCGCTCGAGTTCCTCAACTCGCTGGAGTTCCCGCTCGCCGACCCGCTCGAGCCCAAGCTCGGCGAGTTGGAACGGTTTACGCCGACCATCCAGGCTCTCTACGTCCCCGACATCGACGAGTCGCTCGACGAGGTGCCGGCGAAGACGCGCTTCTGGAACGCGTTCAAAGCGCTGGGGCCCTGGTGGGCCGAGCTGCCCCCCTACTGAGCCGCCGGGCCGCCGGGTTCGCGGGGCTGGCGGTCGCCGTCGGCGTCTACTACGGCACGCACCAGTGGTGGTTCGGGCTCCGGCTCTGGCTGGACCTGGCGTGGCTGTGCTTCCTGCTGATCCCCGCCGTCTTCGGGCTCGTCTGGTTCGTGTTGCCCGCCTGGCGCACCCCGGTGCGTGAGCTGCTCGTCGTTGCGGCCGCTTGCGGGATCGCCGCAGTGCTACTCCAGTGGGCCGGCGCGGGCGTGGTCGCGAACTTCGCCAAGCTCGCCGCGATGACGTTCGTCGGCTGGAGCTTCCTGCGCTTCTTCGAGGAGCTGAGCTGGGTCGTGCTCGTCGCCTGCATCGTGCCGTTCGTCGACTCGTACTCGGTTTGGCGCGGGCCGACCAAGAAGATCGTGACGACTCAGCCGCAGGTGTTCGACGCGCTCTCGTTCACGTTCCCGGTGCCCGGTCAGAACGGCGGCGCGAAGCTCGGGCTCCCAGACCTGCTCTTCTTCGCCCTCTTCTTGGGGGCGGCCGCGCGCTGGAATCTCCGCACCGGCTGGACGTGGTTGTGCCTGACCGCGTCGCTCGGCGGGACGATGGCGCTCGCGACCTGGCTGAACGTCGACGGGCTCCCTGCGTTGCCGCTGCTCGCGGTGGGGTTCCTGCTCCCGAACTCCGATCTGCTCTGGCGCTCGGTCAGAGATCGAGGCGCCAGAGATCCCCGTCGAAGTCCGACGTGACCCAGGCCGAGCCGGCCCCCGTGGCGATCGCCAGCGGGCTCGGGCCGACGGGGATGGTGCGCGTCACCGCATTCGTGGCGATGTCGACGACCGAGACCGTGTTGTCGTCGATATTCGGGACCCAGATCTTGTCGCCGATCAGCGTCGTCGCAAGCGGGTTCGCCCCGACGGTCACCGTCGCCTCGACCGCGAGCGATGCAGGATCGACCTTGTAGATCTTGCCCGCCTCGCTCGAGACCCAGAGCGCGTCGGCGGACGCGGTGATCCAGTCGGCCTTCGGGATCGAGATGCGCCGCTCGACGCGATTCCGGACCGGGTCGATCCGGATCAACTGGCCGCGGCCGTAGTCGGCGACCCAGACCCTGCGGAAGGCGACGAGGATGCCGTTCGGGCCGCCGCCGACGCGGATCGTCTTGACCACCTTGTCCCGCTTCGGGCCGATGCGGCTGACCGTTCCCGAGCCTTCGTTCGACACCCAGACCGCGCCGCCGCCGTACGCGAGCGCGTACGGGCCACTGCCGACGGAGATCCGCGCTTGACGCCTCTTCGTCTGCGCGTTCAGTCGCGTCACCCTGCCCGCGTCGCGCGAGCCCACCCAGATGCTGCCGGCCCCGTACGCAAGGCCGAACGGCGTGCCTGGAACGACGACGCGCCACGTTACGCGACCGGCTACCGGGTCGAAGCGGATGACGCGATTGTCGATGCGATCCGTGACCCAGAGCGCGCCGCCGCCGGAGCGTACGAACGACGCCGAGATGCCGACGTGCACCTTTGACGGCACCGAAGCACCCGCGAAGCCGCAGGCCGTCGCAATGACGACGACCCCGAGAGCCGATCGGCGAAGTAGGGTTACCACAAGCTTGCGCTACATTACCACAAGGTTGTTGTAAATGGCCGACACCGGTCCGGACACGATCCTGCTCGACCTCTTCCGCACGAATCAGGTGCGCGAGCGCCTGATCGAGTCGGCGCTCGACGGGCTCGAGCTGCCCCCCGAGGACTACCCGTTCTACGTGATCGTCGGCGCCGAGGGGCCGTGGACGCCGACGGCGCTCGCGGCGCGCGTCGTGATGCCGCTCTCGACCGTCCTCTTCCGCGTCGGCCGGCTCGAGAAGCGGGGCCATATCGAGCGTCTCCCGAACGCCGACGACCGGCGCTCGTACCTGGTCCGCCTGACCGAGGAAGGCGAGCGGCTGCTCGCCCAGGCGCGGCCGCGGTTCCGCGGGCTCGCCGAGGCCGTCGAGGAACGACTCGGCGCTGAACGAGTCCACGGCCTGCGCGGCGGCCTCACCGAGCTGCGCGAGGCGATCGAGACCGAGCTCAGCTCCGAGTGAGGAGCGCGACCGCCTCGACGTGCGGGGTGTGCGGGAACATGTCGACCGGCCGCACGCGCTCGAGCTGGTACCCCCACTCCGCGCCGAGCTCCTTCACGTTAGCCGCGAGCGTCGTCGGATTGCACGAGACGTAGACGATCCGCGAGGCCTCGAGCCGCGCCAGCCGCCGCAACGCCTTGCCCGAGAGGCCGGCCCTGGGCGGGTCGACAACTGCAACATCAGGAAGTCCCGCCCGCTCGGCGAGCTCCTCGAGCGACGCGCCGACCTCGCCCGCGAAGAAGGCCGCGTTCGCGATCCCGTTCAGGTCCGCGTTCTCGAGCGCGCAGGCGACCGACTCCTCCGAAACCTCGACGCCCCACACCGTCAGCGCCTTCGCCGCCAGCGTGAGGCCGATCGTCCCGATCCCGCAGTAGAGGTCGTAGACGGTCTCGTTGCCGGTCAGCCCCGCGTACTCGCCGGCGAGCTCGTACAGCCGCTCGGCCATGCGCGTGTTCGTCTGGAGAAACGCGTTCGGCCGCACGCGGAACCGCAGCCCGCAGAGCTCCTCCTCGATCGCGTCGTCACCCCAGAGCAGCGTCGTCGGCAGATTCGTGACCTCCGAGAGCGACTCGTTCACCGACCAGTGGATCGAGCGAACCTCGGGGAAGCGGCGCAGCACCTCGACGAACTCCTCGCGGTCGAACCGCTCCTGCGGCCCGGTGACAAGCTGGACGAGCAGCTGGCCCGTGTTGCGTCCCTCGCGCATGACGAGGTGCCGCAGGTAGCCGGTGTGCTCCGCCTGGTCGTACGCCTCGAGCCGCTCGGCGCGCGCCCAGTCGCGCACCGCGTTGCGCACCGCGTTGCCGAGCTCGGTCGTCAGCCAGCACTCCCGAATGTCGAGCACCTCGTCCCAGCGGCCCGCCCTGTGGAAGCCGAGCGCCGGGCCCTCAGGCGTCTGCGTGAACGAGTACTCGAGCTTGTTGCGGTAGTGGAAGATCTCCTCGGCCGGCACGATCGGCTCGAGCGGCGGCTCCGCGAGCCCGCCGATCCGTCGCAGTGCGTCCGCGACCTGCTCCTCCTTCGACGCGACCTGCGCCTCGTAGGCGAGGTCCTGGAAGCGGCAGCCGCCGCAGGCCGGGTAGTGCCGGCAGGGCGCCTCGACCCGCTGAGGGCCGGGCTCCAGCACCTCGACCGCGAGCGCCTCTGCGTGGTTGCGCTTCACCTTCGTCACACGCGCGCGCACGCGATCGCCCGGCAGGCCGCGGCGGACGAAGACGACGAACCCGTTCAGGCGTGCGACGCCGTTGCCGCCGTAGGCGAGCGAATCGACGGAGAGCTCGAGCTCCTGGTCTCTGGCGACTGGGGCGGCCACCCCGTCACCCTAGCCAGGGTATGGCGAGAGCAGCAGCGGCGGACGCGGCTTCTGGCTGAAGTCGAAATCGCGGGTCATGTCGCCGACCTGGGGCAGCGACTCACGCACCCACGGCCTCGGGTCCGGCCGGCCGTCCGTCTTCGGGTCGAGCCGCGTACTGCCGAGGAAGTCGTCCTCGATGAACTTCGTAAAGGCGTCGAGGCTCGCCGTCTGATGGTCGATGAACCCGCGCCGGGCGTACGGTGAGATCACGAGCGCGGGCACGCGCAGGCCGAAGCCGTTCCGGTCGACGCGTGGCGGCGCGACGTGGTCGTAGAAACCGCCCCAGTCGTCCCAGGCGAGGAAGATGGCCGTGGAGGGCCAGTCGGGACTGCGCATGACCGCATTGATCGCGCTCGTGACGTAGGCCTGGCCACGGCTGACGAGCGCGGGTGGATGCTCGCTCACGCGGTTGCTCGGCGTGAGCCACGAGACCGCCGGCAGCGTCCCGCGTCTCGCCTCGGCGAAGAAGTCGTGCATCGGCGCGATGTTGTGCAGCTGGTGGTCCTGCCGCACGGTGTCGAACCAGGGCAGTGGGTTCCAGATCCCGGGCGTCTTTGCGTCCTGCCACTTCGTGTTGCACACCATGCCGCCGTCGTCGCAGTCCGGCTGCCCGCCCGCGAAGACGTAGTACCGCCACGAGACGTGGTGCCTGTGCAACAGGTACGTGAGGTCGGTCCACGCATAGTCGGGCTTCCGGTTCGTCGGGTTCTGCGGCTCGTGCGGAGGCGCGAGCGGGTTCTCGATCGCGTTCACGCAGCTCGAAGCGTTGTGAGGCCGGTGACAGCGGGCCGACCACTCGGAGACGGTGTAGAGGCGCTGCGGCAGGCTCCAGGACGAGATCGCCTCGAACATGTGGTCCTGGAGCACGAAGTTGTGCGCGTAGGCCCAGTAGTTCGGGATCTCACGCTGGTCGTGGTAGCCCATCACGTCCGGCTTCGCGGCCCCGAGCGAGCAGAGCGGCGAGTCGGGCGAGGTGATGCACCCGACGACCAGGCCCCGTCGCGCCTGCCGGATGAAGCCGTTCATCTTGCCGCCGTTTACGTCGCGGACCGCGTCCAGGTGCTCGTGCGGGCCGCCGCTGTTCCGGTTCCTCGCATCGTGGTATGGACGCACGCATACGTGCCTGCGCGAATCCGGCACGCAGACCGTGAAGTGCCCGTTCTGTCGGGGCAGGCCGTCCGCGCCCGGGTACGTGCCGAAGTAGGAGTCGAAGGACCGGTTCTCCTGCATGATCACGACGACGTGGCGGATCTTGTGGATCCCGGCGACCGTGTGCGCGTTCGGGCCCTCTTCGCGGCCGAAGAAGGCGACCCCGGCGACCACGACCACCGAGAGCGCAAATGCAATCGGAAGCCGCCCGGGCACGGACGGAACCTACGACCCTTCTGTTGAGTTGAGGTAAAGCCGAGGTTGTGCGTCAGCTAAGCGCGGTCACATAGACCTTGCGCTCGCGCGGCCCGTCGAACTCGCAGAAGAAGATGCCCTGGTAGCGGCCGAGGGCGAGCTTGCCCTCCTGCAGCGGCACCAAGACCTCCGGGCTCATCAGCGAGGCGCGCATGTGCGAGGGCGCGTTCGGCCCGTCGGCGTCGTCGTGGCGCCAGCTCCAGCCGTCCTCGACGATCTTCTCCATCGCTTGCTCGAGGTCGTTCACGAGCGCCGGATCGACGTCCTCGTTGATCGTCACCCCGGCCGTCGTGTGCGGCACGTAGACGAGCGCAGCGGCAGCCCCGTTGGCGCCGTTGAGCGCCTCCTCGACCTGCGGCGTGATGTCGAGCAGCTGTGTTCGCCGCTCGGTCCGGAGGGTGATCTCCTGCACCCGGATATCCTATGGGCAATGCCGAGCACATCGCCGACGCCCGACCTCGACGCCTACCGCGCCGGAGCCGACCGCTTCATCGCGGAGCTCGACGAGGAGTACTACCTCCACTACGCCGGGCTCAAGGACCGTCTCGAGCTCGAGGCCATCTACGAGCGGCACTCCGATCTGACGAAGCTCGAGCAGGTCCAGGCCGTCGGCGCCGTCGTGAACGGCGACCGGAACGTCCGGGAGCTGTGGCACTTCGGCTGCGACGGCTACCTCGGCAATCTCACGCGGGAGCTCGCGGAGAAGCTCGCCGAGATCGAGGCGGAGCTCGAGGTGACCGTCGGCGGCGAGCAGATTCCGTTCCGGATGCTGCGGCCGACGATGGCCAACGAGCCCGACCGCGACAAGCGCGAGCAGCTCGACCGCGTGATGTGGGAGGCGACCGAGGAGCACCTGAACCCGATCTACCTCGACGGCGTCCAGATCGTCCGCGACGTGCTGCCGACGCTCGGGGTCTCCACGTACGTCGAGCTCTACGAGCGCTTCGGCTTCCGGCTGAGGGAGCTTGCCGCGCAGTGCGAGGGGTTCCTCGCCGACACCGAGCAGCTCTACGAGGACGAGCTCAGCCGCGCGTCGCGCAGGCTGCTCGGGCTCTCGCTCGACGAGCTCCAGCGCTGGGATCTCCAGCGGTTGATCCGCTCGCCGCAGTGGGACGACGGCTTCCCGGGCGACAAGATGGTGCCCGCGCTGAAGGCGACGCTCGCCGACCTCGGCATCGACCTCGACGCGCAGACGAACATCACGCTCGACATCGAGCAGCGGCCGCAGAAGACGCCGCGCGCGTTCTGCTCGCCGATCGAGGTCCCCGACAAGGTGATGCTCGTGATCCAGCCGATCGGCGGCGCAGACGATTGGCGCGCGTTCTTCCACGAGGCCGGGCACGCCGAGCACTTCGGCAACACCTCGCGTGACCTCTCGATGGAGGAGAAGCGCCTCGGCGACGTCGCCGTCACCGAGGGCTGGGCGATGCTGATGCAGCACCTCACCGACGACCCGATCTGGCTGAAGCGCAAGCTCGACTTCCCGCGCCCCGACGAGTACTCGGCCGAGGGGATGCTCTGGCTGCTCTTCTTCGTCCGCCGCTATTCCGCCAAGCTGCTCTACGAGCTCGAGTTCCACTCGAGCGACGACATCAGCGGGATGCCGAAGCGCTATGCGGAGCTGCTCGGCGACGCGCTCAAGTTCGACATCGCCGAGGCGAACTACCTGGCCGACATGGACTCCGGCTTCTACGTCACCTCGTACCTGCGCTCGTGGGCGTTCGAGTCGCAGCTGCGCGACCACCTGCGCGAGCGCTTCGGCAATGACTGGTTCGCCAAGCGCGAGGCCGGGTCGCTGCTGCAGGAGCTGTGGGCCGAGGGCCAGCGGCCGACTGCCGACGAGCTGCTGAAGGACGTCTCCGGCTCCGAGATCGAGATGTCCGCGGTCGGCGACCGCGTGCGCGAGCGCTTGTCGTAGCTCTGTCCTGTGTAGCTGCATAAGCTCTATGCATGCTGAGACGTCGCTTGCGATGTCGACTCCAGGACGGACGAGCTTCGCTCGTGCGTCCGTCTGAACCGACCAGTCGATACGTCGTACGAGAGGATCGAGCCGCATGAACCGGACAAAGGTGCTCATCGCGGGCGCGGCCGGCCGCGACTTTCACAACTTCAACCTCGTCTACCGAGGCCGTGGGGAGTACGAGGTGGTGGCCTTCACGGCGACGCAGATCCCCGACATCGCGGGGCGCGTCTATCCCGCCGAGCTCGCGGGCGAGCTCTACCCGGAGGGGATTCCGATCTGCGCCGAGGACGAGCTCGAGGAGCTGATCGCCAGGCACGACGTCGACGAGGTCGTCTTCGCCTACTCCGACGTGACGCACGAGCACGTGATGCACATCGCCTCGCGCGTTCTCGCGGCCGGGGCGTCGTACCGGCTGATCGCGCCGGCGGACACGATGCTCACCTCGACCAAGCCGGCGGTCGCGATCTGCGCGGTCCGCACCGGCTCGGGCAAGAGCCAGACCACGCGCCACGTCGCCGCGCTGCTGCGCGAGTCCGGCAAGCGCGTCGCCGTCCTGCGGCACCCGATGCCGTACGGCGACCTGACCAAGCAGGCCGTCCAGCGCTTCGAGCGCTACGAGGATCTCGACGCCGCCGACGCGACGATCGAGGAGCGCGAAGAGTACGAGCCGCACATCGCCGAGGGCAACCTCGTCTTTGCCGGGGTCGACTACGCCGCGATCCTCGACCGGGCCGAGCAGGAAGCGGACGTGATCCTCTGGGACGGCGGCAACAACGACACGCCGTTCGTGAAGCCGAACGTCCACATCGTCGTCGTCGACCCGCACCGGCCCGGCCACGAGCTGCGCTACCACCCGGGCGAGACGAATCTCCGCATGGCCGACGTCTGCGTCGTGAACAAGGTCGACAGCGCGACGCAGGAAGGCATCGACGCGGTGCTCGACTCGATCCGGACGCACAACCCGGGCGCGCGCGTCGTGCTCGCGGCCTCGCCCTTCCACGTCGAGGGCGACGCGGCCGAGATCGCCGGCAAGCGCGTGCTCGCGATCGAGGACGGGCCGACGCTGACCCACGGCGAGATGACCTACGGAGCCGCCGTGCTCGCCGCAAAGGCGAACGGTGCAGCCGAGCTGATCGACCCGCGCTCGGCCGCGGTCGGCTCGATCGCCCAGACCTTCGAGGACTACCCGAACGTCGGGGCGCTCCTGCCCGCGATGGGCTACGGCCGCACGCAGATGGCCGACCTCAAGGCGACGATCGAGGCCTCGGGCGCGGAGCTCGTCCTGATCGGGACGCCAATCGACCTGCGGAAGCTGATCGACTTCGACGTGCCCGCCCTGCGGATCACGTACCGGCTCCAGGAAGTCGGCGAGCCCACGCTCGCGGACGTCCTCACCGAGCACGGCCTGATCGGCGACAAAGCGCTCGTTTGAGCGCAGGCGTCGATCCTGACGCACCCGGCCAGCGGCGCAGACGGCCGAACCGGCAAAGCCGGCTCAGCCTGAAGGCGACATCGCAAGCGACGTCGCTGTGACAGCGGTCGTCGCCCTCGGCGGGAACGCGCTGATGCGGCCCGGCGAGCGCGGAACCGCCGCCGAGCAGCGCGCGAACCTGCGTGAGGCGTGCGCGGCGCTGCGGCCTTTGCTCGAGGAGCAGCAGCTGGTGGTCACGCACGGGAACGGACCGCAGGTCGGCAACGCGCTGTTGCGCCAGGAGCGCGCCGCGGAGGAGGCACCCCCGCTCCCGCTCTACCTCGCGGTCGCGCAGACGCAGGCCGAGATCGGCGCGCTGATCGAGAGCGAGCTCGAGCCCGTCGCCGGGCGGCCCGTCGTCTGCCTGCTGACCCACGTGCTGGTGGCCGAGGACGACCCGGCCTTCGAGGAGCCGACGAAGCCGGTCGGGCCCTTCTACGCGGAGGACAAGGCGCGAGAGCTCGAGCAGGACCGCGGCTGGAAGATCGTCCACGACGCCGGCCGCGGCTGGCGCCGGGTCGTGCCGTCGCCCCAGCCGCTCGAAGTCGTCGAGCTAGGCGCGATCCGCGCGCTCGTCGGCTCGGGGGCAATCGTGATCGCCTGCGGCGGCGGCGGCATCCCGGCGACGCGCCGCGGTAAGCATCTCGCCGGCGTCGACGCCGTGATCGACAAGGACCGCGCCTCCTCGCTCCTCGCCCGCGACCTCGGGGCCGACCGGCTCGTGATCCTCACCGAGGTGCCTGCGCTCTACGGCGCCTTCGGCACCGAGCAGCAGGAGGAGCTGCGCGAGCTGACCGCGGACGAGGCGGAGACCCTCCTGCCCGAGCTCGAGGCGGGCTCGATGCGCCCCAAGCTCGAGGCGAGCGTGGACTTCGTCCGCGCGACCGGGCATGACGTGCTGATCACCTCGCCCGCCGCCCTGGCCGAG
>JAWVDY010000106.1:0-10749 GCA_033856995.1 Gaiellaceae bacterium
ACGGCCTCGACGAGCGTCAGCTCAGCCATCGAGCACCCTTCGCAGCTCGGCGAGGTCGGTCTCGAACGAGGCCGGCGGGTCGGCGTACGCGCGCGAGAAGACCAGCGAGGGGTCGGGCGGGGGCTCCGCCTCGGCCGCGGCGATCCCGGCGCGCATCAGGTCGGCCGCCTCTGCCCGCACCGCGGCCGCGGCGTCGTCTGACAGCAGCCCGAGCCGGCGCAGATACGCCTCGTAGCGGCCGACGCACTCGCGCTGCCGCTCCTCCTCCACGCGCTCGAGGTCCATATACGCGGTTGGGTCGTCTGCGGTCGCGTGCGGCGCGGCGCGGTAGGTGACGGCCTCGATCAGCGTCGGCCCCTCGCCCGCCCGGGCCCGCGCGACCGCTTCCCGCGTCGCCACGTAGACGGCCAGCACGTCGCCGCCGTCGACGCGCACGCCGGGGATCCCGTAGCCGACCGCCTTGTCCGCGAGCGTCTCCGCAGCGGTCTGCGCCGAGAGCGGGGTCGAGATCGCCCACTGGTTGTTGTTGCAGAAGAGGACGAGCGGCGCGCGCATCACGGCCGCGAAGTTCGCGCCTTCGTGGAAGGCGCCCTCGGAGGTTGCGCCGTCGCCGAAGTAGGCGATCGCGCAACTCGGCTCGCCGCGCAGCTTCTTCCCCCACGCGAGGCCGGCGGCATGCGGCACGTGCGTCGCGATCGGGACGCAGATCGAGGCGACGTTCCAGTCGGCCGGATTCCACCAGCCCGACGGGTGGCCGCGCCACCACGAGAGGATCGTCGCGGCCGGCATCCCGCGTAGCAGGCCGATCGCCGACTCGCGGTAGCTCGGGAAGATCCAGTCCTCGCGCTCGAGCGCGTGCACCGAGCCGACCTGCATCGCCTCGTGGCCCCAGAAGATCGCATAGGTGCCGATGCGGCCCTGGCTGTGGTAGACGACCGAGCGCTCGTCGTAGGTCCGCATGAGGACGAGCCGGCGGTGAAGCTCGAGCAGATCTCCCTCGGAGACTCCCTCGACCTCGCCGTCCGGAACGCTCTCGCCGTCGCCGATCACGCGACGCAGGTCGCGCTCGGCCGGAAGCACAGAGGCCATGACGCCGCGAATCTACCCGACGGCGCGCCGGGCGACCCACACGACGACCGCCAGCGTGCCGATCGCCGCGACCACGCCGGCCAGCTCCAACCCGACGCCGCCGCTCACGCGCGCGCCGGCCGCGACGACGACCACCGCCGCGACGACGGTCGCGGCCACGCACGCGAACAGCACCGTCGCGAGCCGGCTCGCGGCAACTCCCGGTTGCGCCCAGGCCGGCACGCGGGGCTCCACCGACCACCACGCGAGCTCGGCCACGAGCAGCAGCCCGCCCGCCACCAACGGCGTCCACGCGTCGAGCGTGTCGGGGCCGAGCTCGAGCCGCATCGCCTGCTGCACGCCCAGCAGCCCGATGCCGACGGCGAGCGCCGCGCTCCAACGGAGCAGCAGACCGGCGAGCAGCACCGCGATCGCAGCCACGCCGATCGCGAGGAGCAGGACCTGGTGGCCTCCCGCGCGCAGGACTCCGGCCGCGACGAGCCCAGCCGCCACGAGCACCGAGGCGGCCGCGGTCGCTACCCGCGCGTGACCCGGGCGTGGCGTCTGAATGTCCTCACCTCCTCGAGCGCTGCCTGGAGCGGCGCGTCCTTCTGCCACTCGACCACGGGCACTCCGAGCCGCAGGTAGGAGGAGCGCAGCGCGTCGCGCCGCAGCAGCCAGAGCCGGTACGCCAGGTCGTCGAGCGGCCCGGTGCCGGCGCTGACGAACGGCACCGGCGAGATCTCGATCACGGCGAGGTCGAAGCCGCGGGCGCGCAGGTCGACGAGCGCGCCGACCGACCGCGCATCGAGCAGCGGGGTCAGCGCGAGGACGAGCGCGTTCGGCGGCAGCGTCCGCACGGGCAGGACGTCGATGTCCTTCCACGCGTAGCTGAGGAAGATCTCCGCGTCGAGCAGCGAGTCGAGCACACGGTAGAGCTGGACGACGCCGCTCGAGACGGTGAGCCAGTTGAGCACGCCGCCGAACGCGACCAGGCCGACGCGGTCCTTCTCGCGGATGTAATGGGCCGCGAGCGAGCCGGCGGCCTCGACGGCGAGGTCGAGCGTGCTCGTGCCGCCGCTCCTCGCCTCCGCGAAGGTGTCGAGGAAGATCACGACGTCGGTGTTCCGTTCCGGGTGGGTCTCGTTCACCCACGGCTCGCCGCGGCGCGCGGTCGCGCGCCAGTTGATGCGACGAATCCGGTCGCCTGGGACGAACTGCCGCAGGTCGGCGAACTCGATCCCTTCGCCGCGCGTTCTCGGCGACTGGTTGCCGGCGAACGTCTGGGTGTCGAGCGGGCGCAGGATCTTCTCCAGCGCCTCGCCACGGGGATAGACCTTCAGCGGCCGGCGTAGCTCGAGCGTCTGCTCGAAGGCGAGGAGGCCGAGACGGTCCTGGGCGCGGAGGAGGACGTCGCCGACGAGATAGGCGCCCCAGTGGTCGCAGCGCAGAGGCAGCTCGACCTCGTGCCGCTCGCCCGCATGCAGGTGCACGAGCTGCGGGTTCGGGCCCTCGGCGCGAAGGCCATCGGGAAGGTCGAGCAGCAGCTCGAGCCGCTCGGCAGTCGTGTGCGCGCGCAACTCCAGGAAGGCGGTCACGGCCTCGCCTTCGACCTGCCGCTCGGCGTCGAGCTCGAGCACGCCCGTCACCTGGGGCGCGTGGGCGAGCGAGAGGCCCGCGGCGAGCAGGACCGCGAACGGCGCGGCGAGTGCGGCGAGCTCGGGCCGGCCGAGCACCAGCGCCGCTAGCAGTCCCGCCCCCGCGAGCGCGGCGTAGGCACCGAGCTTCGAGGTCGCCGCGCGCGTCACTCGGCGGCGTGCTCGGCCTTGGGCGTCGGCACGCGGTCGAGCAGCCCGAGCACGATGTCGTCCGGCCGCAGGCGCTGCACCCAGAGCTCCGGCCGCAGGGCGATCCGGTGCGCGAGCGCCGGGACCGCGACCGCCTTCACGTCGTCGGGCGTCACGAAGTCGCGGCCGCCCACGGCCGCCCGGCAGCGCGAGAGCTTCAGCAGCGCGAGCGAGCCGCGCGGGCTCGCGCCGACCTGCACGCCGTTGGCGGTACGCGTCGCGGCGACGAGGTCGACGATGTACATCCCGACGCTGCGGTCGACGTGCACCTGCTCGACCGCGCGCTGCATCTCGAGTAGCTCGTCGCGCCCTACGACCGGCTCGAGCTCGAGCTCGTCGACGGTTCGCTGCAGGCGCCGCTCGAGCACCTCCCATTCCTGGTCGCGGTCCGGATAGCCGACGCCAATCCGCAGCAGGAAGCGGTCGAGCTGCGCCTCCGGCAGCGCGTAGGTTCCCTCGTACTCGATCGGGTTCTGCGTCGCCAGGACGAGGAACGGCGGCTCGAGCGGGCGGGTAACCCCTTCGATCGTCACCTGCCGCTCCTGCATCGCCTCGAGCAGCGCCGCCTGCGTCTTCGGTGGGGCGCGGTTGATCTCGTCGGCGAGGAGAAGGTTGGTGAAGATCGGGCCGGCCCGGAACTCGAAGTCGCCTTCGCGCTGGTTGTAGATCGACGCGCCGGTGACGTCCGAGGGCATCAGGTCGGGCGTGAACTGGATGCGCGTGAAGCCGATGCTCGTCACCTGGGCGAAGGTGCGGGCGATCAGCGTCTTCGCGAGACCGGGGAAGTCCTCGATCAGCACGTGGCCGTCGGCGAGCATCCCGAGGAGCACGAGCTCGAGCGCCTCGCGCTTGCCGACGATCACGCGCTCGACCTCGTCGAGCACCGCGCTCGAGCGTCGCGCGACGTCGTCGACGTTCACAGCGACTCCAGCCCTTCCACGGCGCGGCGCAGCGCATCCGGAGCGATCCCGGAGGCGTGCCGGTCGGTCGGTGCCTCCCGCTCCGGCCGGACGAGCTCCCAGAGCTCCTCGCCCAGCGCCTCCTCGCTCTCGTCCAGCCGGAGCCCACGCACGCCCAGCCGCATCGCCGCGATCTCGCGCAGCTGCGGCAGCAGGTGGGCGTGGAGGTCGAAGGCGGTGGCGGTCGCCATCGTCAGCGCCCGCTCGAGCCGCTCGAGCTCGACCGGCCGCTGCCGCTCCGCGGGCTCGCGCTCGAGGGCCCCGACGATCGCCGGAACGTTCTCCCGCGGGTAGGCCTCCCGCGCCAGCACGACGACGTCGAGGAGCGCGATCCCACCGACCACGAGGATGTAGATGTCGAGCTCGAGCGTGAACCAGTCGGCCGCGAGCAGGCGCGCGAAGAGGAGCGCAACCGACGCCAGGGACGTGAAGAAGATCCAGGCTCCGAAGAGACGCTTCACGCGGCAGCCTTCGCCGTCTCCGCCTCGAGCTCGGCCCGCAGCGAGACGAGCGCTTCGATCGCATCGTCCTTCATCGACGCATCGATCGTGTGCCGGCTGAACTTGGCGCGCTCGTAGAGACCGATCAGGCGGCGCACGGCGGAGACGCTGACGCCGAGGCGCTCGAGCGCCCGGTCGACATACTCGCGCGGCGTCTCCGCCTGGTCGCGCGGCACGCGGTGTGCCGCAAAGGTCTTCTCCAGCCGCCTGAACGCGCCGATCACGGCCCGACGGGGATCCTTCTCGGCACGCAGGTCGTCCAGGGTGTCGGCGAGCACCTCGTCGAGCGCGGCGGTGAGGGCGGCCTCGCTCTCCCAGTCGGCGCCGCTGTGCCGCTTCCAGACGAACGCGGCGACGAGACCGAGGAGGACCGCGAGCAAGAGTGACGCGAGCACCAGGGCCGGCAGCCATTGGAACTGCGCCGTCGCCGTGTGACCGGCGTGGAGCGGTGGGCCTTTGCCCTGTTTCAGCTTCTGCAGCCCGGCGGCCGGCGGTCCGCTGTGGTTCCTACTCGAGTAGTAACGCACCCCGAGCGCGACGGGCAGGCCGAGGAGGACGAGGCCCAGCAGGCTGAGCAGCTGGCGGCGGGTCGCGCCGCCCTCTAGCAACCGTTGCCGCCGGCGCATCGAGAACACCCAGAGGACGATCAGCGCGCCGATCGGGAAGAGCACGAACATCAGGCTCGCGAAGTAGACGAAGACGAGCCTCGGCGCATCCGAGCTCCCGCCGCTGCCCGAGCCACCGCCGGGACGGTGCGCGTGGCTGGCGACCGCGACGAGGGCGAGGAGCGCCGTCAGCCCGACACCGCTCAGGACGAGCCTGCGACCGCCGCTCATGGAGGAACCCTAGACAAGCACCCTCGCCGCGCCACGCTCGGCTTCGAAGACGGCGCTCTCCACGTCGCCGAGGTCCTCGCCGTCGGCCTGGAGCGGAAGCGGCCGGTCACACACGATCTCGATGCGGTCGACATCGTGCGCGTGGAGCACGCCGGCGGTGCCGGCGAGGCCGCTGCCGAAGAGCCGGCGAAGCAGTCCGGGCAGGCCGGAGACGCGAATCTCCTGCGGCGCGACGAGGTCGAGCCCGAGCTCGAAGCGCGCCCCCGGTGCGACGTGCAACGCCACCGCTCCGACGTACGAATACGGATCGGTGTTCGCGACGAGGGCGAAGGCGGCTCTCCCCAGGCCTTGCACCTCGAGCGCCGGCCCGAAGCGGCCGCGCCTCCCCGCGACGAGGCGGGCCGCGGCTCCGATGTAGGCGAGGTCGCCCGGGCGCCTTCCGTCCTCGCGGCGACCGAGCCCGTCGACGCGGCGCACGAGGTCGGCGTCGAGCCCGACTCCTGCCGCGAAGCCGAAGCGCCGGCCGTTCACGCGACCGAGCGAGATCGAGCGCGTCCGCCCGGCCTGTAGCGCCTCGGCGACGCCGCTCGCGGCGGCGGCGAGGTCGCGCGGCAGCCCAAGCGCGCGCGGAAGCACGTTCGTCCCGCCGCCCGGCAGGAAACCGAGCGGCACACCGTCGGGAGCGCCGTTCAGCACCTCGTTGAAGCCCCCGTCGCCGGAGTAGACGACGACAGCGTCGCCGCCGGCCGCAGCCGCGAGCTCGACGGCATGGCCCGGGCGCTCGGTGAACATCGTCCGGACCGCCCCTGCGCGCGCCAGCTCGTGCTCGACGACCCGCACCCGCTCCTCGGTCACGGCGCTCGCGAACGGGTTCACGATCAGGACGACATCCATAAGCTCCGCGAGGATGTCATTTGCCGTGAGGTCGGCCGTGATGACCGCGCTCTGCCTCGCCCTGCTCGCCGGCTGCGGGGGCGGAAGCAACACGACGGTGGCGCACGTCGGCGGCGACGCGATCACGACGAAGCAGCTCGACGGACTCGTCTCGCACTTCCGCACGGAGGCGCAGCGGGAGGGCAAGGACTTCCCGAAGGACGGCACGCAGGCCTTCAGGCAACTCCGCAACCAGCTGCTCAGCCTGCTGGTCTACCGGGTCGAGCTGCGGCAGGCTGCGGTGCGCCTCGGCGTGAAGGCCGATCCCAACGAGATCACGCGGCGACTAGGGGCGACGGGCAGCGGCGAGCAGGAGGGCGATCCGGCCGCCGACACGTTCGCGCGCGACTCTGTCGAGGCGCAGCTGCTGACGGAGGGAATCTTCGCGAAGGTGACCCGCGGCGTGAAAAGCTCCGCGGCCCGCAACCGAAAGATGGCCGCGTTCGTCGCTAGGCTCCAGCGCCAGACGACGGTGCGCTACGAGCCCGGCTACAAACCGGGCTCGTAGCGCGTCAACGCCTCAGCAGGGGCTACCCCCCGAGGTCCCGCCGAGAGCGAAGTCGAAGGAGTGCGACGCGTCGACGTCCGCGTAGAGGTCGTTGGCGTCGTTGCGGCCGAAGGTGAACGCGGTCACGTTGTAGAGCGTGTTCCCGACCGGCAGCCCGACTCCGAAGCCGCCGTTGACCGGCACGTCGACCGAGATCGTGTTCCCGCAGACGCGGCCCTGGACGGACATCGTGCGCGGGTAGTCGACGACCTTGCAGTTCTGTGGCGTCGTGTCGGTGCACGTAGTCGACCCGGCGAAGAACTGCGGTGCGAGCCCACCCGTCGATTCGGCGCCGACGTAGAAGATCCGATAGGCCTCCTCGCCGAAGTCGCCGACCGACAGCGCCTGGAAGCGCGTCAGCCACACGGCGTTCGTCTTGCCCGGCGGCGGGAGCATCCCCGCGAGGTCGGCGACGCTCATCTTCACCCGCAGCGTGCTCGGGCTCGCCATGCTCAGTGCGACGTTGGTGAGGTCGAGCTGCGGCTGGTTCGGGCCTGCGCCCGTGGGCGAGTAGTGCGGCCACTGCGCGTCACCCATGACGTCCTTCATCGGGCTCTTCGGCACCGGCTCCTTGGCCGACTTGCCCGTGACCGTCTTGCCCTGCAGCTGACGCACCTCGTAGAGATGGGCGCCGTGGTGCTGGCTCGTCGTGTCGTTGTAGACGATCCGAATCGCGCCGGTCTTGTCGAGGTTCAGCGCGAAGTAGTCGGCCATCGTGCGGTCACCGCTCGAGACCGTGCAGCCGATGCCCTGGTTGCAGATCTGGCCGTAGTGCATCGGCTTCTCGGTGAACCGCTGCTGGGCGACCGTCGGCGAGAGCGAAGCGGCGTTCGAGACGACCGCCGCGTAGCCCCACCACTTGACCGTCGTCGCCCCTTGCGGATCGGTCGCCCAGTTCGGGAACGTGTCCGGCTGGCCGGCGGTGCCGGTCGCGTACCACGCGAGCGCGAGCTGGCCGGCCACGCCGGCCTGCGCCCAGAGGAACTCCGCGGTCGTCGCGGGAGCCGTGCTCACGCGCACCGGGGTCGTCCAGCTCTCGCCCTTGTCGGTCGAGGACGAGTAGTAGACGCCGCTGTCGTTCGTGTCGACCCAGGCCGCGTAGACGTTGCCGCCGCTGTCGGTGGCAAGCGCCGGGAAGAGGTGCCCGGGCCCGCCGCCGCCCGGCGAGGTCGGAAGCGTGACGTTGTGGAAGACGATCCCCGTGCGCTGACCGGGAGCGACATGGCCGATGGTCACGCGCACGTGGTTCCCCTCGTTGCACGCGTAGTAGAGCGTCCGCGTGACCTGGTCGAACCGGATCTGCCCGCAGGTCGCGTCGGCCGCGAGCGGCATCGGCGCGTTGGCCGAGGCGTTCTGCCAGACGAGACCGCCGACCGGGTCCGTGGCACCGGTCGAGCCGGGGCTCGAATAGATGTATGTCCCGACCGCCGACTCGTGGAAGGCGAGGAAGACGGTGTTGTCGGCCGCGGTCGTCGTCGGCCCGTTGTCGACCGCGAACCACTGCCGGTCGACGGCGGCGTTCTGCACCGCGACCGGGTTCTTGCGCCACGTGTTGCCGTCGTCGTTCGAGACCGACGTGCCGAGGTTCACCAGGCCCTCGAGGTCGACGAAGTAGTGGAAACCCTGGTCGTCGGCCGCGATGTCGGTGTCGCCGCCGCCCGGAGGCGCGTCGGGCCGCAGGCCGGCGGGGCTGTCGAGGTGGAACTCGAGCCCGTTGTCGGTCGAGCGGTGGATGAAGGAGTTCTGCGTCGTCGTCCCCCACGGCCCGCTCTCCCAGTAGTCGTTCGTCTTCGGGTCGAGGAAGTTCAGCGGCTCACCCTCGGTCCGCTGCGGGTCGACCACGGTGGCCGGGCTGAAGACGAGCTTGCCGGCGACGTACTTCGGCGTCGGCGTGCCGCCGTTGCCGCCCGTGCCGGAGCCGGGCGTGCCGGGCGCGACCGGCGCGCTGCTCGTGGAGTACGTGCCGTTGTAGTCGTACGGCGCCGTGACGAGGCCTCCCGGGAAGGAGCAGACCTGGGCGTGCCAGGTGCCGGGCGGGAGGTCGGCGCTCTGGTAGACGATCTCCTCCGGGCTCGTGGCCGTGTCGCCGTGAGCCTTGAGCGCGCCGCTCGGGTCGTAGAGGTCGATCGTGATGTCGTTCGCCGAGATCGTCTCGGCCGCGACGACGTCGATCGTGGTCTCGCCGGCCGCGACGGTGATCGCGTGCATCGGCCCGCACGAGGTCGGAGTGACGCTGCCGGAAAACGTGCCGGTGTCGGCCTTGGCCGCGCCACCCACGACGAGGAAGGCGACCGCCACTCCGGCGAGGGCGAGAAATCGCAGACGCATGAACTCTCCTTCGAATCGATCGATCAAGGTTCCTCGCGCGCCTATACCCCACAACGTTTGCGCTGCAAACACGCAGGTTTTGACTGATCAGTCAGTCAATCGCGTAGCCGCGCATCCCGTTCAGGAGCAGCTCGTAGAACTGGTCCGCGAGCTCGTCGGTGTCGCGCCCTGGCCGCAGCCACGTGTACGCCCAGTTCGCCGCTGACAGAGCGAGCAGCGCCGCGGTCGCGTCGTCGAGGTCGCTGCGCAGCTCGCCGAGCTCTCGTCCTTCGCGGAAGAACGCCCGGACGCGCTCCTCGAAGCGGCGCCGCTCGCCGATGATCTCGTCCCGCCGCTCGCCCTCGAGGTAGCGCCACTCCTGCACGAAGACCGTCGCCACGTCGAGCTGGTCGGCGACGACGCGCAGGTGCGAGCGCAGCGCGAGTTGGATCTTCTCGGCCGGCCGCAGGCTGTCGTCGATCGCGTCGAGGCCGGCATGAAACGCGCGCGCTCCCTCGAGCATCGTCTCGTAGAGCAGGTCCTGCTTGGACGAGATGTGCGCGTAGAGCGAGCCCTTCTGCACACCGAGCGCCTCGGCGATCTCGCCGATCGACGTGCCGTGGTAGCCCTTCTCGGCGAAGAGGCGCGCCGCCTGCCTCGTCAGCTCCACTCGTCGCGCGGACACGATTGGTACCCTAACGACCGTTCGGTATGGAAGACCGCGAGCGCGAATTCCTCGAGTACGTCCAGGGCGGCGGCCAGGTGGAGGCCGGCGACTGGATGCCGGACGAGTACCGCGCGCGGCTGCGCAAGTTCATCGAGATGCACGGCAACTCGGAGCTGATGGGCGTGCTGCCCGAGCGAGAGTGGATCCTGCGCGCGCCGACGCTGCAGCGGAAACTCGCCCTGACCGCGAAGGTGCAGGACGAGGTCGGCCACGCGCAGCTGATCTACCGCGTCGTCGAGGACCTCGGCAAGCCACGCGAGGAGTGCCTCGACGACCTGATCTCCGGCAAGTCGAAGTTCCACAACGTCTTCCACTACCCGACGAAGACCTGGGGCGACGTCGGCGTGATCGCCTGGCTCGTGGACGCCGCCGCGATCATCAGCCAGAAAGCGCTGCTCAGGTGCTCGTACGCGCCGTACGCGCGGATCATGAAGAAGATCTGCTGGGAGGAGTCGTTCCACATCCTCCACGGCCGCGACGTGATCCTCACCCTGATGAACGGCACCGACGACCAGCGCGAGCTCGTGCAGGAGGCGCTCGATCGCTGGTGGGGCCCGCTGATGCAGTTCCACGGGAACCCGATCGAGCCGGAGAAGGACCCGATGTTCATCTGGCGGATCAAGAGCCAGGGCAACGACGAGGCGCGCCAGCAGTTCCTCGACGGCTACGTGCCGCAGATCTGGGAGCTCGGGCTGACCGTCCCGGACCCTGAGCTGCGCAAGGACGAGGACAGCGGCCGCTGGCTCTACACCGAGCCGGACTGGGACGAGCTGATGCACGTCGTCACCGGCCACGGGCCGAAGACCGAGGAGCGCCTCGACCTGCGCCGTGCCGCGCGCGAGAACTCGGCCTGGGTTCGCTCCGTGTTGCTCGCGGCGTGATCTACGAGGTCTTTCGTCAGGAACGGAAGGGCCAGGCCTTCCAGCACGCAGGCTCGATCGAGGCCGCGGACGAGCGCTTTGCCGAGTCGTACGCGCGGGAGCAGTACGGCCGCCGCGGCGAGTCGCAGGCGCTCTGGGTAGTCG
>JAWVDY010000107.1:0-2793 GCA_033856995.1 Gaiellaceae bacterium
CGTCGCTGCGGAAGATCGCGAACGCCACGAGCCTCGGCGGCGTCTCGTCGGTGCTCGAGAGCCGCAGCCGCTGGGAGGGCGACCGCGTCCCGCCCGGCCTGCTGCGCCTGAGCGTCGGCCTCGAGGACGTGGACGAGCTTTGGGCGGACCTCGAACACGCCCTTCGGTGAGGGTCGTCTTCTTCCCGGAAGGTGCGTTCGGCCCGACGAACAACTGCGCCGGGATCGGCCGCGTCCTGCTCGAGCGCGGCGTCGACGTCACGTTCGTCGTCGAGGAGTCGTTCGCCGGCACGCTCGAGGCGCAGGGATTCGAGGAGGCGCTGATGCGGCTGAAGCCGCCGCCCGAGGTCGAAGAGGTCCCCGGGCAGTTCTGGAAGGACTTCGTCCGCGAGACCGCGCCCGAGTTCCGCAAGCCGACGATCGATCAGCTCGAGACGTTCATCCTCCCGGTCTGGCGGGAGCTCGTCGACGGCGCGCGCCACGTCGACGACCGCCTCGTCGAGATCTTCGGCGAGCTCGAGCCGGACGTGATCGTGCAGGACAACGTGGTCGGCTTCCCGGCCGTGCTCGCCTCGGGCCGGCCGTGGGTGCGGATCGTCTCCTGCAACCCGCTCGAGCTGAAGGACCCGGCGCTGCCGCCGACCTTCTCCGGCTACCCGACCGGCGACAGCGCCGGCTGGGACGACTTCCGCGCGCGCTACCGCGAGCTGCACGAGCCGCTGCAGCGCGAGTTCTCGGCGTTCTGCGAGGAGCGTGGCGCACCCGCGTTGCCGGAGCTCGAGTTCGTCCACGAGTCGCCGTGCCTGAATCTCTACCTCTATCCACGCGAGCCCGACTACGACCGCTCGCGGCCGCTCGGCGAGCGCTGGCACCGGCTTGGCTCGTGCGTCCGCTCGGTCGACGAGGCGTTCGAGCCGCCGCCGGGCGACGGCTCTCTCGTCTACGTGAGCCTCGGCAGCCTCGGCTCGGCCGACGTCGAGCTGATGAACCGGCTCGTCGCCGTCCTGGCGGAGACGCCGCACCGCTACGTGGTCAGCAAGGGCCCGCAGCACGAGCTGATCGAGCTGGCACCGAACATGACGGGCGCCGAGTTCCTACCGCAGCCGGCGATCCTCCCCCACGTCGACCTCGTGATCACCCACGGCGGCAACAACACGGTCACGGAGTCGCTCCATTTCGGCAAGCCGATGATCGTCCTGCCGCTCTTCTGGGACCAGCACGACAACGCGCAGCGCATGGCCGAGTGCGGCTTCGGCGTCCGGCTGCCGACCTACGAGTTTGAGGACGGGCAGCTGCACGAGGCGATCGACCGGCTGCTCACCTCGCCGGCCAGCCGGCTCCCGGAGGTGTCGCGCCGGCTCCAGGCCGAACCTGGGACGATCAAAGCCGCGGACCTCCTCCAGACCCTGGCGTAGAGCCGGAGGCGGGATTCGAACCCACGACCTACCGCTTACAAGGCGGTTGCTCTGACCAGCTGAGCTACTCCGGCGCAGCCGTGAGCGTAGCGCGGGCTACTGCAGGACTTGTCGCGACTGCTGGTGCGAAAGCACCTTGCGCTTCACGCGCTGGAGCGCGTTGTCGATCGTCTTCGTGTCGCAGCCGAGGTGGTCGGCCATCTCCTCGTACGACTCGCCCTCCAGGTAGAGCTTGAGCGCGTCCGCCTCGAGCGACGAGAGGCCGCTGCCGAGTGTGAAGACGAGGCTCTGGAGCTCCTCGGTCGAGATCACGCACACAGACGGGTCGTCCACGGACGGACCGGGCAGCGCGTCGCCGAGGGTGCAGTCGCCGTCGGACTCCTGGCCGGCGGGCGTGTGGCTGAACGAGACGTAGCTGTTCAGCGGAGCGTGCTTGAACCTCGTCGCGGTCTTGATCGCGGTGATGATCTGCCGCGTCACGCAAAGCTCTGCGAAGCTGCGGAACGACGACAGCGCTGGCGTGAAGTCGCGCACGGCCTTGTAGAGCCCGATCAATCCCTCCTGGATCAGATCCTCCGAGTCGCCCCCGGCGAGGAAGTACGAGCTCGCCTTCAACCGGACGAAGCCCTGGTAGCGGCGGATCAGCTCGTCGAGTGCCTTCTGGTCGCCGTTGCGCGCGCGCATCACGAGCTGCAGATCGGCGAGCTCGCGCTGGAGTTTCTGCGGCGACTGAACGGTCTGCGCTGTACGAGCGGGCACGGCTCCCCCTCGTTCGTGGGTGGTGAGCTCTGCAAGCCTCACCCT
Source organism: Gaiellaceae bacterium (assembly GCA_033856995.1). Classification (GTDB taxonomy): domain Bacteria; phylum Actinomycetota; class Thermoleophilia; order Gaiellales; family Gaiellaceae; genus AC-32. The sequence continues at coordinate 2,219 of JAWVDY010000107.1, forward strand.
GAGGTTGAGGATCAAGATAGCAAGGACCCAACACGTTTACAAGACCTTGCGTATTGGTGTACTTAACCGGACCCTTGCCCTCGGCGCAACTGTTCTAGTCGTTTTCGCGTCTCTTCGTCCACGCGATCACGAAGCTGCGATGGTCCCGACTCCTCGTGCCGTGGCTCCTCGAGCACTGCCAGGAAGTTCGCGGAGCTTCGCTTCTGCACCTCCTGGCCCGAGGTTCCTCGGACCGCCGTGTCGGAGGAGACGAGGCAGACGGTCTCGCTGCCGCGGTTCTCGGCCGCAAGGCGCTCGAGCAGCGCGTCGGCGTGCTCGGCGTAGCGAACCTCGAGCGGCCCGTGCGTGCGATCCGCGCCGTGACCGTCGAAGACGATGACCCCGCGGGCGCCGTGCAGGGCGACGAAGCTCGCGAGCCGGTCGGCCAGCTCCCGCGGGTCCTCGAACGCGCCGGCGTGGAGGAGGTTGTAGCCGTCGAACAGGTAGAGCGTCGGCTCAGCCACGCTGCCGCCTCGCCTCGTAGAGCAGCAGCGCGGCGGCGACGCTGACGTTGAGCGACTCGACGCCGCCGTACA
>JAWVDY010000108.1:0-3880 GCA_033856995.1 Gaiellaceae bacterium
CCTTCAGCTTCCGCTTCCGCGACGTCGATCTCGGGCAACTCATCCGCGACGCCGTCGCCACGGCGCAGCTCGGCCAGGACGAGGTGGAGCTGCGCGCGGACGTCCACGACCTCCTGCCGGAGATCCGTGGGGACGCGGAGCGCCTGCGCCAGGTGCTGACGAACCTGATCGACAACGCGATCAAGTACTCCCCCGCGGGCGGCGCGGTCGAGGTGCGGGCGTACCCGGAGGACGGCCGCGTGTGCGTCGATGTGCGCGACCGCGGTCCCGGGATCGCCAAGGAGGACCAGAAGCTGATCTTCGAGAAGTTCGGCCGCGTCACCGGCAACGCGGCGACGCGGCCGGGCACAGGCCTCGGGCTCTTCATCGCGCGCTCGATCGCCGAGGCCCACGGCGGCGTGCTCGAGGTGCACTCGACGCCCGAGCAGGGCGCGACGTTCACGCTCGAGCTGCCGCTCGCGGGGGTGAGCTAGGCGACGCGAACGCGCGAGAGGCCGAGCTCGCGCTGGACGCCGCGGGCGCGGTCGACGATCTCGCGGCGCAGCTCCGGCGGCTCGAGCACGACGGCCTCGCCGCGGTACGAAAGGATCTCGCCGACGAGCCATTCGGGGCTCCCGACCGGTCGCTCCGCGACCGCCGAGCCGTCCGCGAGCCGCCGAGCGCCCTTCTCGATCTCCCAGCGCGCGATCTCGGGCGAGTACCAGATGCGGGCCGGCCGCGCGTCGCGGAACTCGTGCGGGTCGAAGCCCTCCCGGATCTCGAAGTTTGGGCGCTGCAGCCGGGCGCTGCGCATCCGGTCGAGCCGGAACGAGCGCTCGCCGTCACGCGTGCGATCCCAGGTGTGGACGTACCAGTACGGTAGCCGGCGCTCGAGCGAGTACGGCTCGACGAGGTGGGTCGAGACCTCCTCCTCGCCCTCCTTCAGGTAGTCGACCTCGACAAGGCGGCGCTCGCGGAGGCCGCGGCTGAGGGTGCCGACGAGGTCCTCCTCGGCGCGCCGCACGTGTGGCTCCGGCGTCTGCGCGAGCTCGAATTCCCCGAAGGTCTCCTCGAGCTTCGCGCGGACGCGATCGAGCGGCGACCGCGCGTCCGCGGCGATCATCGGCCCGACGAACTCGAGCGCGAGCCGGATCGCCCGGGCCTCGAGCGGGGTCAGCCTCGGCGGTGCGCGGAAGGTGTCGCCGAAGAGCTCTTTGTCGACGCGGATCGTGTCGCCGTCGAGCTCGGCGTAGACGGCGTAGCAGCCGCCGCCGAAGTTGACGAGGTTCAGCAGCGAGAGGTGCTCCTCGAGCGCCTCGGCCGGGATGTGGAAGCGGTCGACGAGCTCCTGCGCCGGGAACTCGGCCTGCGAATCCTCGCCGCAACGGTCGAGCAGGTACGCCAGTAGCGCCTGTAGCACGGCGAAGCGCTCAGGGTGAACCGGTGCCGTGGGTCGCTCGGCGGCATCTTCCTCGACGAGAGCGGCCGTCTCCGCTGCGAGCTCGTCCGGCGCTCCCTCGTGTCGCTCGCGGACGAGCTTGAGCGCGCGCGCGACCTCGCGGCGCAGCTGGTCCGGAGCCTGGGGGAGGGCCCGCCCATCCTGGCGCAGCACCCACGAGGCGAGCAGCGGCAGGCTGGAGTACGCGGTCACGAACACGCCGTCGTCGACCTTTGTTCCGAAGGTGCGCTCGACCCACCAGGCGGTGTCGCCGCCGACCTCGATCCGCGCCTCGCCGACCGCGTCGCCGATCTGCCACGGCGGGCGCCCGCGATAGCGGTCGACGTCGAACTCGGCCGGAAGCCGGAAGTCGCGCTCGCGGCGGGTCGCGAAACGGATCTCGCCGCGGATCCGCGACACGCGGAACGTCCGCTCGTCCTCCGCTTCGAGGTCGAGTGCAACGACGTACCAGGCGCCGCCGTCCTGGAAGAGCGCGTACGGGTTGACCGTCCGCTCGCGCTCCTCGTCGCGCGAGATCGACCAGTACGGAAACTTCACCGTTCGTTGCTTCGAGATCGCCGCCTCCAGCTTGCCGAGCCGGCCCTGCATCTCGACCGAGTACTCCGGATCGAGCACCTCGACCCGCATCGCCGTGTCGGTCGGTGCCTCGGCGAAGCCCGGTCGGCCGAGCGCGAGGTTCTGCAGCGCGAGCCGTAGCGGCTCCGCGTAGGCGAACTTGCCCTCGAGCAGGTAGAGGCAGGTCTGGAGCGCCGCGAGCTCGTCGTCGGTCAGCTCGAGCGGCGGGAGGAAGTAGCTCTCGGAGCGCATGTTGTAGAGCTCCTCGCCCGTGTACTCGTCACGCTGTGAGTGGAGCGGGACGCCGAGCGCGATCAGCTCCGCGCGGTCAGAGTAAAAACGTCGAGCGAACGCCTCATCCGACATCTCCTGGTAGCCCTCGACCTGGCCCTTGATGTCGCGCGCGGTCACCGCCCGCCGCTCCGCCATCAGAAAGGCGACGAGCGAGAGCTGACGGATCAGCTTGTCCGTGTCATGCGACACCCGGTAGCGAGCCTATCGCCTGGCGGAGGTCCGAGCTACGCCGCGACCTTCGACCGCTCGAGATGCTGGTGCGACGGGCAGTAGTCGCGGTCCGGCAGCGGCGTGCGCTGGCACGGCTTGCCCTTCCGCGTGGTCGCGCGGCAGCGGGCGACTCCACCGTCGAAGGCACCGGCCTCGATCTGGCCCTCGATGAACGCGACCGCCGCGGCCACGCCCTCGCGCACGGCCCAGGCGACCTGCGCCTGGCACGTGATCGGGAAGTAGCGGCGGATGTCCTGGAAGAGCGCCTGGTCGGGCTTGGCGAAGTAGAGCGGGTCCTTGGCGAGGCGCTCCATCGTCTGTTCGCAAGCCTCGAGGACGTCTCGCCGGTACTGGATGCGGGTCTCGGGCACGACGTATGGGTCGACCAGATCCTTGATCGACCGGTAGATCGCGCGTGAGTACTGATACATACAGGCCTGAATCTGAAGCATCCGCTCGTCCATGATTAGTATCTCCGGCTCCTATTAATCTCCGGCAAAGCTTTGTTAATGGGGGGTTAACCTCGATCGCACGCTGGGCTGCGGGGACGAGTCTAACCATCCCCGGGCCCTGTTACAAAGTCGGGTTTCCCGTTGGCTTCGCGGTAAACGTCAGGGAATGATGCGACGTGGGTACGGACCGCGGTAGCCGTGGCTGTGGGCCTCGATCACGTGGCTCTGCGCCTCGGCCTCTGTGTCGTAGATCCCGGAGAAGACGACGAAGTACCCCGGGTGGAGGCTCGAGAAGCCCGCCGAGTCGAGCACGCCGACCTGTTTCATGCCGAGCCGCTGAGCCTGTTTCGCCTCGGCGAGGGCGCCCGCACGGCCGTTCGTCGTCGGAACCGAGTCGAGGACGATCGTCCAGCCGCTCTTGCCGGCCGGCCAGGCGACAGGCGCGGGCTTCGGGGGCGGCGGAGGAGGCGGCGCCGCGCGCGTGGTGCCCGTGGTCGCCGTCGCAGTCGGCGTGCTCGTGGTCGGCTCCGGCGGGGTCTCCGTCTGCGGCAGCGTGGAGCCTCCGGGCTCGGTGCGGACGAGCGTGCCGTTGGCCGAGCGGGACGAGTCGGCTAGGAACACTGCGGAGAGGACGCCGGCCGCCGTTGCGATGATCAGCGCGAGCAGTGCCGGCCAGATCCAGTCGCCGGGATACCAGCCGAGCCGGCGGCGCCAGTGGGTTCCGAGCCTGGTCGCGAGGCCGGGGGCTGCGGGAAGGCGCTCGCCGCACTCGAGACAGTACTCCTGACCCTCGCCGTAGGGCGTCGCGCAGCGCGGACAGCGCCGCTCGTCCTCCGGGCGCGCCACTAGCGCTCCCAGGGATCGGCGGCGGGGACGATCGGCTCGGCCATCGGCGGCTCGGGCTCAGGCTCCGGCTCGGCCTGCGGCTCAG
>JAWVDY010000109.1:0-3321 GCA_033856995.1 Gaiellaceae bacterium
ACTGGGCCGGGCGCCTCGAGGAACTGAACGCGGGCGCGGTCGCGCGGGCCGACGAGCTCTTCCGCACCGAGCGCCAGCCGTGGTGCCCGGAGATCTTCTAACGAAGAGCCTCGACCCAGTCCCACGGATGGCCGCAGAGCGAGCTCGCGTCGCGCGGCGGAGTCCGCGTGACGGGGTCGCGTGCGTCGATCAGGCTGAGCGCGACCGGCCCAAACGCGTACGGGTCGCCGCCGCTGCCCGGGTGCCAGCCTCCGGCGCCGTAGCTGATCGTCACGTCGTGAGCGCCGGCCGCGAGCGGCGTCGACCCGAGGTCGGTGTAGAGGCCGGGCCAGTTCAGCTCCTCGCGCTTCGAGCCGACGGTGCGCCCGTCGATCGACACGGAAGCGAGACCGAACCAGTCGCCTGCGATCCAGGCGGTGTAGACGCCGTCGACCGGCACCGACACGCGCAATGCAGCTGTCCCCGGGAGCGGTGGAGCGCCGAGCCCGATCGCCTCCGGTCGCGTGGCCGTCACGAGCTCCGAGCCGCGTAGCGCCTCGACCGCCGGGCACGGCGGGACGGCCGCGGCCTGACTAGTGCTCCCGAGCGGGATGTGCCGCGAGATCGTTCGCGGCTGCTCGGGCCGCTGCCAGACCTCGTAGTAGCGGCCGCTCCAGACGAGGCGGTAGACCGAAGGCGGACGGCTCGCTGTCGGTCCTCTTCGCAGCACGAGCGTCCGGTAGACGAGCACCTGGTCGAGCCGGATCCGGTCGATGTCGGCCGACTCGCCCTTGTCGAGCATCGTCCCGTTCGTGAGGTAGTCGAAGCGGCGCCGCAGCTCGGACGCGCCTTCAGGATCGAGGCGGCGGAGGAAGTGGCGCACGCCGTACGGCTCGTAGACGGTCATCAGCGCGGGTCCGTCGCCGGAGAAGTCGCGCCCGATCGTCTCGAGCTCGTGCAGCTGTCCCTGCGGCGCGAGCCAGACGTCGTGGTACTGGTCGACGTTCGACCAGAGCACGCCGCCCGCGATCGCGAGGACGACGACGGCGGCCTCGATCGAACGGCCGCGGGCGAGCAGGGCGGCGCAGCCTGTGAGCGCAGCCGCGAGCACGGCGGGAGAGGCCATCGCGATCGTCTTGCCGCCGACCCAGGGAGAGCTGATGCCGACGAAGACGAGGCAGCCGATCAGTGAGGTCGTCACGTAGACGAGGAGCGCCCAGGCCCGGCTCCGCCACGCCCACCACAGCCCGGCCAGGCCGGCGACGAGCACGACGGCGATCAGCGCGTAGGTTGGAACCGCCCAGTGGTGCGGACGCACGCGGAAGTCGCCGATCGGCCAGATGCCGAAGAGCTGCCACCCGCTCAGCGGGCCGATCAGGTTGCCGAGGTTCGACGCCTTGTCAAAGGCCCCGATCCGCGGCAGCCAGTCGACCGCCGCGACGTACGCGGGCACCCCGAGCACGGCGAGTGCGACCACGAAGGCGCCGGCCTTTCGCAGGAGCGAGCGTGAAGGCCGCCGCAGGATGAACGCACCGGCCGCCAGCAGAGGCGTGACGAGCCAGAACGCGCCCGGCAGGCTGAGCACGCAGACGACGGTCGCGCACGCCGCCGCCAGCGGGATCGCCGCCCGCGGCCCGCGCGCCTGCGCGAGCGTCCAGGGCACGAGCGCTCCGATCAGCGCGAGCAGCAGCGCGCCTGCGAGCTCCTTGATCCCGCCCCAGAGCGCGTAGCCGTAGAGGATTGCCGGCTGCGCCGCGAGGAAGGCGGCGAGGGCCCGGAGCCGGGGCGACGGGATCGCACGCCCGAGCACCGCGTACAGCGCCAGTGCGAGGAGGGCCGCGAGGAAGGTGAGGTACGGCTGATACAGCCAGGCGCTGTCGTAGGCGAGCAGCTGGTGCCCGAGCCCGAGCGGCATCAGGCTGCCGGTCGGGTAGCCGATCGCGAGCGTGGTCGCGAGCGTCGCCTCGTACGTGGAAGGAGCGAGGCCGGCGAGGCTCCGGCCGTGCTCCATCACGCGGTCGGTCATCGCGAGGTAGGTCGCGGTGTCGTCGAGCTTGATGTAGCCGGCGAAGGTCGCGCGCCCGGAGAGCACCACCGGCGCGGCGAAGACCGCAAAGACGCCTGCCGCGGCCGCAGACGCCCAGGGCGTTGGCCGGGGCCGCCACCACGGCGCCAGCAGCAGCCCCGAGAGCGCGAGTGCCACGACGAGCGGGCCAGCCAGCTCGGCGGTCGCGTCTGTGAGCGTCGCGAACTGCGCCGCGAGGATCACGACGGTCAGCCCGGCCGGCAAGACGAGTGGGCGCGGCAGCCTCGCGCCCGCCGCCAGCTCGAGCAGGCCCCCGCAGCCGAGTGAGAGACCCGCGAGTACGAGCGGGAAGGCGATCCAGGGGACGAGTAGAGCAGTCAGCGGTGCCTCTTCAGGTGATGCTGTCTAACTTCTGTTCGCGAGCACCAAGTCAGGGGCCGCACTCGTTCGCGGCCAAGGCTGGTTGCCTTGGCAAAGACGAGGGTGGTTCCTGACGCCGGTGATCGTGGGCCAGAAGTGGGCATGTATCGCCTGAAGGGGCACTAGCCAACCGGGACGACCTGCCCGGAGGCGACCAGCTCGCGCGCACGCGTGGGTGACGGGTCGAAGACCTCGATCTGCACGTTCGTGCCGGGGTAGGCGAGGTAGACGTTGGTCGGCTTGGAGGCGCTGTAGACGGCGAAGCCGCCCTTCGGCGCCGTGAACGAGCTCTCGCCCGAGCCGTTCGCGAGCGACTTGAGCACGTTGTAGGCGTTGTCGACCGGATAGGTGCCGACGAGCGGGTAGCTCGCGCTCGAGGTCCCGACTTGCGTGCCCTTGGGCAGGTAGCGGACGTAGATCCGGTCTTGGCTCGTCCGCGTGAGCTCATAGGTGTGGTTGTTCTGCGGCCCAAGCCAGTAGATCGGCCGGCCGGCCTCGACCGAGAGCGCCCGCAGCCGGTCGGAGCTAGCCGCGACGGCGGGAATCGCGGTGGCGTGCGGCTGACTCGAGCCGCCGCCGCGCACGAGCAGCCAGACCACGAACGCCACGAGGATCGCAACTGCGACCACGGCCCCGATGCGCACCTCGGGGCGACGCGCCCAGGAACCGAGAGAGCGCTGGTTCACCGCCATCAGCTTAGGTTCCGTCTCGGCGGCCACCGTCCTGCCCGGGTACAATCGCTCGCTCCAGGGCGGTTAGCTCAGTTGGGAGAGCACCAGCTCGACAAGCTGGGGGTCACTGGTTCGAGCCCAGTACCGCCCATCCCATCCGGCAGCCAGGGAGCTGCCTGGAGCCGCAGTGTTCCGTGGTCAGCGGGCCAGTTACCCCGTAGGGGC
>JAWVDY010000110.1:0-4960 GCA_033856995.1 Gaiellaceae bacterium
ATCGGCACGACCCGGGCTGGATTGGCTCGTCCCGGCGCCGATGCTCGCGATCCGCTCGCGCAGCTGGGCCGGCGCCGCAAAGAAGTAGTACCCGACGGAGAACGCGCCGGCGATCAGCAGCATTGCGGTGATCCGCCCACGCAGCGGGCCCGCCACCATGATCGCGCATAGCGCCGCCGCCGCGAGCGCGAGGATGCCTGAGCGCGATTGCGTCTGCGCCAGGACGACGCTGAAGAGCCCGAGGAGGATCAGGAGGCCGGCTCTCACAGAAACGCGACGCGTCGCGAGCAGCATGAAGCCGGCGATCGCCATCGCTGCCACCACCTCGGTGGCGAGTGCGTTCGGGTTGAACAAGGATGCCGTGAGGCGCCCATTGGCCACGGTTCCGTTCGCGAGCGCGTACGCGGACGTGATGGCACCGCCTACCAGGAGTGCCGAGATCAGGACGAGGAGGTCGCGTTTTCTGCACACGGCGGAATATGTGACGAAGACGAGCCCTACCAGCTGCGCGAGACGAGAGACGCTATGAAGCGTGGCCGCTCGATCCACGGCCCAGGCGATCGACGCCGTCGCCCAGACGAGGAGTGCGATCAACGCGGCTGTGAGCAACGGCGCGTCGCGCGGCAGGAATGGCACCACGTGGTCACGATCGCTCAGGATCAGGAACAGCCATGAGGCGAACAAAACGAGGCCGAGTGGCTTCGCGAGCGTTGGCCCCACGCCGAGCGAACCCGGAAGCGTTTCCGGAAAGGTGAGAACGACGAACAGCGCGACACCGGCGAGCAAGCTGCGGAAGACCACGATGAATGCGGCGACTCCGGCAACGAGATACAGCGCGCTCCGTGGCGACGTCGTGACGAGCTCGGCGAGCACGCACGCACCGGCGATCGCGCCGAGTACACCGCCCAGCCGCGGGAGCGCCCGCGACGTCACTGGTCGACGGCTCGGATGGCCTTCGGTCGCGACACCCTCGCCCGGCGACCCGGTTCCCGAGCCGGGGGCGCGGGGACGTCGCTCGCGTAGTCGTAATACGTGTCGCCGCCGTCGGAGCGGGTGCGCGAAGTTAGCACCACGCCGAGCGGCGCGACTCCTCGCCGTGCCAGCAGCTCGCGCAGGTGCTCGAGCTTGTCGCGGCGAGTGTGCCCCAGCCGCACGCTCACCAGCACTGCCTCCGCTGCCTCAGCCATCGACAACGCCTCGGCGACCTCGGGGACGGGCGGTGAATCGATCACGACGACGTCGGCCACTTTCTCGAGGTTGCTCAGGAGGTTGCGGAATCGATCCGTGTCGAGATTGTTCATGTGGTACGGGTGCTCCTTCGCGCCGACGAGCAACCGCAGTCCCGCATGGCTCGGTGCCTCCACGAGCACGTCGTCGACTACGTCAGCGCCCGCCAACAGCCGCATCAGGCCGTACGGTTTTGCCGTCACGTTGAAGATGCTGCCGATCATTGGGCGGTGGAAGTCGCCATCGACCAGGATCACGCGCAGATCCGCCGCAGCAAGCGTGATCGCCAGGTTCACGGCAGTCATCGTCTTGCCGTCTCCGGGCGTCGCGCTGGTCACGAGCACGGAGCGCGGATACCCACCGACCTGACCTACATTCGCAAGCACCGCCCTGAGCGTCCGATAACCCTTCCACGCTCCGCGTGGCAGCACCCCGAGCCCCATGAGGTACCGATTGGCGACGCGGTTCGAGAGACGTGGGATGCGAGCGAGGATCGGCAGGCGATGCGTAAGTCGGAGCTCGTCCTCGTCGGCGAGACGTGGGTTGAAGAACTCGAGCGCGACCGCGACGCCGCACCCGAGCAGGAGCGCGGCGATGAACGCCACCGCGATGCTCAACTTGGGCCGTGGAGACGACGCAGAGGCCGGAGGCGTGGCCACCGAGCCCAACTGAACGGTCGGGTCGCTCCGGCCGAGGTAGCTGTTCAAGGTCGCAACCTGCGCGGCGAGTTGTCCGTACCCGACGCTCGTCGGACGCTGATCGACCGGGATGGCGACGATCTGCGTCTTGAGGATCGCGATCTGCTCGTGGAGCTCCCGGTGAAACAACTCCGTTCGCTGCTTTACGACGACATTGGCGAAGGCGTTGGCCGCGTCTGCTGCCAACTGAGGCGATCGTGCACTCGCGGTAACCGTCACGACGTCCGCCTGGGAGAGGGGGGTCACCGAGAACGAGACGTTTCGTCGCGGGAGTTCGGCAAGCGCGGCGTGGCGCACTTCGGGTGAATTGAACGCGCGCACCGCGGTGACGACCACCGAGGAGCCGTCGAGGGACTGTTGGAAGAGCGAAAATCCCCGCAGGAGGTCATCGTTCGCCGAGATCGGGTTGATGCGAAGGTCGGCAGTCGACTCGTAGATTTTCGGCTTGGTCAGCGTGATCGCCGCAGTAACGCTCACGGTGACGATCAGGAGCAACAGGATGAGCGGCCAGTGACGCCGGAACGCCTGCAGGTAACGCACCGCTCCCTGGCGGTCGGAGTAGGGCGCTGACAGGTGATCTAGATCTCGATGCTCCACCATGGGCTCGAACTCCCCAGGATAACGACGACGTCCGCAGTCAGGGTTCGGCGGTTCGCCACACCATCGGCCTCGGTGCGCCTTCGCTTTAGGCACGGGCACGCGATGTCCTTGTTGGAGACATCATCAGAACCGCAGAGGGTCCCGTGGTCCGCTGTCAACGGGCGTTGCGCGCGTGCCCGCGACGACTCACCGCGCGATCGCGGTCGAGCTCTTGCCGTGATCGACCTATTTAGGCTTTGCAGATGCCACCGGTCTCCGCCGCGAGCCAGACCGAGCTCGGGACGGTCGAGCTCGAGTTCAGCAACCCACACGCGCGCGTAATCGAGGAAACGCCGTCGCGACTCGTCGTCGACCTCCCGGATTTTCCGGGGCTCGCGACGCCCCAAGCTCGCTCGGGGACCACCGTCTGCGTCACCTCGGAAGCTCGCGTCACCGGAGTCGAGCTGTCGAGGTCGTTGTACTCCAGCAACGAGCTCTACCTCGTTCGCGAAGGCTCCGGCGCCGCCCTCGTCGTCACCGACCATTTCCTTACGGCGCTGCACCACTCTCGCCCGAATCTTCGGGCTCCGGACGACGATGCGGTCGTCGACCATTTCCTGTTCCGGACAGTCCCCGGGACGAAGACGTACGCACGCGGAGTCGTTCGGCTGGGCCACGGTCGCACACTGCATTGGGACGCGGGCTCTTCAACGCTGGAAGAGCGCCGGCGCGAAGTGGTCGAGCGGCCGGGCCAGGAGACATTCGACGAAGCCCTGCGGCTTGCAGAACAGGCCCTTGAAGTCGCTGTCGACTCCGCGACGCGGAACACCGCGGGTGGCGCCGTGGGGAATCTTCTGTCTGGAGGCGTGGACTCGACACTCTTGCAGTCGATGCTGCCGCGCGGGACTCGCTCGCTGAGCGCCGCAATCGACAGCCCCGAGTTCGAGCCGGAGACCGAGCGCGCCTTGACTGTGAGCGCACTGACCGCGAGCGACCACCGCGTCGTGACGCTCCCGGAGCCCGAATATCTAGCAGCACTCGAGCGTTTCATTGGCGAGGTCGGCCTCCCGCCACACCATCTACAGTCGGTGCTGCTCGGGGAGCTCTTCCGGCGGGTCGAAGGTGATCGGTCTTTCCTTCTCACGGCCGAGTTGGCCGACGGCGCATTCGGCCTCGGTGGCCTCACTTGGCCGGCGTCGGCTCTTCGCTCCTGGGGTTGGATACCGCGGGCGACTCGGCGCCTCTCACCGACGTTCATGAAGCCTCATGCACTCCGGACCGCCGAGTCGTGGTCGAGGCGCACGCTCCCATCGGTTCGCTCGACGGACGGGCTCGCCGCACGGGCGGCATGCTTCACAGACTTTGCTTTTCTTGCCGAGGTGTTCGGGACGGCGCAGGTCGAGAAGCGACTCGCAGCGAGGCTCGAGTACGTACTCGACCTTTGCCCGTTCGTCATACCCGACGCCGGAGGTGTCGACGCTCAGATCGAAGCGGCGCACCTCGTCGGGTACTTTTGCGAAGACACCCTGAGCATCTGGCGGCAAGCGGCGATGAGCCAGGGCGGTTACCTGATCGGCCCCTTTAGCCATCCGGCGATCGTGCCCGCCGCGTTGAGGTTCCGGCGGCGCGATCGTTACCGGCGCAACGGCGAGACGAAGCCTGCGCTAAAGGCGCTTCTACGTCGCCGGCTGCCGGAATATGACGCGAGGCTCCCGAAGCTCTCCTCCGGACTACCGTTGGAGCGATTTCTCGCATCGGGACCGCTGCGCGATACGCGTTACTTTGTCCCTGCGAAGTTCTTTCCGAGCCACAGAGCTCGCGACCTGAGCGGCTACCCCCCTTGGATCGCTTGGGGCATCCTGACACTTGCGGCGTGGCAAGATCTCGCCGCCGGGGAACATCACGTTCCCCCACCTCGCACCTTTTCTCGTCGCTTCACCTAGACGCCGCACGAAGGCGGCCGCCGCTCGCCCGTTTACCGCTCGACGAGCGAACGCGTGAACAAATGCTTGCCCTGCGGAGTCTTTTCGATCTCGTCGACGAACCGCCAAGTGACTTTGCATGCCTGGCTCATCACCAGCCTGATCTTGGCTTCTATGTCCTCCATTTCTGTACTCGGCGCTTCGCCTCTCCTCACGACCAGTATTTGAATTTCGGTGAGCGATACTTGGTTCACTTGAAACGTTTGCACCCAGGTCCGGTGATAAAACAGATGAGTAAAATACTCTCCGTGGATCAATCCACCGTCCCCGTTGATGAAGTGATCGGATACGCGACCAGTGAGCCTCGTGAAGTACGGGAGGGTGGACCCACAGACACAGGGATGCCGCCCAAACTCACCTGTGTCCCCGATCGCATAGCGAATCAGTGGCATCGAGTAGTTGTGAAGGTTGGTGATGAGAATCTCCCCCGCCGACGTTACTTCGACCCAATTGTTGAACGAGAAGATATGGCGA
>JAWVDY010000111.1:0-26234 GCA_033856995.1 Gaiellaceae bacterium
ACCTCAAGCCCGCGATCGCGGGCGTTCCGCGCGTGACACGGCCGGCGAAGTACTTCAAGACCCACTACAACGAGGCCTCGAAGGTGATCTACCAGGGGATCAACCAGATCCTCAACGGCACCCCGGCGAAGAGCGTGCTCCCGGGCGTGCAGTCGAAGCTGAACCAACTGCTCAAGCAGCACTAACTCGGTAGTCGGAAACGAGGGAGGGTGGCACCTGTCATCCTCCCTCGCTTCACATGAGCTCGGTAGCCACGCCCGCACCCGCTCCCCGCCGCCGGCGACGCCGCCGGACGAAGCTGCAGCGACGGCAGACGCGGCTCGCTTGGATGCTGCTGCTGCCGGCGCTTCTCGTGGTCGCAGTCGTCGCGTTCTATCCGCTCGGCAAGACCGTCTACCAGAGCTTCACCAATCAGGAGTTCCTGGCCGGGATCACACCGACCAAGTGGGTCGGGCTCGACAACTATCGGACGCTCTGGCACGACTCGACGTTCCGGCACGCCATCGTGCTGACGCTCAAGTTCAGCGTGATCACCGTTGCGTTCGAGTTCGTGCTCGGCCTGATCATCGCCCTCGTCGTCAACTCGGCCTTCAAGGGTCGCGGCGTGATGCGCGCGGTGATGCTCGTGCCATGGGCGATCCCGACGGTCGTTGCGGCCCAGATGTGGAAGTGGATGCTCGACGACACCTTCGGCGTGATCAACGCCCTCGGCATCCGCCTGCACCTGATCTCGCACTCGCACGCCTGGATCTCCGATCCGGCGACGTCGCTCGCGTCGGTGTGCGCGGTCGACATCTGGAAGACGACGCCGTTCGTCGCGTTGCTGCTGCTCGCCGGCCTGCAGGTGATCCCGAAGGATCTGTACGAGGCAGCCGACGTCGACGGCGCGAGCAAGGTGCAGCAGTTCTTCCGCATCACGCTGCCGCTGCTCCGGCCCGCGATCCTTGTCACACTGATCTTCCGGACGCTCGACGCCCTGCGCGTCTTCGACGTCTTCTACGTCTTCTTCGGCAACCGGCTCGACACGCAGACGATGGCGATCTACGCGCAGAGCACGATCGTCGACGACGGCCACGTTGGCTACGGCGCGACGATCAGCGTCGCGATCTTTCTGATCATCGGCCTCTTCGTGGTGATCTACATGACCTTCATGCGGGCGGCCGAGGAATGAGCACGGTCGCCGAGACCGCTCGCCCGGCCGCGCGTCCGGTCTCGCGGTCCGTTCGACTGCGCCGCAGCCCGACCGGTCGGCTCCTGATGAAGCTTCCTTTCTGGATCCTGGTCGCCGCGATCTTCGTCTACGCGCTCTTCCCGTTCTACTGGGCGCTGCGCTCCGCGTTCACGCCCGAGGCGCAGCTCTTCAACACACCGATCCAGTACTACCCGCACCATCCGACGCTTGCGAATTTCCGCGACGCGTTGGACTCGAGCTTCTTCCGGCGCGCGTTGCTGAACTCGACCATCGTGGCCGGCTCGGTGACGCTGCTCTCGCTTGCGATCGGATCGGTCGCCGCCTACGCGCTCGGCCGTTTCCGGTTCCACGGCAAGTCGTTCGTGCTCTACCTGATGCTCTCGATGACGATCTTCCCGCAGATCGCGATCCTCGGAGCGCTCTACACGATGTTCAGCGGCTTCCACATCATCGGGCCGATCGACTTCCCGAAGCTCTACGACACGCCCTGGGCACTGGTTTTCAGCTACCTCATCTTCACGCTGCCGTTCACGGTCTGGGTCCTGACGAGCTTCATGCGCGCGCTCCCGGGTGACCTCGAGGAGGCGGCCTACGTCGACGGGGCGACGCCGCTCCAAGTCTTCTACAAGGTGCTGCTGCCGCTGATCGCGCCTGGCCTCGTGACGACGGGGTTGCTCGCCTTCATCGCCGCCTGGAACGAGTACCTCTATGCGATCTCGTTCATCCAGAGCCCGAGTCACTACACGGTGCCGGTCGCGATCACGTCCTTCGTCGGGAAGAGCGGCAACGCCTTCCAGACGCCTTGGGGCGTCTTGATGGCCGCGACGGTCGTCGTGACGCTGCCGCTGATCGCGGCGACGCTGATCCTGCAGCGGCGCATCCTGGCCGGCCTCACCGCTGGCGCGGTGAAGGGCTAGATCGCGTCCCGAGTTTCCGGGTCGAAGAAGTAGAGCCGGCTCGTGTCGACCGCGAGCTCGATCTCGCTGCCCTCGGCGATTCGCGTCTTCGGGCTGACGCGCGCGACCAGGCGCGCGCTCGCTGCGTCGTCGTCCTCGTCGCCGCTGCCGAGCGAGATGTCCGCGTCCTCGCCGGAGTCCGCCGCCGCGGCGCTCGAGACGATGCGCGTGGCGCCGGTCGAGAAATGGACGAGCACCTCGGCGCCGAGCGGCTCGGTCAGGTCGCAGGTCACCTTCAGGCGCCGGTCGGCAGGGACATCGGACTCGATGCTCGAGTCCTCGAAGTCCTCCGGGCGGATCCCGAGGATCACCGTCCGGCCGACGTAGTCCCCGAGCTTCGAGCGGTTGCGCGAGGCCGCCTCGTCCACCGCGAGGCGGTGGCCGCCGAAGCCGACCTCGAGGCTGCCGTTGGAGCGTGAGAGTTCGGCCTCGACCAGGTTGATCGACGGCGAGCCGATGAAGCCGGCGACGAACTCGTTCACGGGCTGGTCGTAGAGCACCTGTGGCGTCTCGACCTGCTGCAGGTGCCCGGCGTTCATCACCGCGACGCGGTCGCCCATCGTCATCGCCTCGACCTGATCGTGAGTCACGTAGATCGTGGTCACGCCGAGCCGCCGCTGCAGCTGGTGGATCTCGGCGCGCATCTGCACCCGTAGCTTGGCGTCGAGATTCGAGAGCGGCTCGTCCATCAGGAACGCCTGCGGCTCGCGCACGATCGCGCGGCCCATCGCGACGCGCTGGCGCTGGCCGCCGGAGAGCGCGCGCGGCTTGCGCTTCAAGAACTCTTCGATCTGGAGGATCTTCGCCGCCCGTCGGACGCGTTGCGAGACCTCCTCCTTGGGCAGCTTGCGCAGCTTCAGGCCGAACGCGAGGTTCTGCTCGACCGTCATGTGCGGGTAGAGCGCGTAGCTCTGGAAGACCATCGCGATGTCGCGGTCCTTCGGCGTCAGGTCGTTGACGACGCGGTCTCCGATCCTGATCTCGCCGTCGCTGATCTCCTCGAGGCCCGCGAGCATGCGGAGCGCGGTCGTCTTCCCGCATCCGGACGGGCCGACGAGGACCATCAGCTCCCCGTCCTCGATCGACAGGTCGAGGTCGTGCACCGCCTGCGTGCCGTCGTCGTAGACCTTGGCGACCGAGTCGAACTGGATCTCTGCCACGACTGGAGACTAATTCCTCACGATCGCGCTTGCATGCGGCGGTAGTCCTTCGCCGCTGTGTGTTGCGAGGACGACATCGCCGGATGGGAGCGAGCGCGGCTCCGCAGTGGTGTTGACGGCGACGACATGGTCGCCTCGCTCGTATGCGATCACTCCCGGCTCGGACTCCAGGAGCCTGAAGTCGGGCCCGAGCGCAGGCCGGAGCTCGAGGAGCCGCCGGTAGAGCTCGAGCAGGGATTCCGGGTCGCCGCGCTGCGTCTCGACGTTGCGTTCCTGTGTGTCGATCAGAGGCAGCCAGGGCTCCCCGGTCGTGAAGCCACCGTTCTCGCTCGCGTCCCACTGCATCGGATGGCGCAGCCGGTCGCGGCCGGCCCGGTCGTAGGGCGGGTCGGTACCGGGACCGTTCGGCAGGCCGAGCTCGTCGCCCTGGTAGACGAACGAGCAGCCGGGAAGGGTCAGCAGCAGCACCGCGGCCGAGGGCAGGTTCTCGGGGCCGACGCGGGACGCGAGGCGATCGAAGTCGTGATTCGACATCACCCAGGCGACGCGCCCGACCGCGGCCGCCGCAGCGATCGACGCGCGCAGGCGCTCCGCATCCCACGGCGAGAAGAGGAACTCGAAGGCGAAGACGAGGTCGAGCACCTCGAGGTAGCGCTCGTACTCGTCGACCGGGCGGAAGACCTCGCCGACGAGGAACGAGTCCCCGGCGACTTCACGGACCGCGCGCAAGGCGTCCATCAGCTCCGGCCGGTTCCCGGAGTACGTCATCTCGAGCTTCGCCGCGTCCGGGTGCAGCGGCAGCGGGAAGGGCTTCCGCGCAGGTGGGTCGTCGCGGAGCCCCGCGTCCTTGACGAGCCGGTCGATCGCGTCGAGCCGGAAGCCGTCGACGCCGCGGTCGCGCCAGAAACGGACGACGCCCTGCATCGCCTCGACGACCTCGGGGTTGTGCCAGTCGAGATCGGGCTGCTCGGGATAGAACGAGTGCAGGTACCAGCGGCCGGTCACCTCGTCGCGGGTCCAGGCGGAGCCGCCGAACGCGGAGACCCAGTTGTTCGCCGGCCCGTCGACCGGCGACCAGATGTACCAGTCCGGGTGCTCGCGGAACCAGGGGTGCTCGATCGAGGTGTGGCAGAGGACGAGGTCGAGCAGCACTTTCAACCCGCGCTCGTGCGCGGCGGCGGCGAGCTCGTCGAAGTCGTCGAGGCTCCCGAACTGCGGGTCGACCGCCGTGTAGTCCGAGACGTCGTAGCCGAAGTCGACGAGCGGCGAGGGGTAGATCGGCGAGAGCCAGAAGGCGTCGACGCCGAGGTAGGTCAAGTAGTCGAGCCGCTCCGTCACCCCGCGGAGGTCGCCGACGCCGTCGCCGTCCGAGTCCTGGAACGAGCGCGGGTAGATCTGGTAGACGACCGCGTCCTGCCACCACATCGCCGGGCGAGGATAGATGCGGCGCGGGGATAGAATCGACTCGCCCCTTCCCGCGTCCTCAGGAGGATTCGTCGCCGATGCCTACCGAGCCCGGAAAGATTCGCAACGTCGCCGTCACCGGCCACCGCGGGACCGGGAAGACGTCGCTGGTGGAGGCGATGCTCTTCCAGGCCGGCGCGATCAACCGCCTCGGCACCGTCGAGGGCGGGACTACGACCTCCGACTGGGACGAGGACGAGCAGCGCCGCCAGATGTCGCTCGCCTCGTCGCTCTGCCACCTCGAGTGGCAGGAGCGCAAGATCAACCTGATCGACACGCCCGGCGACGCGGGCTTCGCGGGCGACACCGTGGCCGCGCTGCGCGTCGTCGAAGGCGCGCTGATCGTCGCGAGCGCCGTGATGGGCGTCGAGGTCCAGACGGGTCGCATCTGGAACCGCGCCCAGTCGCTCGACCTGCCGCGCGTCGTGTTCGTGAACATGCTCGACCGCGAGCGGGCCGACTTCTACCGGGCGCTCGAGCAGTTCCGTTCGCAGCTCTCCGAGCGCTGCGTCGCCGTGCACCTGCCGATCGGTAGCGAGCACGAGCTGACGGGGATCGTCGATCTGTTGCACATGACCGCGTACGGCAGCCCCGAGGGCGAGCGCGAGAGCGGTCCGATGGAGATCCCGGAGGAGCTCGGCGACACCGTGAAGGCCTATCGCACGCAGCTGCTCGACTCGGTCGTCGAGACCGACGAAGGCCTGATGGAGCGCTACCTCGACGGCGAGGAGCTCGGCACCGAGGAAGTGGCGCACGCGCTCAAGGACGCGGTCACGCGGGGCGAGCTGTTCCCGGTCGCGTGCGGGGTGGCGACGAAGAACCTGGGCACGACGGCGCTGCTCGACCTGCTCGTCGAGGGCGTGCCGTCGCCGGCGAAGCGCCCGGCCTCGATCGACGTCAACAGCCCGGGCACCGCGGCGTTCATCTTCAAGACCGTCGCAGACCCGTTCGCCGGCCGGATCAACCTCTTCCGCGTCTTGAGCGGCACGCTCGGCTCCGACTCGACCGTGGTCAACCCGCGCTCCCACGTCAAGGAGCGCGTTGGCGCGCTGCTCGTGCTCCAGGGCAAGGACCACGACCCCGCCAAGGAGTTCGGCCCCGGCGACATCGGCGCGGTCGCGAAGCTGAAGGAGACGACCACCGGCGACGTGCTGCTCGACTCCGAGCGCGAGCTCGACCTGCCGACTCTGGACTTCCCGGAGCCGGTGATGAGCTTCGCGGTGACGCCGAAGGCCAAAGGCGACGAGGAGAAGGTGGCGTCCTCGCTGCGCCGGCTTGCCGAGGAGGACCCGACGCTCGTCCTGCGACGTGACCCACAGACGGGCGACCAGCTTCTCAGCGGGATGAGCCAGATGCACGTCGAGGTCGCGGTCGAGCGGCTGCGGAACCGGTTCAGCGTCGACGTCGAGCTGCACCAGCCGCACGTGCCATACCTCGAGACGATCCGCAAGGAGTCGCGGGCACGGCACCGCTACAAGAAGCAGACCGGCGGCCGCGGCCAGTTCGGCGACTGCGAGATCGTGCTCGAGCCACTGCCCGAGCGCGAGGGCTACGAGTTCGTCGACGAGATCGTCGGCGGCGTGATCCAGCAGGGCTTCCGGCCCGCGGTCGACAAGGGCATCCAGGAGGCGATGCAGCACGGCGAGCTCGCCGGCGCACCCGTGCAGGGCGTGCGCGTTCGGCTGGTCGACGGTCAGCAGCACAACGTCGACTCCTCGGAGATGGCGTTCAAGATCGCCGGCTCGATGGCCTTCAAGGACGCCTACCACAAGGCCGACCCGGTGCTGCTCGAGCCGATCATGGAGGTCGAGGTCAGCGTCCCCGACGATTCGGTGGGCGCCGTCAACGGCGACCTCAACTCACGCCGCGGCCGGCTGCAGGGAATGGAGCCCGTCGGCGGGATGACCTCGATCAAGGCCGAGATCCCGATGGCCGAGATCCTCACGTACGCGCAGGCGCTGACCTCGCTGACCGGCGGGCGCGGCGACTACCACATGCATTTCCTGCGCTACGAGGAGGTCCCGACACACATCGCGCAGAAGATCATCGACGAGACGAAGAACGAGCTGGAAGAAGCCAGGGTCTGACCGTCTTGGGCTAAGGTCCTGGCGCCATGCGGATCACGCGGCAGGCCGTTACCGCCCTGCGTTCGTGCGCGATCTGCGAGCGGTCGCTGCTCGTGGGAGAACGCGCTGTGCGCTATACGCCCGACGGCGAGAACTTCGTCGACGTCTGCCCGCTGTGCCTCGACATCGCGCTCGAGCACGGCTGGCTGAAGGAGGGGAGCCCGACGACGCCGGTGGTTGCGGAGCGCCGCCGCCGGCGTCGCAGCCTGAGCAGTCTGTTCGAGTCGTCGCGCAAGCCGACGGCCGAGCGCGTGGTCGACGAGCCGATCCTGCGCCGGCTCTCTGAGCCCGAGCTCGCGATGGTCGAGGCGGCCGAGCTCTTCAACGAGAGCGCGTTCCGCCGCACGATCGCCGGGATCGCGAAGAGCCTCGGCGCGCCGAAGGCGTCGATCGTGCCGCTCTCCGGGACGAATGCAGAGGTCGTGCTGACGGTCGCCTGGGACATCTCCTGGTACCAGTACCGCGTCACTCCGGACTCGGCGCAGCCGGTTCGTCTGGCCGAGCGCGGCCACGAGCCGCGCGAGCTCGAGGGGATGTTCACGGGCTGGAATGCGAAGCTCACGGAGGACGGGCGGATCGTTCCCGACATCTCGCCGCTCTAGCGCCGGCCCCGGGCCTCCCTACAATCCGAGCTGATGATCTATTGCGTGATCCCGCGGGAGCTCGAGGACGAGCTCTACGACAAGATGGTTGAGTACTACAAGGGCAACCCCAACGTGACCGTGATCGTGGACCGGCGCGAGGGGGATGACCGGCGCAAGGGCCGTGAGTACGGCGGGAAGCGCACGATCCGGGACCGGCGCCGAGCGCGAGCCGCCGGGACGTTCCCGGACACGGATCCGCCCGACACCTCGTAGGTAAGATCGCCGCCGTGGCGACGGCGACCAAGACCTTCAGGAACTTCATCGGCGGGGAGTGGGTCGACGCCGCCTCCGGCGAGACCTTCGAGACGACGAGCCCTGCGACCGGCGAGACGCTCGGCGTCTTCCCGAAGTCGAGCGCCGAGGACGCCGACCGCGCGGTGGAGGCCGCGAGGGCCGCGTTCGAGGAGTGGCGGCTCGTGCCGGCGCCGCGCCGCGGCGAGATCCTCTTCCGCTTCGGGCAGCTGCTCGCCGACCGCAAGGACGAGGTCGCCGAGCTGATGGCGCGCGAGATGGGGAAGGTGCTTCCGGAAGCCGCGGGCGACGTCCAGGAAGCGATCGACATGAGCTTCTACATGGGCGGCGAGGGCCGGCGTCTCTTCGGGCAGACGACCCCGAGCGAGCTGCGCGACAAGTTCAACATGAGCGTCCGCCAGCCGATCGGCGTCGTCGGCGTGATCACGCCGTGGAACTTCCCGATCGCGATCCCATCCTGGAAGATCGCGCCCGCGCTCGTCTGCGGTAACACCGTCGTCTTCAAGCCCGCAACCGACACGCCGCTGTTGGGTGAACGCTTCGTCGAGCTGCTCGTCGAGGCGGGCGTGCCCGACGGGGTCGTGAACGTGGTGCACGGCGGCGGCGGCGCCGTGGGCGACCGGCTCGTTCGGCATCCCGACGTTCGCGTGATCACGCTCACGGGCTCGCGCGAGACCGGCGTCGAGGTGTTGCGGAACGCCGCGGAGAACCTGAAGCACGTCCACCTTGAGCTCGGCGGTAAGAATGCGATCATCGTCCTCGACGACGCCGACCTCGACCTCGCAGTCGAGGGGATCGTCTGGTCGGCGTTCGGCACCTCCGGACAGCGCTGCACGGCCGCTTCGCGCGTGATCGTTCAGGAGGGCGCCTATGAGGAGTTGCAGACGCGGCTCGTCGGCGCGGCCGAGAAGCTCACGCTCGGCCCAGGCTGGGAGGACGGCGTCGACGTCGGACCGGTGATCAACAAGCGCGCGCTCGACAAGATTCACTCGTACACGGAGATCGGCGTGGGCGAGGGCGCGAAGCTCTTGACCGGCGGCGAGGTCGCGTCCGGGAACGGCCTGAGCGACGGCACGTTTTACCGTCCCACGATCTTCGGCGACGTCGATCCGCAGATGCGGGTGGCGCAGGAGGAGATCTTCGGCCCGACGACCGCGCTCATCCGCGTCCGCGACGTCGACGAGGCGATCCGCGTCTCGAACGGGATCGAGTTCGGGCTCTCGTCGTCGATCTTCACGCGCGACGTGAACACGGCCTTCCGCGCGATGCGCGACCTCGAGGCCGGGATCACGTACATCAACGCGGGCACGATCGGCGCCGAGGTGCACCTCCCGTTCGGCGGCACGAAGGACACCGGCAACGGCCACCGCGAGGCGGGCCAGGCCGCGCTCGACGTCTTCACCGAGTGGAAGTCGATCTACGTCGACTACTCGGGCAAGCTGCAGCGGGCTCAGATCGACACCGACTAGCGTGAACCGGAAGCTCGTCGTGTTCGTGCCTCCCGAGGCGCTCGACGCCGTGCGCGACGCCCTGTTCGCGGCCGGAGCGGGTCGGATCGGCGACTACGAGCGCTGCTCGTGGTATACAGAAGGCACGGGAACGTTTCTCGGCGGCGAGTCGAGCTCGCCGAGCATCGGGCGGGCCGGCCAGGAGGAGCGCGTCGCCGAGCTGCGGCTCGAGACCGTCTACCCGGCGGAGCGGGAAGTCGAGATCGTCGCCGCGCTGCGCGGGGCGCACCCGTACGAGGAGCCGGCGTTCGACCTCTACGTGCTCGCCGAGACGCCCTCGCACCACCACCGCCACGATGTCTGAGAGGCTCGTCGCGTGAAGGCGCGGCTCTCGACCGACGGCGGCTCGCGCGGGAACCCCGGCCCCGCGGCCTACGGTTACGTGCTCGAGACCGACGACGGCACCGTGCTCGACGCGCGTGGGGAGGCGATCGGGGTCGCCACGAACAACGTCGCCGAGTACAGCGCGCTCCTCGCCGGCCTCGCCTCGGCACTCGAGCGGGGAGTGACCGAGCTTGAGGTGGTGTCCGACTCCGAGCTGCTCGTGAAGCAGATGCGCGGCGAGTACAAGGTCAAGAACGAGACCCTGCGCGACCTGGTCGACGAGGCGCAGTCGCTCGCGCGCCGCCTGGACGCCGTCCGCTACACCGCGGTGCGGCGCGAGCACAACGAGCTGGCCGACCGGCTCGTCAACGAAGCGCTCGATTCGGCGGCGTAGGGCCCTGGCTATACTCCGCGCCGTCCGGCGGATGTAGCTCAGTTGGCTAGAGCGTCTGCTTGCCATGCAGAAGGTCGTGGGTTCGAGTCCCATCATCCGCTCTCTCTCTGTGCCTGACGAATCGCTCCCGCGAGGGATGAGGATTCACGCCCGCTCACGCCGATTACTGCTTGCAAGAGAAATGGCGGTGCGGCCCCGCTGAGTTTGCGCCAACGGAGGAGTCCCGGCGTGGAGCCGAGCACCGAGAACGTCATTCGCATTGGAGACGACCTCCCCGACTACCGAAGGGAGGTGAACTCGTGCTGAAGCTCTTCGTACGTCGCGAGGAGGGCCAGACGATGGCCGAGTACGGCGTCATCCTCGCCGTGGTCACGCTTGGCGTCCTCGCATCGATGACCTTGCTCTCGGACAACATCCGGAGCGCGTTCCAGAGTATCGCCGGCATCCTCCCGGGATGATCCACGACCTGTACACGAGCCTTACTGCCCGTGAGCAGCGGGCGGTTCGTTGGAGCGCGGCCGCCACGGCGGCCGCGCTCTGGCTCTCCACCGCGTGGACGGACCCGTGGCTCTTGCTCTCCGTGCCCGTCATCGCCGGCGGGTACCTCGCCTGGCTCGCCCGCGGCCGCCGCCGCGGTGAGCACGTCGCCGATCCCGGCGACGACTGGGATTTCTGAGCACCGCCCGCCCCGGAGCGGGGAGGGCGTGAGCCGCACAACGGGAATCCGCGCCCGCCCGGCCCGCCCCGATTCAATGGGCGATGGCCTTCTCGCGCTGCGTCCTCCGCCTGCTTCCTGTCTTTCTCGCACTCGCCATTCCCGGCCACGCGCTCGCCGTGGGGGGCAGCTACGTCTCGGATGGCGGCACCGCGCGTGAGCGAGCCCAGGTCCGTGCCGCGCTAGACGTCAGCGCGTTCGACTGGAATGCCGTTCGGGCGACGGTGCGGATCCACGTGCGCACGGGAGCGCAGAGCCGCTCGACTCCAGGTCAGATCTGGCTCGATGCCCGCCTGCTCGACCGTGGCCGTTACTCCTGGGGGTTCGTCCAGCACGAGTACGCGCATCAGGTCGACTTCCACGACCTCTCCACCTCCCAACGCTCGGTCCTGCTCGGACGGCTCGGCGGCAAGGAGTGGTGGTGGGGCAAGGTTGGCCTCGCGCACCGCGACCACGGCTGCGAGCGGTTTGCGTCGACGCTCGCGTGGGCGTACTGGCCTTCGAAGGACAACGCTCTCCGGCCGCACTCGCGCCGTGACGAGTCGGGCGCACTCGCGCCGGCACCGTTTCGCCAGCTACTCCAGCGCATGATGGGCCGCATGGCCGACTTCCACCGTTAGACGAACTTCGCGACCACCTTCAGATCCTCGACGAGCCGGCCGAGCTCGTAGTCGCGCGTCTCCGGATCGCGCAAGATCGAGCTCGGGTGGACCGTTGCGAGTACGTGCTCCGCGAGGTCGGATTCGACCGGGCGGCCGCGGTCGCGCGTCACTCGGAACTGCCGCCCGAGGAGAGCCTGCGCCGCCGTCGCGCCGAGGCACACCAGGACACGCGGCCGAACGACGACGAGCTCGGCCTCGAGCCAGGGGCGGCACGCCGCGATCTCCGACCAGTTGGGCTTCTGGTGGATTCGCCGCTTTCCTCGCGCTTGCCACTTGAAGTGCTTGACGACGTTGGTGACGTAGACCTCCGTGCGGTCGATTCCCGCCTGTTCGAGCGCTTCGTCGAAGAGCTTCCCCGCGGGGCCTACGAACGGCTTCCCGGCCTTGTCCTCCCGGTCGCCCGGTTGCTTGCCGACGAACATCACTTCCGCGCTGCGGGCGCCCTCGCCGAAGACGACCTGCGTGCCCGTCTTGTAGAGATCGCAGGCCGTGCAGCGCCTGGCCGCGGAGCGGAGCTTCGGCAACGACCGCTCGTGCGGAACGAGCGACGCCGCGGTCTCGTCTAGGCTCAGCTGCCGGGCCATGTCCTCGTGCTACCCGGCGGTTGAGCGCGAGAACCACCCCGCTACGATGAGCGCCGCGGCGCCGTGGCCGAGTGGTTAGGCAGAGGCCTGCAAAGCCTCGCACACCAGTTCGATTCTGGTCGGCGCCTTTTTGAGTGATTGGCGCATCCGGACGGAACAGCCCGAGGACTTTCCCGGCATCGCGGCGGTCGTGGTCGATGCCTTCAGCCCCAAGCACGGTCCCGAGGTCGCCGCCCTCGTCGAGCGCATCCGCGCCTCGGAGCACTACCTCCCGGAGCTGGCCCTCCTCGCCGAGGACGAGTCGGGAGTGATCGGGCACGTGATGCTGAGCTGGGCGGGGCTCGAGGGCGGGACGCGCGACCGGATCCTGATGCTTAGCCCGATGTCGGTCCGCACGGACCGCCAACGCAGCGGCGTCGGCACGAGCCTGATCGAGGACGTGCTCGGCCGGGCCGAGGCGATGGGGGAGCCCGCGGTCATGCTCGAGGGCATACCGGGGTACTACCCGCGGTTCGGCTTCGAGCTCGCTAGCGCGCTCGGATTCCAGTCGCCGCGAGAAGGCATTCCCGACGAGGCATTCATGGTCAAGCGCCTCCCCGGCTACGAGCCCGGCCTCGCCGGGCTCATCGTCTATCCGAGCACCTTCGACGGCGTCTAGGCAACGTCGGAGCGCAGGCGTATTTCTTGTCGCATGACCAACAAGCTGAAGCAGCTCTGGCTGTGGCTCCAGCCCAGGCGGCAGCCGAGGCCTTCTACCCCGACGAGGAACCTCAGACGCGCGGCGAGCGCACCGTCGAGCTCCTCGGCCAGGGAAAGCACCCTGCGGACGACTTTCCGTCGTCGCAGTGGGGTCGGCAAGACCCCTTCTAACGACTCGCCCTAGCCGAAGTCGTCGACGAGCATGTGCACCTCGCCGACGCGCTCGAAGCCGAGGCGCTCCAGGATCGGGCGCGACATCGAGCCGCCCTGAGTGATCAGCGCGGGTGTGCCGAGCGCAACCGCGTCGTCCCAGCGGGCGCGGATCAGCGCGCGGTAGGCGCCACGGCCGCGGGCGTGCTCGGCGGTGGCGCCGCCGTAGAGCAGGAGCCCGTGCTCCGTCGGCGTGGCGATGCCGGTGCAGACGAGCTCGCCGTCGAGCCAGACCGCGTGTCTCAGGGTGGTGCTTTCGCGGAAAGCCGCCGGCAGGAGGCCGCGAGCCTCGGCGATCTCCTCCGGCGAGGCGCCGAACGCGTGCCACTGGACCTCGGCCGCCGCCTCGAGCTGCTCGAGCGTCTCGACGCGCCCCGCGGTCAGCCCCGGCCGCGCGGGAGGGGGCTCGCGCGTGAGAACGAGCGCCACCGCATAGGGATCCTTGTCGCGGACGAGCCCGCGATCGAGGAGCGCGTCCACGAGGCCGCCCGGCGCTGACGAGCCGACCTCCCATTGCGTCTTGATGCGGCCTCGCTCGCGCAGGTGGGCGCGAACCTCTTCCAGCACCTCGTCCAGGTCCTCCAGCGGGAAGCGCTGCCGCTGGACGGTGTTCCACGTCGAGCCCGCCCCGAGGCACAGCGTGTAGCGGTCGGTCTCCACTCGCTCGCTGTTCGGCCCAAGCGGGCCGAACGAGTTCGGGTACTCGGCTATCTCGCGCAGCACGCCGCGGACGCTAGCCCACGGGCGCCGACTCGACGCGCGCGGGGCAGCGCCAGTACTCCACCGATCCGTCCAGGCCGCGCCGGCTGCAGGAGCTACGCGAGAGGTCGGGCCGGCCGTCGAGCACGCCTTTCTCGCACGCGCGCCAGGAACCGGAGGTTCCCGCAGGCCTCGGTGCGGACGTGCAGTACCCGATCAGGCCGGCACGGTGGAGTACGTCGTGGTCGCGGACGACCACGAGCAGGGCTGCCGCGAGCATCGCCATGAGCCAGATTCGAAGCATTTCGCTCACCTCGTCTGGCCGCAGATACGTCGCTTGTCGTAACGAATATCGGCGGCCATCGCCGCGCGTTACATCACTCGAATCAGCGAAGGCGCCGACTTGGCGGCGCCATCCAACGCCCGTCATTGGATCGACTGCGCTCGTCAGCTACGTGCAGGTTTCTACCGAAGCCCGCCGCGCTCGTGGTGCGCGCGGAAGAACTCCGCCGAGCCGGCGGTCGCCATCGCGGCGGACGCGGAGATCTCGAGCGAGAGCGTCGCTGCCGCCACGATCTGGGCGAAGCGGTAGACGCCGCCCGCGCCGGCGCAGCCGAGCACCTCGAGCCAGCGGCGCGCGTACGGAAGCGTCGTCCCGCCGCCGATCGTCGCCACCTCGAGGCCGGGCAGGCGGATCGAGACCTGCAGGCCGCCTTCGACGCGGCGAGCGGCCCCGTGTGCCATCGAGCTCGTTCCGACCATGCCGAGGTCCTGGCCGGTGGCGGCGAAGAGCGCGGCGATCGCGCTCGCGGGCGTGAACGCGACCGACTGCATCCCGGACGCGACCGCCCCGTGGGTCCCGGCCCAGGCGAGTTCCGCGAGGTCGTCGAGCTTTGTCCGCAGCACCTGACGCACAGCGTCCTCGGTGAGCGTCGTCTCCGCGAGCACCGTCTTGCCGTGACCGCTCTGGAAGTACTCGAACGACGGCTTCTTGTCGCCGCCCATGTTGGCCTCGAGGATCGCGCGCTCCGGCTTCACCGGCGCACGCTCCATCACGTAGCCCATGTTCAGGACGTAGGAGTTGCGCGTCATCATGTTCGCGCCCACGGCGTCGCCGGTCGTCCAGCGCCAGAGCACGTGACACATCGGCCCGACGACGTGCGTCTTGACCTCCCGCAGGCGCGCGAACTTCGACAGCGACGAGTCGCTCTCCGCGGCGAGCCAGTCCTGCATCGCGCTGAGCTGGTCCTCGACCCAGGCCGCTAGCTCGATCGCCTCGGCCGCGGAGCCGCAGACGAAGCAGGAGGCCCGCGTGATCCGATCCGCGAGCACGTAGGTGCGGAAGCCGCCCGACTCGGCGACTGCCAGGGCACCGCGATGGAGGGACGCCGAGAGCCCGCCCTCGGTGTGCGCGAGCGGGACGAGCACCGAGTCGCGTGCGCGCCCGGTCTCGACGACCGCGCCGTCCGCCTCGCGCAGCTCGTACTCGCCGAGCTCGAGCTCGAGCGGCCCCACGACCGAGACCGGGATCACGGCGGCCCCGGTCAACATCTCCTGGGCGCGCGCGAACGGCTCGAGGTCGATCTCGGTCACGGCTCCGTCGAGCCCGAGTGCCTCCTGCCGCGCCTTGATCGACTCGGAGTCGTTCTTCCTGGGCCATTTGCGCATGTCCACGGCTTCGGAGCTTAAGCTGCAAGGAGTGGCGACCGACCAGGTGATCGACCAGGAGCGCGAGGAGCGCGAGGCATTCGCCGGCGTCCTGCGCTTCTACGAGCTCGCCAAGCGGCAGGAGTGGCAGGTGCGCGACCTGCCGTGGGGCGAGCTGCCGCCGATCCCCGAAGGCAAGGGCTCGTCGGAGCGTCAGGGCCGCCGCAAAGACATGTGGCGCTCGGTGCTCACCCAGCAGCTGCAGGCGGACATCCTCGCCTGCGAGATGGCCTCGCAGCTCTTGAACATTGCGCCCGATCCCGAGGCCAAGCTCTACTACTCGACGATGGTGCAGGACGAGTCGCGTCACACCGAGGCGTGGCTGAAGCTGATCGACCAGGTCGGCGGCACCGCGGAGCGCGACCCGTACCTCGACGAGCTCGCGCACATGACCCTCGAGGCCGACACGCTCGAGGAGAAGGTCTTCCAGATGCAGGTCTTCTACGAGCGGCTGATCATCTCGCGCTTCCGGCTGATCGCCCGCGCCTCGCGCGGCACCGTCCTGGAGGACCTCTGCAACCGGCTGACGACCGACGACGGCATTCATCACGGCGCGGGGATGGCCTACGAGAAGGTGCTGCTGCAAAAGGCCGACAAGAAGACGAAGCGCGCCCTCGTCGACGCCGCCAACCGCCTGCTCCCGATCTTTGCCGAGCACGCGCTCTGGCGGCCGAAGGAGCGCGCGTTCATCGGCAACACGATGCGCTCGCGCGACATCGAGAAGCTGAAGGAAGACATCGAGATCGGCGTCCGCCTCGCGCAGTCGCTCGGCCTCGACGTCAGCGACGTCCAGCTCCCGTATTAGACGTGACAGCGACGATGATGGAAGGGCGGCCGCTCGCCGAGCGGATCCGCGCCCAAGTGGCCGAGGAGGTGCGGGAGCTTGGCGGCCTGGGCCTCGCGACGGTGCAGGTCGGCGAGAACGAGGCGTCGACCGTCTACCTGCGGCTGAAGCACCGGGCGGCGGCCGAGGCCGAGATCTCCTCCGTCGACCGCAAGCTCCCGCATGAGATCAGTCAGGACGACCTGCTCGCGATCGTCGCCGAGCTGAACGCCGACGACTCGATCGACGGGATCCTGGTCCAGCTCCCCTTGCCAAACCACATCGACGAGGCGCGGGTGATCGGCGCGGTCGACCCGGTCAAGGACGTCGACGGTTTCAACCCGCTCAACGCCGGCCTGCTCTACCTCGGCCGGCCCGCGCACGTGCCCGCGACGCCGCTCGGGATCATGGCGCTGCTGGCCGAATACAAGATCGTGCTCGACGGAGCCCGCGCGGTCGTCGTCGGCCGCAGCACGATCGTCGGCAAGCCGGTGGCGCACCTGCTGCTGCAGGCGCACGCGACCGTGACGATCTGCCACTCGCACACCGACGACCTCGAGCGGCACACGCTCGACGCCGACGTCCTGGTCGTCGCGGCCGGCCTGCCGGAGGTCGTCACGGCCGACATGGTCAAGTCGGGCTCCGCGGTCGTGGACGTCGGCATCAACCGGGTCGAGGGCGGGCTCGTCGGCGACGTCGACCCGGACGCTGCCGGCCGCGCGGCCTTCCTGACGCCCGTTCCGGGCGGCGTCGGGCCGATGACGATCGCGATGCTGCTGCAGAACACGGTCCGGGCGGCGCGCTACCGCCGAGGGCTTCTTGCGTTTCCCGAAAACCGGCGCTAAGGTTCGCGCCGCTTCACAGTAGGTCGGCGGCTCGGTGCCCGGGCCGTCGTTGTTTGTTGCACGAAGGGAGTAAGACTTGCCCAAGGGCACCGTCAAGTGGTTCTCGAACGAGAAGGGCTACGGCTTCATCGAGCGCGAAGGCGGCGAAGACGTGTTCGTCCATTTCTCGGCGATCGCAGGGGACGGCTACAAGTCGCTGACCGAAGGTCAAACGGTCGAGTTCGACGTCGTGCAGGGCGATAAGGGCCTGCAGGCGGCGAACGTGCAGCCCGGCTAAACCCTTTCCGGAACCGACATGTTGACGGGGCTCCGGAAGGGGCCCCGTTTCTTTGGGAGGATGCAGACGATGGCGATCTCACGGGACGAAGTGGTGCACGTGGCGCGGCTCGCGCGGCTGGAGCTCTCGGACGAGGCGCTCGAGCGGTTCGCCGGGCAGCTCGACGCGATCCTCGAGGCGGTCGGGAAGGTCTCGGAGCTCGATCTCTCCGACGTCGAGCCGACCTTGCACCCGCTCGCGCTTTCGAACGTGTGGGCGGAGGACGAGCCGCGGCCGTCGCTGCCGGTCGAGGACGCCCTCGCGAACGCGCCCGACCGCGAGGACGACGCCTTCCGCGCGCCCGCCGCGTGAGGGTGGGCTCGGCGCTATGACGATCTTCCACTTCAGTCACACCTCCGGCACACACGCGTGCGCCCGCGAGGGCTACCGTGTCTGTAGGGGTCCCGGGGGACCCCTGGGGGCAGTTTGGGGCGGCTCCGCGTGATCGACACGCTGCGTCTGACGGCCGAGGAGGCGACCGGGCTCGTCGAGCGCGGCGAGGTCACCGGCGCCGAGCTCCATCGCGCCTACCGCGACGCGATCTCGGAGCGGGACCCGGAGCTCCACGCCTACCTCTGCACCGTCGACGAGGCCGACGGCAAGGGCGTGCCGATCGCGCTCAAGGACGTGATCTCGACGCGCGGCGTCGAGACGACCGCGGCCTCCAAGATCCTCGCGGGCTACAAGCCCGTCTTCGACGCGACGGTCGCCGCCCGCTGCAAGGACGCCGGCCTGCCGCTGCTCGGCAAGACGAACCTGGACGAGTTCGCGATGGGCTCCTCGACCGAGAACTCGGCCTACGGCCCGACGCGCAACCCGTGGGACCCGAGTCGCGTCCCCGGTGGATCCTCCGGCGGCTCGACGGCTGCCGTCGCGGCCGGGCTCGCGCCCTGGGCGCTCGGCTCGGACACCGGCGGCTCGATCAAGCAGCCCGCGGCCCTCTGCGGCGTAGTCGGCCTGCGCCCGACATACGGCACCGTCTCGCGCTACGGCATCGTCGCCTTCGCCTCGAGCCTCGACCAGGTCGGCCCGATCGCGAAGAACGTCCGCGACTGCGCGCTCCTCCACCGGATCATCGCCGGTCGCGATCCGTGTGACTCGACGACCGTCGAGCTGCCCGAGCCGATCGAGCTTCCCGAGGCCGACGACCTGAAGGGCCTTCGGATCGGCATCCCTAAGGAGCTGAACGAGGCCGAGGGGATCGAGCCGGGCGTGAACGACGCCGTCAACCGGACGATCGAGCTCGCCCGAGAGCTCGGCGCCGAGGTGGGGGAGTGCCGGCTGCCGCGCTCGGTCGAGTTCGGGCTGCCCTGCTACTACCTGATCGCCCCCTCGGAGGCGTCGTCCAACCTCGCCCGCTACGACGGCGTCCGCTTCGGCCATCGCGCCGAGGCGAAGGACGTGCGCGAGATGTACGACCGCACGCGCCGTGAGGGGTTCGGCGACGAGCCGAAGCGCAGGATCATGCTCGGCACCTACGCGCTCTCGGCCGGCTACTACGACGCCTACTACGGCCAGGCGCAGAAGGTGCGCACCGTGATCCGCGACGAGCACGAGGCCGCCTTCGAGGACTTCGACATCCTCGTCAGCCCGACCTCGCCGACCGTCGCCTTCGAGCTCGGCGCCCGCACCGCGAACCCGCTCGCGATGTACGCGGCCGACCTGCTCACGATCCCGTCGAACATGGCTGGCCTGCCAGGCCTCTCGATCCCGTGCGGGCTCTCCGAGGGGCTGCCCGTCGGCTTCCAGCTGATCGGGCGCCAGTTCTCGGAGAACCTGCTCTTCCGCGCCGGCCACGCGCTCGAAGGCGCGCTCGGCTTCGACGTCGTCCCGGAGCGGCTGCGATGAGCTGGGAGCCGGTCATCGGGCTCGAGATCCACGTCCACCTGAAGACGCGGACGAAAATGTTCTGCCGCTGTCCGGTCGCCTACTTCGAGCCGGCGAACTCGCAGACGTGCCCGGTCTGCCTCGCCATGCCGGGGGCACTCCCGGTTCCGAACCGCCAGGCGATCGAGTGGACGATGCTGCTCGGTCTGGCACTCGGCTGCAGGATCCCGGAGCACGCGATCTTCCACCGCAAGAACTACTTCTACCCGGACAATCCCAAGGGGTACCAGATCTCCCAGTACGACGAGCCGCTCTGCGTCGACGGCACCTTCGCCGTGCCCGGGCCTGACGGCGACAGCGTGGTCGGAATCGAGCGCGCGCACCTCGAGGAGGACGCGGCGAAGACGATCCACATGGGCGGCGCCGAAGGCCGGATCCACGGCTCTGACCGCTCGCTCGTCGACTTCAACCGCGCCGGCACGCCGCTCGTCGAGATCGTGACGCGACCGGACCTCCGTTCGGCAGAGGACGCGAAGCGCTTCTTGCAGCTCCTCCGGCAGACGGTCGTCGAGCTTGGCATCTCCGACGCGGAGATGGAGAAGGGCTCGCTTCGCTTCGACGTCAACGTCTCGGTGCGGCCAGAAGGATCTGACGAGCTGCGGACGCGCACCGAGTTGAAGAACATGAACTCGTTCAACTTCGCCGCGAAGGGAATCGAGCGGGAGGTCAAGCGCCAGGTCGAGATCTGGGAGTCGGGCGGCGAGGTCGTCCAGGAGACGCTGCACTTCGACCCCGGCAACGAGTCGGCACCGCCGCTGCGCTCGAAAGAGGAGGCGCAGGACTACCGCTACTTCCCGGAGCCCGACCTCGTGCCGCTCGCGCCGGCGGCCGAGGTCGTAGACCGCCTGCGCGGCGAGCTCCCGGAGGCTCCGTCGGCGCGGATCCGGCGACTCGAGGCCGAGGTCGGCTTCTCGCTCGCCGAGGGCCTCGTCACCAGCGGCCGGGACGAGCTGTACTCGCGGATCCCCGGCGATCGCGCGGCCATGGCGAACGTGGTGATGAACGAGTTGGCCGCGCTCGGGCTCGACCCGGCGGCCGTGAACGCCGAGGAGCTCGCGAAGGTGATCGAGCGCCGTGGCGAGATTCCGCGCAGCGCGTTCGATGACGCTCTCGCGGCGAGCGCGTCGCCGGATTTCTCCGCCGAGAAGTACCTCGCCGAAGCGGCTATTGCAGATACCGGCGAGCTCGACCCGGTGATCGACCGGATCCTGAGCGCGAACGAGCAGCAGGTTGCCGACTACCGCGGCGGCAAGGAGGGCCTCCTCGGGTTCTTCGTCGGCCAGGTGATGAAGGAGACCGGCGGCAAGGCGAACCCGAAGGTCGTGAACGAACGTCTCCGCGAGAAGCTTCAGGCCTGAAGCGCAGCCGTTTCTCGGCCGGCCGCTCAAGCTCTGCGGCAGCCCGTCCGAGATTAGGAGCGGTATGAGCGTCTACCGCCTCAAGCTCACCCTGCTTCCGCTCATCCTCGCGGCGCTGTTGCTGGCGCCTTCGGCCTCGGCCGGGCGAGACGCGGGGCTCGCCGCGCTGCAGGTGGCGCTGCAGTCGCGCGGCCTCTACGCCGGGTCGATCGACGGCGTGAAAGGCCCAGCGACGACGCGGGCGATCAGGCGCTTCCAGCTGCGCGTCCACCTGACGCCCGACGGCGTGGCCGGGCCGAGCACGCGCAAGGCACTCGGGCACTACGGACGGCACCTCTTCGGGACGCGGCCGCTGACGCGCGGCGCGACAGGCTGGGATGTCGCCGCGCTCCAGTTCCTGCTCGCCTGGCACGGGTTCCCGTCCTCGACGATCGACGGCGGCCTCGGCGACCACACCGAGCGAGCGTTGCGGCGCTTCCAGCGCTGGGCCGGGCTGACGCCCGACGGCGTCGCCGGCGCCACGACCTTCGCTGCTCTGCGGCGCGCGGCCGCGACGTGCCCGATCTCGCTGGCCTGGCCGGTCGACGCACCCGTCGGCGACCCGTTCGGTCCGCGCGGCAACCGCTTCCACGCCGGCATCGATCTCGTGGCCGCTTCGGGCACGCCGGTTGCCGCCGCCGCCTCCGGCCGCGTCGCCTACGCGGGCTGGCTCGCCGGCGGCTGGGGGAAGCTGGTCGTGGTCGCGCACGCGAACGGCGTCCGGACCATGTACGCGCACCTCTCATCGATCTCGGCGCGCCTCGGTCAGCGCGTCAGCGCCGGCACCCGCCTGGGGGCGGTCGGCGCCACCGGCGACGCGAACGGCCCGCACCTGCATTTCGAGGTTCGGGTCCGCGGCGCCGCGGTCGATCCGCGGCTGGCCTTACCGTAATCCCGACCTTGTAGAGCGGCGGCTCGCTCGCGAAGACGTTCCGGCAGGTGCTGAGCTTCGCGACCCGCCGGCCGCGCTAGCGCTACCCTCGGGGTTGTGGCGGAAAAGCGCTATCTGATGACACCCGGCCCGACGCCCGCGCCGCCTGAGGTGCTGGCGGCGATGGCGCAGCCCGTGATTCACCACCGCGGGCCCGATTACCGGCAGCTCTACGGCGAGTCGCTCGCGCGCCTACGCGAGATCTTCCGCACCGAGCAAGAGGTGCTGCTCTTCGGCGGCTCCGGCAGCGGCGGGATGGAGTCGGCTGTCGCCAACCTCTGCTCGCCGGGCGACCCCGTGCTGATCGTCTCGGCCGGCTACTTTGGCGAGCGCTGGGCGGCGATCGCGAAGGAGTACGGCCTCGAGGTCGACCACCTGCGCTACGCCTGGGGCGAGATCCCCTCGGCCGACGACGCGGCGGCGCGGCTGCGCGAGCGCGAGGCTCGGGCCGTGTTCTTCACGCACTCGGAGACCTCGACGGGAGTCGTGATCGACCCGCAGCCGTTCGCGGCGGCCGCGCTCGAGACCGGAGCTTTGAGCGTGATCGACGCCGTCTCGAGCCTCGGCGCCGTGCCACTCGAAACCGACGCCTGGGGCCTCGACGTCGTCGCCTCCGGCGCGCAGAAGGCGCTGATGACCCCCCCGGGTCTCGCGATGGTGAGCGCCTCGCCCGCCGCCTGGGAGCGGAACGCCGAAGCGACGTCCCCTCGGTTCTACTGGGACTGGGAACGGACGCGGAAGGGCCAGGCGACCCTCGATGCACCTGTGACGCCGCCGGTCTCCCTCGTCGCGGGCATGAACGTCGCGCTCGGGATGCTGCTCGAGGAGGGCCTCGAAGCGGCCTTCGACCGGCACCGCCGCCTCGGTCGCGCCTGCCGCGAGGGCCTGAAGGCGATGGGCCTCGATCTGTCCTCCCCCGACGACGACAGCTCCGCGGTCGTCACCGCCGCCCGGGCGCCCGACGGGATCGACTCGGATGAGCTCGTGCTCCTGCTGCGGGATCGTCACGGTGTCACGCTCGCCCCGGGGCAAGGGGAGCTGAAGGGCAAGATCTTCCGCATCGGCCACATCGGCTACTACGACGTCTTCGACATCACGACTGCGCTCGCCGCGGTCGAGCTCGCGCTCGTCGAGCTCGGAGCCGAGATCCAGCGCGGCGCCGCCGTCACCCACGCGCTCGAGGCGTTCGAGCGCGCTCCCGTGTGACGCGCGCCCGCGTCCTCGTCAGGGAGCCGATCGCCGAGGCGGGGATCGATCTCCTGCGCGAGCGCTTCGACGTCGACGTCGACTCCAACGGCGATCTCGGCGCCAAGATCGGCGACTACGACGCGATCGTGATCCGGTCGGCGACGAAGCTGACCGCCGAGCTGATCGAGCGCGGCGAGCGGTTGAAGGTGATCGGCCGGGCCGGCGTGGGGGTCGACAACGTCGACGTGGACGCGGCCACGCGGCGCGGGATCGTCGTCGCCAATGCGCCCGAGTCGACCGTCACCTCGGCAGCGGAGCACACTGTCGGCCTCCTCGTCGCGTTGGCCCGCAACATCCCGCAGGCCCACGCGGCGCTGAAGCAGGGCCGCTGGGAGCGCTCGACGTGGAGCGGGGTCGAGCTGGAGGGGAAGACCCTCGGGGTGCTCGGCTTCGGTCGCATCGGCCAGCAGGTCGCGCGCCGCGCACTCGGCCTCGGGATGCGGGTCGTCGCGTACGACCCGTTCGTCGCAAAGGAACGCTTCCGCGAGCTCGGCGCGGAGCGCGTCGAGAGCGCGGACGACGTGCTCGCGGCCGCCGCGTTCCTGACGCTGCACCTGCCGCTCACCGCCGAGACGCGTGGGTTCCTAGACGCCGAGGCGATCGCAAAGCTTCCGGACGGCGCCCGCGTGATCAACGCGGCACGCGGCGAGCTCGTCGACGAAAGCGCCATGGTGGACGCCCTGCGCTCCGGCAGGCTCGCGGCTGCCGCCATCGATGTCTTCCCGCAGGAGCCGTACACGGGGCCGCTCCTCGAGCTCGACAACGTCGTCGTCACGCCGCACCTGGCCGCGTCCACCGAGGAGGCCCAGGACCGCGCGGGCGTGATCGTCGCCGAGCAGGTGGCCGCAGCGCTCGAAGGGGGGCTGGTGACAAACGCGGTCAACATCCCGTCGATCGGTGCCGAGGACCTCGAAGCGCTTGGCCCGTTCATCCCGCTGGCGGCGAGGCTCGGGCGGCTGGCGATGGAGCTCGCAGCAGGTCGGGCCGAGCGGATCACTCTCTCGTATTACGGCACGCTCTCGGGCTACGACACGCGGCTGCTGACCGTCGCCGCGCTGAACGGCGCCTTCCAGGGCCGCACCGAGCAGCCCGTGAACTACGTCAACGCTCCGGTGGTGGCGGCCGAGCGCGGGATCGAGGTCGCCGAGGAGCGGCGCCGTGCATCGCGCGACTTCACGAACCTGATCCGCGTGGAGATCGGCGCGGACGCCGAGCGGGTGAGGGCGGCCGGAACGATCATCGGCAACGAGAACCGGCAATGGCTCGTGAACGCGCTCGGCTTCGAGCTCGAGATGGAGCTCGCGCCCCTGATGGTCTTCTTCCGCTACGACGACGTGCCGGGCGTGATCGGGCGCGTGGGCACGCTCTTCGGCGAAGCGGGCGCGAACATCGCGAACATGGCCGTCTCGCGCAGCCGTCGTGGCGGCAAGGCGCTGATGGCGCTCTCACTCGACGGCGAGCCGCCGCCGGAGCTCGTCGAGGCGGTGCGAGAGCAGGGCTTCGACGACGCGCGCGTGATCAGGCTGGGCGAGGGCGCGGGTTGAGCCGTCGCACGACCGTCGCCGCGACGCGGTCGACCTTCTCGACGACCGAGTAGCGCCGTTGCCTGCGCACGAGCTCCTCGACCTCCGGCAGAACGTGCCCGTGGCGCACCAGAAAACGCGTTGGGTGGTCCCGCACGTTCTCGTACTCCTCGAGCGGCACCTCGATCCGGTGCGTGCAGTTCGCGTCGCCACACTCGCAGAGAAACTCCGCCTCATCGGACTCGAACCGCTCCGAGGCCTCGGCGATTCCCTCGTTGACGGCGCGGAAGAACGCCTCGTTACGTGCAATCTCTGCCCGGCCCGCCATCGGTGTCTAGAACGGCGAAGCCGCCCGTACGGTTGCGCCGGTACCCTTTCGGCGTGGCGACCAGAGAGTGGCCTGAGGCCGTCGACCGCGTCAGCACGTACCTGCGCGAAGCCCGCGCAGAGGTTCGCGTCGAGGAGTTCCCGGAAGGAACACCGACCGCCAAGGACGCGGCGCGAGTCGTCGGCTGTGAGCTCGGCCAGATCGTGAAGTCGCTCATCTTCGACTGCGACGGGCAGAAGGTCCTCGCGCTCGTTCCGGGCGACCGCCGCGCCGATTCGGAGAAGATCGCGCACGCCGCGGGAGCGCGGTTCGCCCGGATCGCCGGCAGCGACGAGGTGCGCGACGCGACGGGCTTCGAGCCGGGCGCTGTCGCGCCGTTCCCGCTGCCACATGTCTCGACGGTGGTCGTCGAGCGAACACTGCTCTCGCAAATGGTGCTCTGGGTCGGCGCCGGCTCCGAGCGCCACATGGCCGCCCTGGCTCCGACCGAGCTGCTCCGCCTCTCGCGCGCGCGTCCGATGGACGTCGTCGAGCAGGACCCTTACCATCTGACCTAGAGGAGGTCGCCTGCATGCGCGAGACCGAGAAGATCTGGATGAACGGAGAGCTCGTCGACTGGGCGGACGCCCGTATTCACGTCGGCGCGCACGGGCTGCACTACGGCTCAGGCGTCTTCGAGGGGATCCGCGCCTACGAAACCCCGAAGGGCTCGGCCGTCTTCCGGCTCAGCGACCACCTCGAGCGGCTCGACAACTCGGCGCGGCTGCTGCACATGGAGCTCCCGCACACGATCGAGGAACTGCGGGCCGCCTGCCACGAGCTGATCGCCGCCAACGGCCTGCCCGAGTGCTACCTGCGGCCGATCGCGTTCTTCGGCTACGGCGAGCTCGGCGTCTCCGCGGTCGGTAATCCCGTCGACGTCGTGATCATGAGCTGGCCGTGGGGCGCGTACCTCGGCGAGGAGGGGCTGAAGAACGGCATCACGGCCAAGATCTCCAGCTGGCAGCGGATCGGCCCGAACGTGATCCCGCACGTCGCCAAGGCGACCGGCGTCTACCTCAACTCGATGCTCGCCGTGACGGAGGCGAACCGCGCCGGCTACGACGAGGCGATCCTGCTCACAGCCGAGGGCTATGTGGCCGACGGCTCCGGCGAGAACGTCTTCATCGTCAAGGACGGCGAGCTCTACACGCCCGACCTCTCGACCTCGATCCTGCCCGGGATCACGCGCGACACCGTGATCCAGATCGCGCAGGACCTCGGCTACCGCGTGCACGAGAAATCGCTGATCCGCTCAGACCTCTACCTCGCCGACGAGGCCTTCATGACCGGCACCGCGGCCGAGGTGACGCCGCTGCGGGCCGTCGACGACGTCGAGATCGGCGTCGGCCCGATCACGCTCGAGATCCAGGAGGCCTACCTGGACACCGCGCGCGGCCGCAGCGAGCGCTGGGCCCAGTGGCTCGAGTACGCCACGCCCGCGCCGGCCGAAGCTTGAGCACCGGCCTGCGCGAGATACCGCTCGCGCGACCGTTCCTGGATGAGCGGGAGGAGGAGCTCGTGCTCGAGGTTCTGCGCTCTGGCCGGTTGTCGCTCGGGCCGACGATCGATCGCTTCGAGGAGCTGATGGCCGAGCGCGT
>JAWVDY010000112.1:0-2574 GCA_033856995.1 Gaiellaceae bacterium
CGGCGCTGGCGATCGAGCGCTCGATGAAGTCGACCTCGATCGGGTCGAGATAGCCGTTGACCTGGATGACCGTCACGCCGCCGCTGCCCTCAGCCGACCCCTTTGCTCGGGCGGGAGCAGCGAGGAGCGCGCCGATGGCCACGACCATCAGCAGAATGCCGAGGGTGGCGGCACGCCTGGGTAATCTGCGCACGCTCGCTCCGAAGGGTTGACCGTGGATCCAGCGCAGTTCTTCGCTGCATCCCGCCTCGTCATCGTGGCCGGGAAGGGCGGCGTCGGCAAAACCACCGTCACCGCGGCCCTGGCGCGCGCCGCCGCGCTCTCGGGACTGTCGACGCTCATCGTCGAGGTCGAGGGCAAGTCCGGGCTGGCCTCCGTGTTCGGGCGCGAGCCCCTGTCCTACGAGGAGATCACGTTGTCGCCCGGCGGCGGGCCGGAGGGCGCGGCCGACATCCGGGGCCGGACCCTCACTCCCGACGACGCCCTGCTCGAGTACCTCAGAGACCACGGGATGTCGCGCATCTCCCGCCGGCTGGCGTCGACCGGCGCCCTCGACGTCGTCGCCACCGCGGCCCCTGGGATCAAGGACATTCTCATCCTCGGCAAGGTGAAGCAGCTCGAACGAGCGAAGGCCGCCGACCTGATCGTCCTCGACGCCCCCGCCGCCGGGCACGCCATCACGTTCCTCCTCGCGGCGCGAGCGCTGCTCGACGCGGTTCGCGTCGGGCCGATCAACACCCAGGCCCGCGAGGTGCTCGATCTGCTGACCGACGCCGAGCGGTGCCAAGTGCTCCTCGTGACGCTGCCGGAGGAGACACCGGTGAACGAGCTCGTCGACACCGCCTATCACCTCGAGGATCGCGTCGGAGTGAGTCTCGGGCCGGTCGTCGTGAACGGCTTGTACGCACCGCTTCCGGGGCTCGACGCCGATCCGGCGACGGCCGCGGCCGACGCGTCCACCTCGTTGCGCGACGGCGAGGCGGAATCACTGTGGGCCGCGGCCGACTTCCGGCGTCATCGCATGGAACTGCAACGCGAGCAGGTGTCGCGGCTGGCCGAGCAGCTACCGCTGCCACAGCTCCAGCTGCCGTACCTGTTCAACGCGGACCTCGGCCCGCCAGAACTGGAGCAGCTCGCGCGCGAGTTGCTCGCGGCAATCGTCGAGCTCGACGGCGCGCCCCGATGAACGAGTTGCTGAGGCTCGCGCGCGACGCCGAGATCATCGTGACGGCGGGGTCGGGCGGTGTCGGCAAGACGACGACCGCGGCCGTGCTCGCGTTGGAAGGAGCGCGCGCCGGCCGGCGCGCCGTGGTCGTCACGATCGACCCCGCCAAGCGGCTCGCCGACGCACTCGGGCTCGAGGGCCTGAGCAACCGTCCGTCGAAGATCGAGGGCGACTGGCCGGGCGAGCTGTGGGCGATGATGCTCGACACGAAGTCGACGTTCGACGATCTCGTCGCCACTCACTCGACTGATCCGAAACAAGCCGAGCGGATCCTGGGCAATCGCTTCTACAAGAACATCTCTGGCGCGTTGTCCGGCACGCAGGAGTACATGGCGATGGAGAATCTCTACGAGCTGCATGTCGCCAGCGAGTTCGTCCTTGTCGTCGTCGACACTCCGCCGACTCGACTCGCGCTCGACTTCCTCGACGCTCCCCGTCGGCTCACCCGCTTTCTCGATCACCGGCTGTACCGCATCCTGATGGCTCCGACACGCGGGCTGATGAAGGCCGCCAACGTCGCGACGCAAGCGTTCGTGCGCACGCTGTCAAAGGTCGTGGGCGCTGAGGTGTTCGAAGACGCGATCACCTTCTTCACTGCGTTCTCCGGAATGGAAGAGGGGTTCAAGAGCCGGGCGAACGTCGTGTTCGAGTTGCTGTCGTCGCCGCGCACCGCGTTCGTCTTGGTCGCGTCGCCGCGGCGGGACACCGTCGAGGAGGCGCACTTCTTCGCGCGTCGATTGGCGGAGTCGGGCATCACCGTGCGCGCGCTGATCGTCAACCGAATGCATCCGCGGTTCGGCGACGGATTGGCGGAGGCCACTCGAGAGCGAGCGCGCACGCTCGAGGGCACCGACCTCGGCGGGCTGTACGCAAATCTCGCCGACTTCCGGCTGGTGGCGTCACGCGAGGAAGAACACCTTGCAGGGCTCGCCGATCGCGTCGCGCCGGCGCCGGTGATCCGAGTGCCGTTCCTCCAGACCGATGTTCACGACCTCAACGGTCTCACTGAGGTCGGCACGCACCTGTTCGCGTGACGCGTCCTATGTCCTTGCCCGGCCGGCTGGCGGCGGGCGTCGGCTGGTCGCCGTTCAGCTGGGCTCGTCGGCGGTGGCGAGCGCTGATGCGGCGGCCTCGACCGTTTCCGTCACGGGGACGATGCGGTCGAAACCCGTCGTGTGCAACAAGCGCGTCAACGTCGGACGACTGCACGCCACCGCAACGTCGCCGCCCGCTTCGCGAGCGCGGCGAATGCCGCCGATCAACGCGCCGAGGCCGGCGGAGTCCATGAACGGCACCGATGACAGATCGATGAGCAGGCGACGCGATGTGGCGAGTTCGGCCAGCTGCTC
>JAWVDY010000113.1:0-3192 GCA_033856995.1 Gaiellaceae bacterium
GAGCGCGATCACAAACGCGTCGTCGCTCAGCTGCTCGGTCTTGATGTCGAAGTTCATTCGGTCTCCCCGGATCTGGGCCTTGGACGCCGCGAGTCTATCCCTTACCGCCCTTCGCCACACCGGCAGCCTTCTTCTTCGCCGGAGGCGGCTGGAGCTGGGCGATCCGGGCCTTCACCTGGGGGGCGATCGAGCTCTGCGGGTCGAGCTTGATGTAGCGCTTGTAGGCGGCCACCGCGACCGGCGTCTGGCCGGCTGACTCGGCTGCCTGAGCCAGCTGGAACTGGATCGTCGGCTGCTCGGGCTGGAGCTTGGCGAGCTTCTGGTAGCTGCTGAGCGCATCGGCGTACGCCGCCTGCTGCCGGCTGTAGAGGTCGTTCGCCTGGGTCGTGTAGCCGGACGAGACCGCGCTCGAGATCGGGTCGGTGCCGAGCGCCTTCCCCAGCTTGCTCGTGGAGCTGGCGCCGAACGCCGAGCCGACAGTCGCCTCGGCCTGCTGGGCCTGGAGCGCCGCCGTCTGCTGGGCGACCGACGTCGCCTGCGAGAGCTGGAGGCCGGCGAGCTCGCCGAGGGCGGCCGCGTCCTTCGGCTTCAGCGAGCTGTAGCGCTGCAGCGCCCCGATCGCGTCGACCGTGCGGTTGTTGCGCTGGTAGGCGGTGGCGAGATCGCGGTACGCCTTCGCGCTGGCGGGATGCTTCGCGACCTCCTTCTGCGCATTCGACACGGACGGCCCCGATTTGCCGCCGCCGCGGAAGACGTCGCTGAAGAAGGTGTCGAGGCCGCTCGACCCCGAGCCGACGCCGAGGAAGATGAAGCCGCCGGAGAAGACGAGCGCCAGGAGCAGGAACACCCACTTCGCCTGGCGGCGAATCCGGGAGAAGAACAGCTGCTGCTCGCCGGCGCTCAGCTGACGGCGGCGATTACCGCGCTGTCTGTCGCGCGGAGCATTCGGCTGCGGGCGGCGCCCGCCTTTTGCTGCAGCTCGTGCCATTCGAACCCTCCTCTCTCGTATCTGGCCTCGCCGTCGACGAGGGTTGTCACGACGCGCTCGGGGCTGCCGCCGAAGACGACCGCACCCGCGGGATCCTCCACCGGGAAATAGGGAGACCCTTCGAGTGAGACGACGCAGAGGTCGGCGCGTTTGCCGGGAGCGAGCGAGCCGATCTCGTCCGCCAGGCCGAGCGCCGCGGCGGAGCCGAGCGTCGCGAGCTCGAGCGCCTCCCGGGCGAGGAGCGCGTCGGGTCGCCGCGCCCGCGAGCGCGCCACCGTGACGGCGGCCCGGAGCTCGTCGAAGAGGTCGAAGCTGGGAGCGGATGCCGGGCTGTCGGTGCCGAGCCCGACCCTGACGCCCGCGTCGCGCAGCTCGCGCAGCGGCGCGATCCCGCAGCCGAGGTACGCGTTCGAGCGCGGGCAATGCGCGACGGCGACGTCGTGCTCGGCGAGGAGGGCGATCTCCTCCTCGTCGACGGTGACGCAGTGCGCCGCCAGGACGCTGCTGCCGAGGAGCCCGTGCTCGGCGAGCATGCGGATGCCGCTCGTCCCGGGAGCCGGCGGCAGCAGGTGCGCGAAGCGCTCCCACTCGCCGGTGCCGGAGCGAAGCCACTCGTCCTCCTCGTCGCTCTCGGCGAGGTGCGTGGCGACCGGCAGCCCGAGCTCGAGGCAGGCGGCGTAGAGGTCCGGGCCGCACGTGTACGGCGCGTGGGGCGAGATCCCGAGCGCGACGCGATCCGAGAGGAACGGCTCGATCCTGGCGCGGGCCTCTCGGAAGCGGCCGTCGACCTGCTCTGCGCTCGCGCCGAAGACCTCCAGGTAGACGATCGCCCGCAGCCCGAGCTCGTCGGCTGCGGCCGCGGTGTGCCCGGCGAACGAGCAGTCGGCGACCGTCGTAATCCCGGAGGCGAGGCACTGCGCGGCGCCCAGGCGCGCGATCTCGAGCCCGTCGCCGTCCCGGAGCCGGCCCTTCCGCTCCATGTGCAGGAGGATCCAGGGCCCGAAGGAGAGGCCGTCGCCGAAGCCCGCGTAGACCGCGTACTCGAGGTGCGAGTGGGCGTTCACGAACCCCGGCAGCAGGACGGCCTCGGCGTGGTGGACGTCCGAGCCGAGCTCGGCGCGCGAGCCGACGGCCGCGATCCGGCCGTCCTCGATCGCCACGGCGCCGTCGCGGATGGGCTCGCCGTCGATCGGCACGACCCACTCGGCGGAGATGACCTGCGTCACGGCCCGGGGATGGTAGTCGCCTCGACGCGGCTAGCCTTGCGCTGGTCGAGCAGCACCGCCAGCCAGATCGAGAGCTCGTAGAGCAGGAAGAGCGGGATCATCTCCAGCGCGGTCGTTATCGGGTCGACCCCGGGCAGCGCGACCGCCAGCACCGCCATCACCGCATAGCCGATGCGCCGGTTGCGGCGCAGCTTCGCCGAGGACAGGATCCCGATCCGCACGAGGCCGAGGATGAACACCGGCGTCTCGAAGACGACGGTCACCGCGACCAGCACCAGCGTCGCGAAGGAGATGAAGTCCTTCGCCCTGATCTGGATGTTGTAGTGGTGGTCGTCGTAGTTCGTCAGGAAGTGGACGGCCGCCGGGAGGGCGACGTAGCGGCCGAAGACGAGCCCCAGCGCGGCGAGCGCGGTCGCGAAGCCGACGAGCCCGGCGACGACCCGCTGCGCGTGCACGTCGAACGCCGGCGCAAGGAAGGCCCAGAGCTGCCAGAGGACGATCGGCAGGGCGACGATCAGGCCCGCGTAGAGGCTGACCCACATCGAGGTCAGGAACGGCTCCGCGACGCCGAAGGTGACCAGGTGGCGCCGCTCGGGCGGCAGCGTCTGCTCGAGCCACGAGACGAGGTGGCTGTGGAAGGCGTAGGCGACGCCGAAGCCGATGCCGACCGCCAGCAGCGAGATCACGAGCCGTGTCCGGAGCTCGCCGAGGTGCTCGACGAGCGTCGCCTCCTCGCCGTACCCGAGGCGCTTCGGCAGGGGGGCCACGGCCTAGACGGGGTCGTGCTCGTGCGAGGCTGCCGTCGGCGTCGCCACAGGCGGCGGCAGCTCGACGCGGTCCTCGTGATGGTCCTTCGAAACGGAGTCC
Source organism: Gaiellaceae bacterium (assembly GCA_033856995.1). GTDB lineage: Bacteria > Actinomycetota > Thermoleophilia > Gaiellales > Gaiellaceae > AC-32. The sequence goes on from JAWVDY010000113.1 coordinate 3,082, forward strand.
TTGAACTCGCGCATCCCCTTGCCGAGCGAACGGCCGATCTCGGGCAATCGCTTCGGCCCGAAGATCAGGAGCAGCACGACCAGGAGAAGGATGATCTCGGGGATCCCGATG
>JAWVDY010000114.1:0-8526 GCA_033856995.1 Gaiellaceae bacterium
CGCCCGGGCGCGCGAGGTGATGTCGCCCGACGCGATGATCGGCACGTCCACCAGCTCGACGAGCTCGGCGGTCAGCGAGTGGTCGGCCTCGCCCGTGTACATCTGCTTCGCCGAGCGAGGGTGCAGCGTCAGCGACGACGCGCCGGCCTCCACGAGCCGCGGGCCGAGAGCGAGGCACGCGCGCGAGCCGTTCTCGAGGCCGCGGCGCATCTTGACCGTCACCGGCACGGAGACCGCGTCGGCGACCGCGGAGACAACGGTGCAGGCGCGCGAGTGGTCGTCGAGCATCGTCGCGCCGGCTCCGGTCTTCGTCACCTTGCGCACCGGGCAGCCGAAGTTGATGTCGACGAGGTCGGCACCGGCGTCCTCGACCATCCGCGCTGCCTCGGCCATCACGGCCGGCTCCGAGCCGAAGATCTGTACAGCCAGCGGCCGCTCGTCCGCCGAGATACGCAAATAGCCCAAAGTGCGCTCGTTTCCGTGGTGGAGGCCGGCGCAGCTGACCATCTCCGAGCAGACGAGACCCGCGCCGTAGCGCCGGCCCTGGCGGCGAAAGGCCTGCACGCTCACACCGGCCATCGGCGCCAGCACGAGGCGCGTCGGGATCTCGACGTCGCCGATCCTCCAGGAGCTGCGGAGATCTACCTGCACAGAGACAAAAATGGTAGCGGGAGCCGGAATTGACGTCCGTCCACCCTCGTAGGTAACATCCCCGCCCGCGACGGCGCCTCTGCGCCGCGCGTTTTTCTTTCAGGAGGCCCGTTGAAGGACGTCATCCTCACTCCAGAAGGCTACGAGAAGCTGAAGCAGGAGATCGAGTTTCTCTCGAACGACAAGCGTCGTGAGGTCGCGGACCGGATCCGCACCGCGCGCGAGTTCGGGGACATCGCCGAGAACGCCGAGTACGACGACGCGAAGAACGAGCAGGCGCTGCTCGAGCACCGGATCGCCACGCTCGAGGACCGGCTGCGCAGCGCGCGTGTGATCAACAAGAAGGACATCGCCAAGGACGTAGTCTCGATCGGCTCGAAGGTGAAGCTGCGCGACATCGACGCGAAGCAAACCGTCGAGTACCGCATCGTCGGCTCCGCCGAGGCGAACCCGTCCGAGAACAAGCTCTCGAACGAGTCGCCGGTCGGCAAGGCGATCATCGGCAAGAAGAAGGGCGAGACCGTCGAGGTCGCCGCTCCGCGCGGGTCGATGAAGTTCAAGATCCTTGAGATCAAAGCGGCGTAGCGCTTCCGATTCCGCACCGCCGCTGGGATCCGGTCGGAACCAAGGCCGTCGCTACTCGTGATCGACCTTCACTGCCACATCCTGCCGGGGATCGACGACGGCGCCGCAACGATGCAGAGCAGTCTGCAAATGGCACGCGAGGCGGTTGCCGCGGGCGTCGAGACAATCGCTGCGACTCCGCACGTCCGGGCGGACTACCCGACGAGCGCTCAGACAATCGAGCGCTCTGTGGTGGTGATCGGAGAAGCGCTCGAGGCGCACCGCATTCCGCTGGAGATCATTCCCGGCGCCGAGCTCGACTTGCATTTCCTTTCCAGCCTCGGCGACGGAGAGCTCGCGCGACTCGGCCTTGGCGGGAATCCCCGGCTGCTGCTATTGGAGTTTCCGTACATAGGTTGGCCTTCTGCGCTTGCAACTACGCTGGCGGATCTGCGCGCTCGGGGGTTGACGGTAGTGCTGGCACATCCAGAGCGGAACGCAGAAGTGCAGGCTGGGCCTGCCCGCCTGGCTCCTCTCGTCGAGGCGGGCACTCTTGTCCAGCTGACGGCGGCTTCGATCGTCGGGACCCTTGGCGCGAGTGCCAGAGCCGCGGCACTCGATTTGCTTGACTTGCAGCTCGCTCACCTCGTGGCGGGTGACGTGCATTCCGCCGGCTCGCGCGTCACAAGGGCAGAGCTTTGCGCCGCGCTGGGCTCCGAGCCGCTCGTGGAGTGGCTTACCCGAGAAGTGCCGGCTGCGGCGCTCCGATCGTCGGCACTGCCGGAGAGGCCGCAGCGACGCCGGCGCGGTTCCTGGAGCGCCCGGCGCTTGTTCTTTAGGGCCAACTAAACTCGCGGGGATGCTGCCGAAGCGGTTTCCCGGACGGGAGGAGATCGCCGCAGTGCGGGCTGAGGCAGAACGAGCGGAGCCCGGCCAAACGCTTGATGGCGAGCTCCGCGTCGCCGGCCGCATCATGGGGCGGCGGGAAATGGGGAAGCTCGGTTTCCTCGACCTCGTCGACCGCTCGGGCAGGATCCAGCTCATCGTCGAGCAGAAGTTCGATCTCGACCTCGGCGACGTCGTCGGCGCAACCGGGAGGCCGGGGCGCTCTCGGCGTGGTGAGCCGTCGCTCGTAACCTCCCAGATCGAGCTGCTCGCCAAGATCCGTCGGCCGCTGCCCGACACCTTCCACGGCGTCACGGACAGGGAGACTCGCTACCGGCTGCGGTACCTCGACCTGCTGATGAGCGAAGAGTCGCGCGAGCTCGCGCGCAAGCGAATGGCAATCGTGGCGGCGGTGCGCGAGTACCTGGACGGCGAGGGCTTCCTCGAGGTCGAAACGCCGATCCTGCAGCCGCGCTACGGCGGCGGCTTCGCGGAGCCGTTCGTCACCCACTCGAACGAGCTCGACGCCGACCTCTACCTGCGGATCGCGGACGAGCTGTACCTCAAGCGCCTGATCGTCGGCGGGCTCGAGAAGGTCTACGAGCTCGGCAAGGACTTCCGCAACGAGAGCATCTCGTATAAGCACTCGCCCGAGTTCACGCAGGTCGAGTGGTACGAGGCCTACGCGGACTACCGCGACACGATGGAGCGCACCGAGGCGCTCGTCGCGCGGGCGGCCGAGGCCGTGGGGTCGACGCGGGTGACCTTCCGCGGACACGAGATCGACGTGGCGCCGCCGTGGCGGCGGGTGAAGTTCGTCGAGGCGCTCGACGAGCGCGGGGTCTGGTCGCGCGACGAGGCTGAGCTGCGAGCGAAGCTGGAGGAGGCCGGCGTCGACACAGGGCGCGACCGCTCCTGGTCTCAGCTCGTAGACCATGCCTACTCCCACTTCGTCGAGCCGAAGCTCATCGAGCCGACGATCGTCTACGACTGGCCGCTCGAGCTCTCGCCTTTCGCGCGCACGACCGACGACGACGAGGCGCTGGTCGAGCGCTTCGAGGCAGTCGTCGGCGGGATGGAGTTCGCGAACGCGTTCAGCGAGCTGAACGACGCCGACGAGCAGGCGAAGCGCTTCGCGCTGCAGGAGGCCGAGCGGCAGGCCGGGGCGGACGAGTCGGAGCCGGGTGACCCGGACTTCGTCGAGGCGCTCTCGTACGGGATGCCGCCGACCGGCGGCTGCGGGATCGGGATCGACCGGCTGGCGATGGTGCTGACCGGAAGCGATGCGATCCGCGACGTGATCCTCTTCCCGGCGCTGCGGCCGCGCGAGTAGTGGAGCCCGAGCGGCGGTACGCGCTCGACGCGCTGCTCGATGCGCTCGGGCTGCCCTTCGACGAGTCTGCTCCCGCCGAGGCGGATGAGCTGGACGCGGTGTTCCAGCTGCTCACGCTCGCGGGGGAGCGGGGCGCGGAGCTCGACCGGCACGGCCGACCACTTCCACCGGAGAGCCCGCCGGGGCCGCGGGTGGCCGAGCTCGCCGAGGAGCTCGGACGCCGGCTGCGCAGCGAGCGTCGCGGGTACCGGGGGGGCGAGCGCTTCCTGGTCGCGCTCACGCACGACGTCGACCTGCTCGGCGGCGGCGGGTTGCCGACGGCCGGACGCAAACTCGCGAGCGGGGTCGTCAGACGTAACCGGCGGCGACTGTTGGAGGGAACGACGTTCGCGCTCGACGCGCTCCACCGCCGCGACCCGGACTACCCGCTCGAGGCGATGGTGGCCGCGGAGGGGGGGCGCGGCTCGACGTGCTTCTTCCTCACCCGCCAGGAAGACCGGGCGGACGGCTACCCGGAGCGCTACCAGCCGGCGCTCGCCGCCGCGCTCGAGCGGACACGAGCGGCGGGATTGGAGGTCGCGCTGCACGCGTCGTACCGCGCACGTGAGCGGTCGGGTGCGATCGCCGAGGAGGCGCGAGCGCTCGGCGAGCCCCAGGGCCTGCGTCACCATTACCTGCGCAGCGACCCATCCCGGCTGGCCGCGGAGCTGCGTGACGCCGGGCTGCGTTACGACTCGAGCATCGGCTGGCCATCGCGGCCCGGCCTGCGCGCGGGCACGCCGTACCCGTACCGGCTCTGGGATCCGGAGCGCCGCGAGCCGGGCGCCTGGGAGCTACCGCTCGCCGTGATGGACGCGACGCTCTCGGAGGAGCGCTATCTGGGCCTCGACCCCGACGCGGCGTTCGACGCGGTCGTGGAGACGCTCGAGCCCGTCGTCAAGCACGGGGGAGACGTTGCGATCCTGTGGCACCCGCCCAGGCACCACCCGCGGCTCTCGAACGGCTACGACCGCGTCTACCGGCGGCTGCTGGAGTTGATCGCCGACCGCGGAGGCTGGGCGGGGACAGCCGGCGAGGCGCTGGACCGCTGGGAGGCGCGTCGCGAGAATTAGGCCGCGACAGGCCCTAGCCGAAGGACCAGCGGTCCTCAATCGCGTCGCTGGAAGTGGCCGAGAACATCAGCGAGGATCTCGTCGAGGTTGTGGTCCGGACGCCAGTCGATCGCGGCCTGCACCTTTTCGATCGCAGGCGCCCGGTGGAGCATGTCTTCGATCCCCTGGCCATAGACCTGGTCGTACGGGATGAACTCCAGTTCGGAGCTCGAACTCGTCACTTCCAGCACGCGCGCCGCGAGATCAAGGATTCGGATCCGCTCGGATGAGCCGACGTTGAAGATCTCGCCGGAGACCCCGCTTGCGTCCATCAGGCCTGTCAGCGCCCGCACGGTGTCCTGCACATGGCAGAAGCAACGGGTCTGCGTCCCGTCACCGTGTACCTCGAGTGGCTCTTCGGCAAGCGCCCGCTCGACGAAGCGGGGAATCACCATGCCGTACTCGCCGCTCTGCCGGGGCCCGACCGTGTTGAAGAGGCGGACGATGACGCAGTCGAGGGCGCGCTCGCTGTGGTACGCGAGGCCGAGGTGCTCGTCCATCGCCTTGGAGTCGGCGTACAACCAGCGCCTCGCAGTCGTCGGTCCATAGATCCTCCGGTCGTTCTCGTGCAGCGGGCGGTCCTCGCGATGATCGCCATACACCTCGGAGCTCGAGGCGATGAGAACGCGCTTGCCGAACCGGCTCACGTGATCCAGCACGTTCTCGGTTCCCTGGACGTTCGTCACCATTGTCCGCACGGGGTGCTCGACGATCAGCCGGACGCCGACCGCGGCGGCCAAGTGGTAGACGACGTCGCATTTGTGGACGAGCTCGTTGACCACTGAGGAGGAGAGGACCGAATCGACGACTAGGTGAAAGTTGGGGTCATCCTTGAGCTTCGCGACGTTTTCGAGCGTGCTCGTGGAGAGGTCGTCGAGTGCATAGACCTCCCAGCCGGAGGCGAGGAGTCGCTCGCTCAGGTGCGAGCCGATGAAGCCGGCGCCCCCCGTGATCAGCGCCTTGCCCGCAACGTTCACACCGGCAGCGTACAACGAGCACCGGCGGCGTCTGACGCTGGCGCCGCGGTCCTCGGATCCCTCGAATGCGGTGGCTCGGCAGAGGGATTGCGCGCGAGTCGGCGGCCGTGCGGGCCGATTCAGCTTCCGAGCAGGAGTGCGGTTGCCGCCCGACCGCCGCCGAAAGAACCCCACCGACGAGCCGGTCCGGGCATGAGCCTGGGGCCGGCTCGGCGGTCGAATGGAGGCAACCGAATGAAGCGCTACCTATTGCTCTTCGCTGTGGCCACCGCAGCGCTCGCCACCATCGTGCCGGCCACCGCCGCGGCTGCCACGACGTTCCGCGGCTCCGTGGTCGCGAAGGACGCGGCGCGCAAGGCCATCGTCACCGCGTCGGCCGGCGGAACCGTCCGCACCGTCCGGCTGCACGGAGGATTCAACCGCGTCCGCGTCGGCTCGACCGTCGCGGTCCGCGGCGTGAGCCTGCCCGACGGCACGTTCAGCGCCGCCACCGCCAGGCGGATCGGCAAAGCCCGCGGCGCACACGTCCGCGGCACCGTCGTCAAGCGCCTCGGCGCACGGCTCGTGATCTCTGCCGGCGGCAGCGTCTTCGCGCTGCGCGTCTCCGGCAAGCAGGGCGCGGCCGAGGGTGGAGGCCTGAAGCCGGGCGACCGCGTCGACTGCGGCGTTCGCTTCCACGGCGGCACGCCCGAGACGACCAACGGCGGGATCCACCAGGTTGGCCATGACGGCCGGCTCGAGCTCGAGGGCATCTACCTCGACACGACCGCCGACGGCTCGATCGAGCTCGCTGTCGTCCACCGCGGCAAGGTCCTCGTGGCCGTGCCGGCCGGCACCGAAGTGCCGGCCTTCCAGCCGGGTGACGAGATCACGCTGGTCGTCACGGTCGAGGCCGACGGCTCGTTCGCCCTCGTCAAGGCCGAGAACGAGAACGAGCCTGGCGACGGCGGCGTCGAGATCGGCAAGGAGCAGTTCACCGCCGCCGGGATCCTCGCCGCAATCGGGCAGGACGCCGTGGCGGTCAAAGTCGAGGGCCGGGAGGAGCCGGTTCGCTGCCGCTTCGAGGAGTTCGACACCACGGGCTTCGCGGTCGGCCAGCACCTCGTCATGACGTGCAAGTACAGCGACGGCCGCCTCGAGCTCGTCGAGCTGAAGCCGGGCGAAGACACACCCCCGCCGGTGAACGCGATCGGCGTTGTCGGCACGATCTCCGAGCTCGACGCGTCACACGTCACCGTCGAGAACGACGAGCACGGCCCCACCAGCTGCCTCGTCCCGGCCGGGATGAACCTGCTGGGCTTCGTCACGGGCGACGCGGTGAAGCTGTACTGCGTCAAGAACGACGACGGCCACTTCGTCGTCAAGGCGCTGATCTCCGATCACGCGGCGGTCACGCCCGACGGCTCGTGGTTCGTCCTCGAGGGCACGATCGCCGAGCTGACCACGGCTCAGATCAGCCTCGACGTGGACGGGCGCAACAGCCCGGTCAGCTGCGCCGTCGCGGAGGGCGCCGACCTGAGCGGCTTCGCCGTCGGTGACGCCGTGACGATGAAGTGCAAGCTGATCGGCGACGGCTTCACGCTGAAGCTGCTCGAGTCCGAGACCGCGCACTACGAGCTTCCGAGCTAGCTCGCAAGTTGAGCCGGCCGCCCCGCCGCCCGGCGCGGCCGGCTCGCTCTTCTAGATGCGAGCCGGCTCGGGTACCCGCGCGAGCAGGAGCGTCGCGGCGACGAAGCTGGTGAGCGCCGGCCCGGCCGCGACGAGCGGCTCGAGCGTTGCCAGCACCAGGTAGCCAGCGACGAACAAAAGCAGTGAAAGTAGTCTTCGACCCATCCCCTTACTGGGCTATTCAACGCTATTTAGAGGCAAAAAGATACGGCGTTGGAACGCTCTGATCGGCGAGGCGCCACCCCCCGACCCGTTCGCTACGATGAGCCCCAGCTAATCCGCGGGGTCCGCGGGGGAAGGAAGCGACTTGTTCGAACGCTTCACCGAAAGAGCCCGGCAGGTCGTCGTTCTCGCTCAGGACGAGGCCCGCGCCCTGAAGCACAACTACATCGGCACCGAGCACATCCTCCTCGGCCTGCTCCGTGAGGAAGAGGGCCTCGCGGCCCGCGTGCTCGAGTCGCTCGACATCACGGTCGAGGAGGTGCGCGCGCAGGTCGCCCGCATCGTCGGCCAGGGCGACGAGGTCACGACCGGCCAGATCCCGTTCACCCCGCGCGCTAAGAAGGTGCTCGAGCTCGCGCTGCGCGAGGCGCTCTCGCTGGGTCACAACTACATCGGCACCGAGCACATCCTGCTCGGCCTCGTGCGCGAGAACGAGGGTGTCGCGGCGCGCATCCTGCTCGACTTCGACGCCGACGCCGAGAAGATTCGCAACGAGATCATCCGCATGCTCTCCGGCCCAGGCCGGCGGCAGCAGGGCGCCGGCGGCGCTCCGGGCGAGAAGTCGAAGAGCTCGAAGCTCCTCGACCAGTTCGGCCGCAACCTGACGAAGCTCGCCGCCGAGGGCAAGCTCGACCCCGTCGTCGGGCGCCAGACCGAGATCGAGCGCGTGATGCAGATCCTGTCGCGCCGCACGAAGAACAACCCGGTGCTGATCGGCGAGCCCGGCGTCGGCAAGACCGCCGTCGTCGAGGGCCTCGCGCAGCGCATCTCGGCCGGCAACGTGCCCGACCTCCTGAAGGGCAAGCAGATCTACAGCCTCGACCTCGCGGCGCTCGTCGCGGGCTCGAAGTATCGCGGTGAGTTCGAGGAGCGCCTGAAGAAGGTGATGAAGGAGATCACCCAGCGCGGCGACATCATCCTGTTCATCGACGAGCTGCACAATCTCGTCGGCGCGGGTGCCGCGGAGGGCGCGATCGACGCCGCCTCGATCCTCAAGCCGGCGCTTGCACGCGGCGAGCTGCAGACGATCGGCGCGACGACGCTCGACGAGTACCGCAAGTACCTCGAGCGCGAC
>JAWVDY010000115.1:0-5885 GCA_033856995.1 Gaiellaceae bacterium
GCGGCGGTGAGCGAGAACACGCCAGGGATCCCCGAGTCCTCCGGCCAGATCGGCGTCGACCAATGGGTCGCCCGCGCCGACGAGCGGATCGAACGGCGTGGAGGCCTTGCAGGCCGGTTCGCCCACCTCTGGGAGAGACTGCCGCCGGCGGGGAAGCTCGCGCTGCTGACGCCGGCCGCAATCGTTCCCTTCCTTCCCTTCGCCAGCGAGGGGAACCTCTTCAACTACGGCCTCTTCATCCTGATCTACGCGCTGCTCGCGCTGGGGCTGAATGTCGTCATCGGCTTCGCGGGGCTACTCGACCTCGGCTACGTAGCGTTCTTCGGCTTCGGCGCGTACACCTACGCCTTCCTCTCCGGCACGCACGCGAACAAGGGACACGTCTACACGCACCACTGGCACGCCGAGTGGTCGATCCTGATGGCGGTGCTGGTGTGCGCCTTGCTGGGGCTGGCGCTCGGCTCGTCCTCGCGGCGCCTGCTCGGCGACTACCTCGCGATCGTGACCCTCTTCTTCGGCCAGGCCTTCGTCGTCTTCACCAATACCGCCGACCCCTACGGGATCACGAACGGGTCGAACGGCCTCGCCAACGTCTCGCCGCTGAAGCTCTTCGGGCACTTCACGATCGGCTCGACCCGCGGCTACTACTGGTTCCTGCTCGGCTGCGTGACCGTCGTGCTCGTGGTGCTTTACTGCATCAGCGAGTCGAGAACCGGCCGCGCGTGGAAGGCATTGCGGGAGGACCCCCTGGCGGCGGAGCTGATGGGCATGCCCGTCAACCGGCTGAAGATCATGGCCTTCAGCCTCGGCGCCGCGATCGCCGGGCTCGCCGGCAGCGTTTTCGCGGCGGCCCAGACGGGGGCGTTCCCGCAGAACTTCAGCACCCAGGTGCTGATCCTGATCTACGCGGTCGTTATCCTCGGCGGCACCGGCAGCCTCACCGGGATGATCGTCGGCGCGGTCGCGATCATCGCGTCGAATCAGGTTTTGGACTCCACCTCGCCGCCGAACGTCGCGCGCGTGCTCTTCTACACGGCGCTGATCCTCGGGGTCTTCTTCACGATGCGCCGCTCGTGGCCCCGCCTGCTGACGGCATTCGCCGCGACCGTGGTGTTCGGCCTCCTCGTGCACGCGGTCGTGGATGCGATCTGGTCACGCGGCACGGCCGGCCAGGTCACCTCGGGCGGCTTCTTGACCGGCGTGATCCGGAACTGGGTGCTGCTTCCCAGCAACCCGGGCCGAATCGCCGTGTACGGCTACCTGCTGATGGTCGTCGCCGTGATCGCGGTCGTCCAACTGAAGGGCTGGTGGCGGCTCGCGGTGCTCGTGCCGACGCTCTACCTGACCGCCTTCGTGTGGGAGAACCTGCTCATCCAGCAGCCGGCGGTGACCCGCTACGTGCTCTTCGGCGCGCTGCTGATCGCGGTGATGACGATCAGGCCGCAAGGCCTGTTCGGGACGGCGAAGGTGGAGATCGGCTGATGGCGCCCCTGCTCGAGCTGAAGGGCGTCTCCAAGGCTTTCGGGGGCCTGCAGGTGATCTCCGACCTCGATCTCCACGTCAACGAGCACGAGGTCGTCAGCGTGATCGGCCCGAACGGGGCCGGGAAGACGACGCTCTTCAACCTGGTGACGGGAATCTATGCGCCCGAGGCGGGCGAGATCCTGTTCGACGGAGAGTCGCTCGTCGGCCTGCCGCCAAACCGGATCACGCGCAAGGGCGTCGCGCGCACTTTCCAGACGTTGCGGCTCTTCCTGAACATGACGGTGAAGGAGAACGTGATGGCGGCGGCCTACGGTCATACCCGCGCCGGCATCGTGCGCTCGGTCCTGCGCACCCCGGGGATGCGCCGCGAGGAGCGCGCGATCTCGGCCCTCGCCGAGGAGAAGCTCTCGTTCTTCGGTCAGCGCCTCGTCGGCTACCGCTGGAACCAGCCCGCCTACTCGCTCTCGTACGCCAATCGCCGCAGGCTCGAGATCGCCCGCGCGATGGCGACGAACGCGCGGCTCCTCCTACTCGACGAGCCGGCCGCCGGGATGAACCCGGTCGAGACGCGGGAGATCACGGAGCTGATCGGCAAGCTCCGCGACGAGCTCGGCTACACGATCTTCGTGATCGAGCACGACATGCACTTGGTCGAGGGAATCTCCGACCGCGTGATCGCGCTCGACCACGGCCTCAAGATCGCGGAGGGCTCATTCGACGAGGTCGCGACCGACCCGAGCGTGATCCAGGCCTATCTCGGGCTGCGCGCGGAGAAGGCATCATGACGGAGCCCGCGGCGAGACCCCTGCTCGAATTCGAGGGCGTCCACACCTACTACGGCCAGATCCACATCCTCGACGACGTCTCCCTCCAGGTCGGCGCCGGCGAGCTCGTCTGCCTGCTCGGCGGCAACGCCTCGGGGAAGTCGACGACGCTGAAGACGAGCCTCGGGATCGTGCGGCCGCGCGGCGGCCGCGTGCTCTTCGACGGCGAGGATCTCGCCGAGCGCAACACGAGCTACCGGATCGCGAAAGGGATGGCGATCGTGCCCGAGAACCGCCGGCTGTTCGCGCCGATGACCGTCCTCGAGAACCTCGAGATGGGCGCGTACCTGCGCGGCGGCGGATCGAAGGAGGACTTCGATCGCGTCTACTCGCTCTTCCCGCTCCTCCACGAGCGGCGCCGGCAGCTGGCGGGCACCCTCTCCGGCGGCGAGCAGCAGATGGTCGCGATGGGCCGCGCGCTGATGTCGCGCCCGAAGCTGCTGCTGATGGACGAGCCCTCGATGGGCCTCGCGCCGATTCTCGTCGAGCGCAACTTCGAGATCATCCAGCAGGTGCACGAGTCGGGCGTCGCGATCCTCGTCGTCGAGCAGAACGCGAACGTCTCGCTGGGGATCGCCGACCGCGGCTACGTCCTCCAGACCGGACGCGTCGTGCTCTCGGGGAAGGCCAAGGAGCTGCTAGCGCACGAGGATCTGCGGAAGGCCTACCTTGGCCGCTAAGGCGCCGACACCGGCGGCACCGACCCGAGAGGCTGAACGGGCTTTGCCCGTGCAGCCGTCCAACACAGCGTCTTGGGCGAGAGAGGAATGACCTCCCTGGACAAATCGATTGACGTCTCGAGCTTGCCGGCGCGGGTCCGGCACCGGTTCCCGGTCTTCGAGGAGCGCGTCTACGTCAACAGCTGCTCGCAGGGCGCGCTGTCCGATTCGGTGCGCGAGGCTTACGGACGCTATCTCGACGACTGGGACGAGCACGGCGCGCCGTGGGAATACTGGGTCGGGCGGCTCGAGGCCGTGCGCGCGAGCATCGCCTCGCTCGTGAACGCGGACGAGGACGAGATCGCGGTCACGACGTCGGTCTCCGCGGGCGTGAGCGCGCTCCTCAGCGGCCTGCGCTTCGACGACGGCCGCGACACGATCGTCGTCAGCGACTTCGAGTTCCCGACGATCGGGCAGATCTCGCACGCGCAGGAACGGCGCGGCGTCCGTGTCGTGCATGTGCCCGCCGAGGCGGACGGGACGATCCCGCTCGAGCGCTTCGAGGCGGCGATCGACGAGCGGACGGCACTCGTAGCGGTGACGCACGTCTGCTTCCGGAACGGCGGCCGCCTCGACGTCGAGGGCATCGGCCGGATCGCGCATGCGCACGGGTCGCCCGTGCTCGTCGACGCGTACCAGACGATCGGCTCGCTGCCGATCGACGTGCGCGAGCTCGACTGCGACTTCCTCGCCGCCGGCGTGCTGAAGTACCTGCTCGGCTCGGCCGGCCTCGGGTTCCTCTACTGCCGCCGGGAGCTCGTCGAGGGCATCCGGCCGACGGCGACCGGCTGGTTCGCCGACCGCGACATCTTCGAGATGGACATCCACGACTACTCGCCCGCGCCGACCGCGCGCCGCTTCGAGGCAGGCACGCCGCCGGTGCCGTCGACCTACGCCGCGATCGCCGGGATCGAGCTGATGCAGGAGATCGGCATCGCCGAGACCGAGGCGCACGTGCGGGAGCTGAACGCGCTGCTGCGGGACGGCGTCGACGAGCTGGGCGGCCACGTCGCGACCCCGCGAGAGCCCGAGCGGAGCGGGGCGCTCGTCTGCATCCGCTCGACGGACGTGAACGCCCTCGTCGCCGCGCTCGCCGCGGACGGGATCGTCACGTCGTCGCGGGACGACAAGCTCCGCATCTCGGCCCATTGCTACAACACAGGCGAGGACATCGAGGCCGTGCTCCTCGCGCTCGGACGCAACCGCGAGTTGCTGGCCTAGAAGATCTTCGAGGGCAGGCCCGAGAGCGGGATCCCGCCCTCGGGGCCGACGAGCCACGTCTCCTGCATGTAGAGGCAGTCGTGCCCGTTCTCGGCGATCGCGTGCGGGTGCATCGAGAAGACCATCTTCTCCTGCAGCTCGGTCTCGACGCCCTCGCCGATCTTCGGGAACTCGATCATCGTCATGCCGATCGAGTGGCCGGTCACGTGGCCGAGCTTGTAGCCGCGGTCGGTGAAGCCCTTCGACACCGCGCGGTGCGCGTCGTGCGCGGTCGCTCCCCGACGCAGGGCCGTCTGGGCGGCCTCGAAGTACTCGTCGTAGGCCTCGTTCATCCGCAGCACCTCGTCGTTCGGCGTCCCAAGCGCGCGCGAGACCTCGACCCAGTGGCCGCCCGGGCCCGCGACCTCGAGCGACGGAATGCAGAACTCGCCGAGCTTCGTCTCGGCCCGGGCGATCGCGAACTCGGCGCCGACGAGCACCATGTTCATCGTCAACCGGCCGCAGCCACGCTCGACGAACAGCTCCTCGGCCGGCGCGAGCACCTCGGCGGCGCTGCGGCCGGGCGCGTAGGCCTCGCGGAAGGCGTGGAAGCCGTCGGTGTTGATCCGTACGCTCTCTCGCACGGACTCGAGCTCCTCGTCGCTCTTGACCGCACGCGCGTGATCGAAGGCGACGTCCCAGTTCACGAGCTCGGCCGAGCCGGCGAGCGCGGTGTAGTCGCGCACGACCATCGCGTAGTCGAGCCCGTAGACGCCGACGCGCCGGCCGCGCAGGCGGTCGGCCAGCCACTCGCCCGGCCGGTCGGCGAAGACCTGGTCCTCGATCCAGCTCGTGCCGTGCTCGCCGACGTAGCGCGCCTCCGTCGGGAACACGATCGCGGGATCGCCTTCGCGCGGCAGCAGCACGTAGGCATAGCGATGGACGATCTGGAAGCCCGAGAGGTAGGTGACCGCGCCCTCGAAGCCCGAGTACTCGCTGCCGCAGATGAGCGCGGCGTCGAGGCCGTCCCGCTCGAGCGCAGCGCGCACGTTGGCATACCGCCGCTCGACGTCGCGAGGGCTCACGCCCACGACTGCTCCAGCCCTTTCACAAGCGCGAGTATCGCCGCGTTCAGCGGCGTCGGCACGCCGTGCTCGCGGCCGAAGCGGACGATGCCGCCGTTCAGGTACTCGATCTCCGTCTTCCGGCGAGCCTCGACGTCCTGCAGCATGCTCGCCTTGTGGTCGTACGCCACGTCGGGCCGGGCGGCGTGGTCGATCAGGTCCTCCGGGTCGGCGTCGAGCACGATCCCCTGCGCGCCCGCGACCGCCTTGCCCTCGTCGACGAGGCCCGAGACGAGCGCGCGGAGGCCGGGGTCCTCGCAGACGCGCCCGTGCGCGAGGCCGGTGAGCGCGCCGACCGGGTTCGTCGCGGCGTTGAAGATCACCTTGCGCCACTGAGGCCCGCGCGCGTCACGAACGGCGGTCGTGGGCAGCCCCGCACGCGTGCAGGCGTCCGCGAGACGCTCGACCTCCTCCATCGGCGCCGGGCTAGGCTCGAAGGGCCCGATCGTCGTGTCGCCCTTGACGTCCCACTGCACGTGGCCGGGCGCGACGATCTTGCCCGCCGGAAACGTCGTGCCGCGGATGACGCGCTC
>JAWVDY010000116.1:0-3480 GCA_033856995.1 Gaiellaceae bacterium
GCACGAGCTGGCGCGCCTGGGCGCGCGAGGCGGCGAAGCCGAGGCGGTAGACGACGTTGTCGAGCCGCGTCTCGAGCATCCGCAGGAGCGTCTCGCCCGTGATGCCCGAGCCCTTCGCGGCCTTCGAGTAGTAGGTGCGGAACTGCTTCTCGAGCAGCCCGTAGTAGCGCCGCGCCTTCTGCTTCTCGCGCAGCTGCAGCAGGTACTCGGACTGCTTGATGCGACCGCGGCCGTGCTCACCCGGCGGGTAGCTGCGCCGCTCGACCGAGCACTTCTCTGTCAGGCAGCGCTCGCCCTTGAGGAAGAGCTTCATGCCCTCGCGGCGGCAGTTGCGGCACTTCGGCCCGGTCGCGCGTGCCATCTAGACCCGCCTCCGCTTCTTCGGCCGGACGCCGTTGTGCGCCTGCGGCGTGACGTCCTTGATCCCGAGGATCTCGAGGCCCGCGGCCTGCAACGAGCGAATCGCCGTCTCGCGGCCCGAGCCTGGGCCCTTCACGAAGACCTCGACCTTCTGGAGACCGTGCTCCATGCCCTTGCGCGCACTCGCGTCGGCCGTCACCTGCGCGGCGAACGGCGTCGAATTGCGCGAGCCCTTGAAGCCGGCCGAGCCGGCGGACTCCCACGCGATCACGTTCCCCTCGTTGTCGGTCAGGGACACGATCGTGTTGTTGAAGGAGGTCTTGATGTGCGCCTGGCCGATCGCGATGTTCTTCTTCACGCGGCGGCGCGCACGACCTCTCGTCGCTTGTCGTCTCGGGGGCGCCATGACTAGGTCTTGGTCGGTGCCTTCTTGCCGCGCCCGACCGTCTTCTTCGGCCCCTTGCGCGTCCGCGCGTTCGTCTTGGTGCGCTGCCCGCGAACGGGCAGCCCACGGCGATGGCGGATGCCGCGGTACGCGCCGATCTCGCCGAGGCGCTTGATCGCCTGCGTCCGCTCTCGGCGCAGGTCGCCCTCGACCTGCAGGTTGCCGTCGATGTACTCGCGGAGCTTGGTGATCTCCTCGTCGGTGAGGTCCTTGATCTTCTCGTCGAGCGAGAGACCCGTGTCGGTGCAGATCTTCTGCGCGGTCGAGCGGCCGATCCCGTAGATGTAGGTCAGGCCGATCTCGAGGCGCTTCTGGTTCGGGAGGTTGACCCCCGCGATGCGCGCCACGGGCTAGCCCTGCCTCTGCTTGTGGCGGGGATTGGTGCAGATGACCATCGTCCGGCCGTGCCGCTTGATCACGCGGCAGCGCTCGCACATGGGCTTGACTGAGGCTCGAACTTTCATCGGTGTCGGTACGTGATCCTTCCTCGGGTGAGGTCGTAGGGGGAGAGCTCGACCTTCACGCGATCGCCGGGAAGGATGCGGATGTAGTGCTTGCGCATCTTGCCCGCGATCGTCGCGAGAACGGTGCCGTCCATGTCGTCCACCTTCACCCTGAACATGGTGCTGGGGAGCGACTCGACGACCTCGCCGTCCACCTCGATCTTCTCTTCCTTCTGAGCCAAGCCTTCCTCACTCGTAGACACGAAAAAACACGGCTTCCGCCGCGGGTGACTATGGTAGCAAACGGCTTAGACTTGCCATCGGCCGGCTTCCTGGACGACCTTTCCGTCGAGCTCGATCCGGCTTCCCTCCGCGCGCATGTCCTTGACGATGTCCCAGTGGAGCTGGCTCGTGTTCTCGCCTCCGGCCTCCGGTAGGCCGTTTCCGAGCGCAACGTGGACGGTTCCGTCGATCTTCTCGTCGAAGAGCGTGTTCCGCATGTGGCGGGTGATTCCGGGGTTGCAGCCAATCCCGAGTTCCCCGACGACGCGCGCGCCCTCGTCGAGGTCGATCTGCTCGAGCAGGAACGCCTCGTTCACCTCGGCCGCGGCGTCGACGACCTTGCCGCCCTCGAACCGGAGCCTGATCCCGCGCACCTCGCGACCGGTGTAGACCGCGGGGAACTCGCCGAACACGATCTCGCCCTCGGCCGAGTCCTCCAGCGGCGAGGTGAAGAACTCACCGCCGGGCATGTTCGCGCCGCCTGCGTCGACCACGAACGGCCGGTCGCCGAGCGCGAGGCGCAGATCGGTGTCCCCGGAGACGATGCGCACCTCCTGGGCCGCCTCGAACACCTTCGCGTAGCGGCTCATGCGCTCGTGCTCTGCCTTCCAGTCGAGCAGGCACGCGCCGTAGAGGAAGTCGGCGAACTCGGAGAGCGGCAGGTCCGCGTCCTGCGCCAGAGCGGGCGTCGGGTACTGGCAGCCGACCCATTTGAGCTCGTGGGTGAAGATGCGCTGCTGGTGGGGGCGCAGGCTCCGCTGGTACCGCGTCAGCTTCTCCGACGGCAGCGCCGCGAGCTCACGGGTGTTCTCCGGCGCCTCGATCGAGATCAGCGCGTCGACGTTCTCCCACGTGTGGACCTCGACCGCTGCCGGCTTGTCCAGGAGCTCCTCCGGCGCCTCCTGCATCCACGCAATGTTCGTGTTGTAGCCGTTGAGGCTCGGCCTGAGCAGTGCGTACGCGCCGCGCTTGGCGACCGCGCGGCTCACCTCTTCGAGCAACGGCCGCGCGAGCATCCCGCCGCTCACGAGCACCTGCCAGCCGGGCTGCACGTCGACGCAGGTCTCCACGAGCAGCGCCGCGTATTGCTCGATGCGCGAGTCGCTCACGAGCGGACGGCCGAGGTCGCCGCCGTCAGGACCCGCGGGCCGTCGACGGTGATCGCGACGGTGTGCTCGAAGTGCGCGGCGAGCGAGCCGTCGGCGCTCGAGATCGACCAATCGTCGTCGTGCAGCACGACATCGGGACCGCCGGCGGTGATCATCGGCTCGATCGCGAACGTCATCCCCTCCGCGAGCAGCGGGCCGCGTCCCGGCTCGCCGTAGTTCGGAATCTGCGGCTCCTCGTGCATCGAACGTCCGACCCCGTGACCCACGAGGCTACGGACGACAGAAAACCCCTGCTCTTCGGTCGTTTTCTGGATCGCGTGCGAGATGTCGGAGAGGCGGCTCCCGACCCGGCACTGCTCGATCCCGGCCGCGAGCGCCGCCTGGCAGCCCTCGAGCAACCGCTCCGCCTCGGGCGAGATCTCGCTGATCGGGAACGTATAGGCGGAGTCGGCCACGAAGCCGTCGAGCGTCACGCCGACGTCGACCGAGAGGATGTCGCCGTCCCGGAGCGTGTACGGGCCCGGGATGCCGTGGACGACCATCGCGTTGGGCGAAGCGCAGATCGACGCCGGGTAGCCGCGGTAGCCCTTGAAGGTCGGCGTGCCGCCGCGGGAGCGGATGTGCTCGTCCGCGAGCTCGTCGAGGTCCTGCGTGCTCACGCCCGGTCGCGCGTGCTCTCCGATCAGCGCGAGAGTGTCCGAGACGACCTCGCCGGAGCGCGCCATGCGCTCGATCTCGTCCGCTGCCTTGCGGATGATCACCGGACCGCAGCCTGCTCGAGGGCCTGCTGGATCTCGCCGAAGACCTCGGCCACCGGCCGGTCGGCGTGGATGCCGACGAG
>JAWVDY010000117.1:0-3290 GCA_033856995.1 Gaiellaceae bacterium
AACGCGGTCGCGACCGACGCCACCTTCACGCCAGAGCCGTGCAGGCGCTCGACCGCCGTGGGGACAAGGTTCGGGTAGACGCATACCGCGGCGACCGGCGGGACGTTCGCATCAGAGGGATCCGGACGCATCGCCTTCGAGCAGAGGGCCGCGACCTTGCCGGGCGTGTCCGCGCCCTCGAGCGTCGTCAGGTCCATGCAGCGGATCGCGAGCTCGAGCGCGAAGAGCTTCGCGTCCTTCTTGATCGAGCGCTTGGCCAGGCTCGCGGCGCGCTCCTCGAGGGCGACCGCGTCGACCGAGCCGATGCGCGGCAGCCGCGGCTCGAGCGGCAGCTCGAACCCGGCGGGAAGCACGGGCGCCTGCGCCATTCGCTGAGTGTAGCCCGGCCCGGCGCGCCGGCATTTGACAGGCCGGGCGGAAGGAAGTAGAAGCGTTGCGAAGCGACATCGCGGCGTGCGGCCCGTCGTTCCACCGAGGAGGCCGGCGCCGATCGCCGACGCGGTTCTGTACTTCCCCTCCATCCGCCCGCCGCAGAGCGAGTGGTTCACGCGCGTGCTGCTCTACTGGGACCGGGTCGGGACGATCATGCCCGAGCGCGACGAGGAGGACCCCGGCATTCTCGACGCCTACTCGCGCGCGCTCGTCGCCGAGGGGCTGCTCGAGCCCGTCGCACCGGACGCGACGATCTGGACCGCCGGCGCGACCGACTACCTGCAGGCGTTCCTCGAGCTCCTCGACGCCCACCGGCTCGCCGGCGAAAGGCAGGCCGAATGGGTGCGCGTCCATCTCGACAGGACGGGCACCGGTCTCGCCCACCAGCTCGTCGCGCGGGAGCTGGCACGGTGGCTCGAGGGGGAGGAGTCGCGGGGCTGGTTCGAGGTCGAGCGGCGGGCGGCGACGCTGCTGATGGCGTTCCTCGCCTCGATCATCGGCCGCAGCGACGACGTCCGCATGGACCCGATCACCGACCGTGCCGACGCCGTCGCCGCGTTCACGACGCTGCCGGAGGCCGATCGACCGCCGGCGACCGACCTCGAGCCGATCAGGTACGCGCTCCTGACCGACATCCTCCCCGGCCCCGAGATCGCTCTCGATCCGCGGCGGATCGTCGAGTTCAAGGCCGATCACGCCGCGCTGCTCCTGCGCTTCCGAAGCGCGGTCGAGAACGCGGTGCTCGAGTGCGCCAGGTTCGACGACGGTCGGCTGCGCCAGGCGAAGCTCGAGCGCACGCGGCTCGACCTGAAGGAGGAGCTCGAGGAGATCGAGCGGCGGATGCGCGAGCGAGGGTGGCCGCGGATCGTCCGCGGCGCCGTCGGGGTGGCGGGGGCGGCGCTCGGCGTCGCCGACCTCGCGCTCAGCGGCGGGACGGCCGCCGCGTTCGCCGCGAGCTCCCTCGGCCTGGCGGGCTCCGTGGACTCCGCGTTCCAGGGGCGCCGCCGCAAGGAGATCTTCCGGCGACCGCTCGCGTACGCGGCGCTCGCGCAGCAGGAGCTGGCCTAGCGCGTGGCGTCCACGGCCGCCCGCGCCTCGGCCTCGTACGCGTTCTCCGCGTAGCCCGTGCGCAGGTAGGAGAGCGGCATCGCAAGCGGCCGGTGCTGCATCTGCCAGACGTGGCAGAGCTCGTGCGTGAGCAGGTCGTCTTCGGCGAGCAGCTGCGCCGAGCGGAGCAGGACGGTGCCGTGCGCTGCGTAGCCGTCGAAGCGGCGGAACCAGGGCAGCCGGAAGAGCCAGGGGACGATCCAGAGGCGCAGGCGGCTGATGCGAACCGGTGCGGGATAGAGGTCGAGCCGGTCGAGCCTGCGCCTCGCCCGCTCGACCGCCGCGCGCGCTGCCTCGTCCATCGACCAGAGGCTAGCGTTGCCCGCGTGAAGACCGGGATCCTCCGCCTGCTCCAGCGCGCGCGACTGCTCGGGCCCGCGTTCCGCGCGTACGAGACGCTGCAGGCCCGCCGCGCGCCGGGTGGCGAGCGGACCGCTGCCGACGGCGTGCCGGTGCCGCCCGCGCAGCTGCGCGTCCGCGTCGCCGGGACGGCGGACCCCGCCTGGTTCCTCGAAGGCGGCCGGCTCGGCGCCGAGGCCGTTCGCGAGGTGCTCGGGCGCGCGGGTGTGCGCCTCGACGAGGTCGGCTCGATGCTCGACTTCGGCTGCGGCTGCGGGCGCGTGACGCGCTGGTGGGCGGGCCTCGAGCGGCCGGCCGTCTCCGGCAGCGACCACGACACGGCGGCGGTCGCCTGGTGCCGCGCGAACCTCTCCTTCGCGCGCTTCGAGACGAACGAGCTGGCGCCCCCGCTTGCGTTCGGCGACGGAGCCTTCGACGTCGTCTACGCGCTCTCGGTCTTCACGCACCTGACCGAGGAGCTCGGCCTTGCCTGGCGTGACGAGCTCCGCCGCGTGATCCGTCCCGGCGGCCATCTGCTGCTCTCCGTGCACGGCGAGCACTACCGCGACCGGCTCGGCCCGGACGAGGCCGCCCGTTTCGACCGGGGCGAGCTCGTCGTGCGCTGGGAGAGCGTCGCCGGCACGAACCTCTGCAGCGCATTCCATCCGGAGGCGTACGTGCGCGGCGCGCTCGCCGACGGATTCGACGTCGTCGCGTTCGAGCCCGAAGGGGCACAGGGGAACCCGCACCAGGATCTGCTGCTGCTGCGGAAGACGTAGGTGGCTCAGGGCCGCAGCAGCGCGCGGTACTCCTGCTCGAGCCCGGCCGAGGCGAGCAGCGCCGCGGGCGCCTCGGCCAGGTCGTGGATCACGCGCTCGCCGCTCCGCGTGCCGTCGAACTTGTAGAAGCTCCAGTCGGAGTAGGAATCCCAGAGGTTGTCTCGCACGGTCAGGTTCTGCCCCTTGAGCATCGCCGGCCAGCCGTGCGTGTCGAAGGCGAGGTTGCCCTCGACGGTCTCGTCGCGGCTGCCGTCGTCGAGGTAGATCGCGCCACCGAACCCGGCCACGTGCAGGACGACGTTGCCGCGGACGACGGTCCCGGGCTGGGCGCCGAGCAGGTAGATGCCGGCGCCGTCGCCGAGCGCCTGCATCACGTCGTGGACGAAGTTCGCCTCGACCAGGTTGCCGGCCGCCGGCGTCGGCGGCTGGTCGCGGTCGCCCCAGCCCCAGCCGAGCGAGATGCCCGTGTACGGCAGGTCGGCGAGCTCGTTGTGCGCGATCGTCGTGTCCGCGAGGTAGCCGCCCCAGATACCGACGCCGCTGCGGTACTCGACCGCGACGCCGTGGATCCAGTCGTTCGCGACGCGGATCCGCGCGGTCGGCTCGCGGGGGTCGGCCGGATGGTGGTCGCCG
>JAWVDY010000118.1:0-5421 GCA_033856995.1 Gaiellaceae bacterium
GACTCCGGCTCGGCTTCCTCGCTGGTACCGACAGCTCGCCCGCAGTGGGCGCAGAAGCCTGCGTCGGCGGGCAGCGGGTGCCCGCAGCCCTCGCAGGCGACGACCGCCTCGACGCCCACCGATCGCCCGCAGTTGCCGCAGAAGTGCGCACCCCAGGGAACAGGAGCGCCGCACTCGCAGGTCGTCGGCGCGCGGCGCGCAGTCGCGACCGCGGCGATCATCGAGTCCAGTTCGTTGAGCCGCTCCTCGAGGGCGACGACTTCCCGACACTGCTCGATCAGGAGGTGATCGCGAAAGCTCGAGCGCCGATACATCTCGAGCGTGAGGCCGCCGAGGTGTTGGATCCTGTCTTCTCGCGCCTTTACGAGCGCCCGCCGCTCGCGCCGGAGAGCACCAGGAGAGGGCGCGCGCCGGAGCATCGGCTGAGGGCCTGCCGCGGCGGCACCGCGCGACCGTCTGCGAATGCGATTTAGCAGGGAAAAACGCGCCACGAGGGGCGCGAGTCTAGCACCGGCGGGACCGGTTCCTAGAAGCGGTGCTCGTCCGCGGCGCGGCGGCCGAAGCCGGCCACGAACGCGATGAACAGGAGGATCCCGACGACGCCGATGACGATGCCGACCCACGGGATCACGAACCCGAACACGAGCCCGATTACGATCAATGCGATGGCGAGACCGATCATGTGCCCCCAGTTCCCGGGCGGCCCGGTCCCAAACTAGAGATCGATCACGACGAGCCGGTCTTCGGTGAGCTCGCGGACGGCGTAGGCAGGCCCTTCACGCGTGTTGCCAGAGTCCTTGACGCCGCCGTAGGGCATCTGGTCGGAGCGGAAGGTCGGCGCCTCGTTGACGATCACGCCGCCGAATTCGAGCTCCTGCCCGGCGCGCATAGCGGTATCGAGCCGGCTCGTGAAGATCCCGGCCTGGAGGCCGAAGCGGGTCGAGTTGGCAAGAGCGATCGCCTCGTCGAGGGAGTCGACCGCGTTCAGCGTCACGACAGGGCCGAACACCTCCTCGCAGCTGACCTTCAGCTCGGGCGACGCGTTCGCGATCACGGTCGGCGCGATCAGGCCGTCCTGCTCGTCGCCGCCCGCGAGGATCTCGGCGCCGCCGTTGCGGGCCTCGGCGATCCACTCCAGGATCCGCTCGCGCGCGTCCGCGTCGATCACCGGCCCGACGTCCGTCTCTTCGTCGGCGGGGTCGCCGAGCTTCAGCGCCTGCACCCGCGGCACGAAGGCCTCGACGAACCGTTCGTAGGCCGGGCGCTCGACGTACAGCCGCTGGACGGAGATGCAGCTCTGGCCGGCGAACGAGAACGCATTGGCCGCCATCGTGGCCGCGGCGGCCTCGACGTCGGCGTCGGCCATGACGATCACCGGGGTCGCATTGCCGAGCTCGAGGCTCACCTTCTTTTTCGCGGCCCGTTCCTTGATGCCCCAGCCGACGGGGCCAGAGCCCGTGAACGTGATCGCCTTCACGCGCTCGTCCTCGACGAGAACGTCGCCGATCTCGGCCGACGGGCCGATCACGACGCTGAGCCAGCCCGGCGGTAGGCCCGCCTCCTCCTCGAGCTCCGCCAGCAGCAGCGCGGAGAGCGGCGTCTGGGTCGCAGGCTTGAGCACGACCGCGCAGCCGGCGGCGAGCGCCGGGGCGAGCTTGTGCGCGACGAGGTTGAGCGGGAAGTTGAACGGCGAGATCGCGCCGACGATCCCGATCGGGCGCCGCAGAGTGAACGCGAGCTTCCCCTCACCCGCCTGCGCCGCGTCCATCGGCACCATCTCGCCGGCGAGCTTGCGCGCCTCGACCGCCGCGAAGGTGTAGGTCGACATCGCGCGCGATGCTTCGACCCGTGCTGCCTTGAGCGGTTTTCCCGCCTCGTCCGAGATCTGCCGCGCGATCTCGTCGTGGCGGCGCGCGATGCCGGCCACGACCTTGAGGAGGATCTCGGCGCGCTTATGCGCGGGGAGCGGCTCGAGCATCGCGGCCTCGGCGGCGTCGATCGCCCGCCGGGTCTCGTCGGCGCCACCCTTGGCGACTCGGCTCACGACGTCTCCCGAGAACGGCGAGCGCACCTCGATCCAGTCGCCAGTTTCGACCCACTCGCCGGCGACGAAGAGCTTTCGTTCGGTGGCGGTTGTGGCCATACCGCAAGTCTAGGAGACTGAGGCTCGTGGCCCTCGACATCCGCTACGCGCGCAGCGGCGGCGTCGCCATCGCCTATCACGTCGTCGGCGACGGAGTGACCGATCTCCTCTTCGTTCCCGACTGGGTCTCCAACCTCGTGTACGGCTGGGAATCCCAACGCCTCCGGGCCTTTTACGAGCGGCTTGCGCAGTCGTTCCGGTTGATCCTGTTCGACAAGCGCGGAACGGGCCTCTCCGACCTGGGTGGTCACTTCCCGTCGCTCGAGACGCGCATGGACGACGTGCGTGCGGTGCTCGACGCCGCCGGCTCTTCGCGAGCGGTGCTCCTCGGCGCGCAGGACGGCTGCGGGATGGCGACGTTGTATGCCGCCACGTACCCCGAGCGGACCCAGGCGCTGGTGCTCTTCCACCCGGTCGCCTACAACCCCGAGGGCCAGTCCGAGCAGGTTCGCACCGAGCTCGCCGACCTTCGTGAGCGGTGGGGCACGCAGGAGTTTTGCGACGAGCTGCTGCGCGAAGGGGCGCCGAGCCTGTACGACGACCCCGTCGAGCGCGAATCGTTCGCGAATCTGCTGCGCGTCGGAGCGAGCCCTTCCGTCGCGTATGCGCTCAACCGGGCGTTCTACGAGACCGACCTGCGTGAGATCCTGCCGGCCGTTCGCGTGCCGACCCTCGTCCTGTACCGCCCTGGTTGGTTCGAGGGCTTTGCGTTGGAGGTTGCGGAGCAGATTCCAAGTGCCCGGGCGTTGCGAATCTCCGGGGACGACATGTTCGAAGTCGACCTCTCGCCGGAGGTTCCCGACGAGATCGAACGCTTCGTCGCTGGCGAGCAGCTGCCTGTCGTTCCCGAGACCGTGCTGGCGACGATTCTCTTCACCGACATCGTCGCCTCGACCGAGCGCGCGGCTGAGCTCGGCGACCGGGGCTGGCGCGAGCTGCTGCAGCGGCACCATGCGGTCGTGCGCCGGGAACTGGCGCGTTTTCGCGGAGAGGAGAAAGACACCGCCGGCGATGGGTTCTTTGCGACCTTCGACGGCCCGGCCCGGGCGATCCGATGCGCGCACGCGATCGTTGACGGCCTGCATGAGCTCGAGCTTGCGATCCGCGCAGGCGTGCACACCGGTGAGTGCGAGGTGCACGAGGGAAAGGTCGCCGGTCTCGCCGTCGTGATCGCGTCCCGGGTTTCGGCGACCGCACAGGGCGGCGAGGTGCTGGTCTCGCAGACCGTCAAGGATCTGGTCGCCGGCGCGGGCATCGAGTTCGAGGAAAGAGGCGAGCACGAGCTGAAGGGCGTGCCCGGGAGCTGGCGTCTCTTCTCGGTCGCGGACGTCAGCGCGCACGCACGGTCGGCCCGGTCCTGATTCCTAGACTGTGGGCGTGAACGACGCGCTGATCGTCGACGCCGTGCGCTCGCCCATCGGGAAGCGGAATGGCTCGCTCGCGTCGCTGCGCGCAGACGAGCTGGCAGGTCAGGTGCTGAACGCGCTCGTCGAGCGGAACGGGGTCGATCCGGCGGAGGTCGAAGACGTGCAGATGGGCTGCGTCTCGCAGGTCGGCGAGCAGGGCTGGAACATCGCACGGATGGCGGCCCTCGTAGCGGGTTGGCCGGAGTCGGTCGCAGGCACGACCGTCGACCGGCAGTGCGGGTCGTCGTTGCAGGCGGCCTTCAACGCCGCGGCCGCTGTGCAGTCGGGTCAGCTCGACGTCGTCGTCGCAGCGGGAGTCGAGTCGATGTCGCGCGTGCCGATGGGCTCGAGCGGGGGTGACCTCTCCGACACGCTGCTCGACCGCTGGGAGATCGTGCCGCAGGGCATTTCGGCGGAGCTGATCGCGGAGGAGTGGAGACTCTCGCGCGATGAGCTCGACGCGTACTCGTACGAGTCCCATCGGCGCGCGCTGGCCGCCATCGAGGAAGGGCGGTTCGAGCGAGAGCTCGTCCCGGTTGAGGTCTCGAATCCGCACGCGGGGGTGGTCTTCGGCGTGGACGAGACGCCGCGGGCGGACACGTCGTTGGAGGCGCTCGCCGCGCTTCCGCCCGCGTTCTTGCCGGACGGGAGGGTGACCGCGGGAAGCTCGAGCCAGATTTGCGACGGCGCCGCCGCGGTGCTCGTCGCGAGCGAGGCCGCGTGCGCGCGGCTCGGTCTGGAGCCTCGTGGCCGCTTCGTGTCGTTCGGCGTCGTCGGCGTCGATCCGCGACTGATGCTGCACGGGAACCCGCAGGCGTGTGAGCGCGCACTCGCGCGGGGCGGGATCGGCTGGGACGATGTCGCCGTGGTGGAGGTGAACGAGGCGTTCGCATCGGTCGCGCTCCAGTTCATGCGCGACACCGGCCTCGAGGAACGGTGGGCCGACGTCAACCCGAACGGCGGCGGAATCTCGCTCGGCCACCCGCTCGGTGCCACCGGGGCGCGCGTGACCGCGACGCTCCTGAACGAGCTCGAGCGGCGGGGTGCTCGCTACGGCGTCGCGACGATGTGCATCGGCTTCGGCCAGGCAATCGCCGCGGTGATCGAGCGCGTCTGAAGAGCCTCGCGAGGTCACACTTTCGGCGCAGAGCCGTCACAGACACGTGACGAATTCGCCGGTACTCTCAAAGACGGGGGCTAGGGGCCGAAGGCCCCTGGGGGATTGGTTTCACGCACGCGCGTGATCCCGGAGCGCGTGGCGCGTAACGCGTAGCGCGTAACGCGTAACGCATAGGATCGCGCGCCGTGGAGATCTCCCGCGTCGGCGTGGTCGGGCTCGGCACGATGGGTGCCGGAATCGCCCAGGTCTGCCTCCAGGCTGGACTCGAGGTAGTCGGTCGCGAGGTCGAGGCCGAGCTCGGCGAGCGGGCGCGCGAGCGGATCGACCACTACCTGACCCGCGATGTCGAGAAGGAGCGTCTGACGCAGGACGAGAAGGACGCCGCGCTTGGACGTTTCACGCTGACGACCGAGCTCGGTGACCTCAGCTCGTGCCAACTCGTGATCGAGGCCGCGTTCGAGGATCTCGACGTCAAGCGCGAATTGTTCGGCGAGCTCGACCGGCTCGTCCCGCCTCCCGCGCTCCTCGCGACGAACACGTCCGCGCTGTCGGTCACCCAGATCGCGGATGCGACCACCCAACCCGAGCGCGTCGTCGGCCTGCACTTCTTCAACCCCGCGCCCGTGCTCCCGCTCGTCGAGGTCGTACGCACTGCGCGCACGAGCGACGAAGCCTTCGCCGCGGCGTACGCCTTCGCACAGCGGATCGGCAAGGAGCCGGTCGCATGCAACGACACGCCCGGCTTCATCGTC
>JAWVDY010000119.1:0-17565 GCA_033856995.1 Gaiellaceae bacterium
CCGTCCCGGCCCGTGCCGGTCACGAGCGTTCCGGCGCAGGTGCGCCCCCGCATCCGGTCGCCGAGCGTGGCCGGGTCGGGAAGCGCCGCGGCGAGGACGTCGCGTGGTGCCACCTCGACGCCGCGCACCGAGATCGGCTCCTTCGAGTCGAGGCCAAGCATGTGCAGCGTCTTCAGCACGCCGATGAACTCCTCCCCGAGCCCGTACTTGAAGGTGACGCGGCGGCACTCGACCCAGCGCGGCACGAGCACGACCTCCTCGTGCTCGACATTCACGCACTCGAGCGGGCCGATGCCCTCCGGGAAGTCGAACACCTCGGGCTCCGAGAACGGCTCCGTCGTGTAGAAGCCGCGCTCACGCTCCCAGATCAGCGGCGGGTTGAGGCACTCCTCGATCGTCGTCCAGATCGAGAAGGTCGGCGCGAACTCGTAGCCCTCGACCGCGAGGTTCGCCCCGTCGCGTACGCCGACCTCGTCGATCTCGGCAAAGAGGTGATCGGCCGCGTAACGGGCGAAGACGTCGGATAGGCCCGGCTCGACGCCGATCCCGACGAGCGCGAGCAGGCCGGCCTCGCGCCAGCGCTCGTGCTGGTCGAGCTGCTGCTGGCCGAGGAGCACGTCGGGACCCGAGAGCGACATCGCCATGTCGAGGTACGTGCAGCGCGCGTCGAACGAGGCCTCGAAGATCGGCAGGTTGAAGCGCGGGTCGGTCGCGTTCAGGACGGCGTCCGCTTCGTGGGCGAGCGCGGCCACGCTTTCGCGGTCGGACGCGTCGACCTGCGCGGCGGCGAAGCGGCCGTCCCCAAGTCGGTCGACGAGCGCCTGCGGCCGGGCGGGGTCGAGGTCGGCGAACGTGATCCGCTCGAAGAAGTCGCGCCGCTGGGCGACCGCCGCGACCGCCGCGCCGACGCCGCCCGTGCCGACCACGAGCACCTTCATCGCAGCGCTCCGTGCGCGCGGAGGAGCTCGAGCACCTCGTCGTGCGGCAGCCCCCGCTGGACGCGGCCCTCGCGGCCGGTCACGTCGGGCGCAGCCCAGAGCGTGTTCAGCACGGCTTCTTCCGTCGCCTCGACGGTGGCGGCGAAGAGCGGGTCTAGCTCGCGGCCCTCGACGGGGGAGCCGCTCGCGGTAGAGAACGCCATGAAGATCTCGCCGCTGCCGTGGTGGGCGACCGAGCCGGTGCGCGCCAGGCCGAGGCCTGCGCGACGCGCGAGGCGCTCGAGCGAGGCCGAGCTCAAGGGCGCGTCGGTCGCGACCACAGCGATGCAGCTTCCACCCGGCTTCGGACGGTCGTCGCCTGCGAGCGCACGCCCGACTGGGACACCGGCGATGGTCAGCTGCCGCGCGGAGCCGAAGTTCGCGAGCAGGAGGACGCCGATGACGTGCTCGCCCGCCACGCGGCTCGCGCTGCCGATCCCGCCCTTCCAGCCGAGGCAGCTCATCCCGGTGCCAGCGCCGACGGCGCCCTCGGCGAAGGGCCAGCCGCTCGCCTCCTCGACGGCGCGCGCGACGTCCTCCCGCTCGACGTGCACGGTGCGCGCGTCGCTCAGGTGCCCATCGTCGCACTCGCCGACGACCGGGATCACGAACTCCTCCACGCCGACGAGCGGATCCGAGCGCACCGCGACCTCGATCGCGCCGTCGTAGACGCGGCCGACCGCGTGCGTCGAGGTCAGGTAGACGGGGGTCTCGAGCAGGCCCCACTCGCGGATCTCGTGCGTGCCCGTCAGCTCACCGGCGCCGTTGAGCACGGCCACGCCGGCTGCGAGCGGCAGCGACGGCGGGACGATCGCGGTCACGCCGGTACGCGCGACACCCCGGGCCTCGGGCGGATCGGGCTCGTCGCGCCACACCGTGACGTGGCCCACGCGCACGCCCTGAACGTCTGCGATCGAGTTGCTCGGCCCGGGCTCGAGCTCGCCGATCCGGATGCCGAGCTCGCTCGGGCGCGGGCCTCTGGGGTCGGGTGGGCCGTCGCGCACGGGGGGACTGTAGAGTCGGCGCGTGAAGCTCGCCATGCCGGTCGTCCGAAGCGATCGCTGCCTGCTCCACGAGCCGCTCGCCGAGATCTGGGTCGGCGTCAGCACGCCGGCCGCCGAGACGCCCGCCCGCATGCGCGTGATCCTGGACGCGCTGGATGCGCGTTTCGTCGAGGCTGAGCCGCACCCGGACGAGGCGCTGCTCGACGTCCACGACGGCGAGCTGGTCGCGTACCTCGCCGGAGCGTGGGAGGAGTGGAACGCCATCGACCTGCCGCAGGAGCAGGTCGTCCCGTACGTCTTCGCACACCGCGAGCTGGGGGCGCGGCGCGTGCCCACGGCGGTCTGGGCGAGGCCGGGCTGGTTCGCCTACGACACGATGACGCTCGTCGGGCCTGGCACCTGGGAGGCCGCGCGCGCCGCGGCCGACGCGGCGCTGACGGCGGTCGACCTCGTCGCCGGCGGGGAGCCGCTCGCTTACGCCTGCACGCGCCCGCCCGGGCACCACGTCACGCGCTCGGCGTACGGCGGCTCGTGCTACCTGAACAACGCGGCGATCGCAGCCTCGGCGCTGCAAAGGAAGCTCGACGGGCCGGTCGCCGTGCTCGACATCGACGCGCACCACGGCAACGGCACGCAGGAGATCTTCCGCGGACGCGACGACGTGCGCACCGGCTCCGTGCACGTCGACCCGGGCGCCGGCTGGTTCCCGCACTTCCTCGGCTTCGCGGACGAGAGCGACGACGCGAACCGCAACGTCCCGCTCGCCCCGCGCTCCGGTGACGAGCTCTGGCTGGGTGCGATCGAGGAGCTCGTGTCGTGGGCGCGCGGCGCGGGCGGCCTCGTGGTCGCGCTCGGCGTCGACGCCGCGGCCGGCGATCCGGAGAGCCCGCTCGAGGTGAGCGCCGCGGGCTTCCGCGAGGCCGGCAAGCTGCTCGGCGGGCTGGGCGTTCCGACCGTCGTCGTCCAGGAGGGCGGCTATGACCTCGGCACGCTCGGCGTGCTCGTCGGTGAGGTGCTCCTCGGCCTGGAGGAGGGCCGGCCGTGAGGTTCTCGCCGGAGTACCTCGAGAACGTCGTCGAGCGGCTGGCGGGGATCGGATCGCACCCGCTCGGCTTCCGCGTCGCCGGAACTCCCGAGGAGCGCGAGGCGGTCGACTTCATCGCGGCCGAGATGCGCTCGCTCGGGCTCGAGAACGTGACCGAGGAGCCGGTGCCGGTCGACGGCTGGCGCCTCGAGGAGGCCCACGTCGAGCTCGCCGACGGCACGCGCGTCGAGGGAGTGTCCTTCGGCGGCGTGCCCGAGACGGGTTCGAAGGGCGTCGAAGGCGAGCTCGTCGCGGTAGGCCGCGGCGGGCGCAAGCAGCTCGACCGGGTCGAGGTCGCCGGCAAGATCGTGCTCGTCGAGTGGCAGGTCGCTCGGCTCTGGCCCTACCACGTCGGCCTGGAGCTCGGCCTGCGAGGCGCCGCGGCGATGGTGCTCTTCGCGCCGGAGGGCGGGCCGTACTACCAGGCGCCCCAGGCACTCGGCACGTTCGACGGAATCTGGCACGCGGAAGGCCCGCCGTGCGTGACGATCCGGCGCGAGGACGCTGCGAAGCTCCAGGGCCGGGTGCGCGTCGTCCTGCGCGCCCCGATGGCTCCGGCCGAGGGCGTGAACGTCGTCGGCGAGCTCCCGGGCCGGCGGCGGGGCGCCCCGGCAATCGTGGCCGGCCATCACGACGGTTGGTTCCAGGCGGCCTTCGACGACGCGACCGGAGTGGCCGTGACGCTCGAGCTCGCGCGCGCCTTCGCCGAGGCCGGGATCCGCCCGCGGCGCACGATCGCGTTCGTCTCTCACACCGCCGAGGAGTACGGCATCGCGGAGTCCGCGTACGACTGGTGCTACGGCGCGTGGTACCAGGTCGTGGCCGAGCACCGGGAGTGGGCGACCGGCTCGCCCTTCTACCTCAACGTCGAGGGCAGCGGCCGGCCCGATGTGTTCACGCTCGACGTGCCTCCCGAGCTGACGGCCTGGGTGCGCCGCCACTGCCGCCAGGCGGCCGCCGACGGGCTGCTTCCGCACGGCTACAAGCTCGACCGGCCGAACACGTGGACGGAGGTCTGGCCGTTCCTCGCGGCCGGGATCCCGGGGATCAACGTCTCCACCTTCACCTCCGAGTTCGACCGCACCGACTACCACACCCAGTACGACACGGCCGACAAGGTCGACTTCGGCTACCTGGCGAAGCTGACCGAGCTCTGCGCACGGCTCTTGCTCGACGAGCCCGCGCTCGACTTCGCAGCCCGCGCCCGCGAGCTGCGCAAGCACGGGCTCGAGCTCCCGAAGGTCGTGCACGATGACGCGCGGCGGCGCTTCACCGCTTTGGCGCGTGGGATGCACGGCCTCGACGCGATCGACGGCCCGCGCTACCCGCACGAGCAGACCGCGGCCGACGTCGAGCACCTCGAGGAGGCGCTCGCAGATCTCGATCGCGCTGCAGGCCCGCTCTCCCGCGTCGGCCTCAACTGGCTCTGCGCCGACCTCTCGCAGGAGGCATTCAGGATCGAGCGCGGCCGCCGCGGCCGCGGCGCGCGGCGCGCGTGCTGGGGCGTCCAGGGCGACGCCGACCCCGGCCCGGACCTCTGGCGGGAGCTCGCGTCCCTGCGCGGCGAGCCGGGCGCGCGCGAGCCGGGACCGTGGCTCGAGCAGAGCCTGCGCCGGCACCTCGAGCGCTCACGCCGGGAGCTCGCCCGCCGGCGAGATCGCATGGCCGAGGCTGCGGCCGGCCGCGTCTTCCCGCTTGCCCGCCCGCGCGCGTCGGACCTTCCGGGAGAATCGGGCGCATGAAGCCGCTGCCTCCCGGCGGGACGATCGGCGTCGCGGCGCCTGCGAGCCCGTACGACTCGCGCTCCGAGGTCGAGCGCGGGGTCGAGTGGTGGGAGGCGCAGGGGTACGAGGTCAAGCTCGCCGAGCACGTGTACGACCGCGACGACTACGTCGCCGGCCGCGCCGAGGACCGCGCCGCCGACCTCAATGCGCTCTTCGCCGACCCGGAGGTGGACGTCGTGCAGGCCCTCCAGGGCGGCTACGGCTCGGCGCAGACGATCCCGTTCCTCGACTTCGACCTGATCGCCGCGAACCCGAAGCCGCTCGTCGGCTTCTCCGACATCACCGCGCTGCACGTCGCGATCCGCGCGCGCACCGGCCTGCCGACGGTCTACGCCAACGGGCTCGCCGGCGTCGCCGCTCCGGAGGCGACCGAGTTCTCGCGGAAGCGCCTGTTCGACGTGCTGACGGGCGATCCGACCGGCCCGGTCCCGGCGAACCCCGACGATCCGTACACGCGCGCGATCCGAGGCGGCACCGCCACAGCGACGCTCACCGGTGGCTGCCTCTGGCTCCTCCTCCAGACGATGGGCACGCCCTGGGAGATCGACCTCGACGGCACGATCTTCTTCTTCGAGGACTACAAGGCGCCGCCCTATTACGTGGACGGGATGCTCACCCAGCTGCGCCAGGCGGGGAAGCTCAACAAGCTCGCAGGCGTCGTCGTCGGCGAGATGGAGGGCTGCGACTGGGGCGATCTCCGGCCGGCCTCCGACTGGGCGCGCTCGCGCTCGCTCGAGGACGTGCTCGAGGAGCACCTCGATCCGCTGGGCGTGCCGGTGCTCTACCGGTTGCCGCTCGGCCACGGCAAGCACCTGGCTGCCCTGCCGCTCGGCGTTCGGTATACGCTCGACGCCGACCGGCGTACGCTCACGCTCGAGGAGTCTCCCTGGGCGTGAAAGGAGGGTGAGATGAAGAAGCGGTGGCTGGCAGCGCTCGCGACGGGGTGCCTCGCGGCCGGGCTCGCGACCTATGCCGCGACGGCGCACGGCTCAGGTGCGACCCGTGCGAAGAGCGGCGGCACGTTCAGGATCGGCACGAGCTCGCGGATCGACTCGCTGAACCCCTACGTCGCCTTCAACCAGGACGCCTACTCGACCTTCGAGTACGTCTACCCGGAGCTGATCCAGTACGACAAGGGGAACAAGAAGTTCGTGGCCGACTTCGCGACGTCGTGGCACGCGAGCAAGGGCGGCAAGACCTGGACGTTCAAGACGCGCAAGGGCGCGAAATGGGACGACGGCAAGCCGCTGACGGCCAAGGACGCTGCCTGGACGATCACCACCGACCTCAAGTACGCGGCCGGCGGGGCTGCCAACGCGGCGGGCCTCGTCGCTCACATCCGCAACGCCAAGGCGCCGAACGCGACGACGCTGGTCGTCAACTACGTCAAGGCGCCGGGCAACGTGCTCGGCCAGTTCCAGCAACTCGCGATCCTGCCGCAGCACGTCTGGAGCAAGCACACCGGCCACAAGGGCACCGACCTCAAGACCTTCTCCAACAACCCGCTCGTCGGCGGCGGCCCGTTCAAGCTCGTCAAGTTCAAGAAGGACAACATCGCGCTCTTCCAGCGCAACGCCACCTTCTACGGCGAGAAGGCGCAGGTCGACGGGTTCGGGCTGCGGATGTTCTCGAACGAGGATGCGCTCGTCTCCGCGCTGAAGGCGCATGAGATCGACGCGATCGAGGACGTGCCCGGCACGGCGATCAAGACGCTCAAGGGTGCGTTCAACGTCCGCGCCGTTCCGGGCGTCGACCAGACCGACTTCATCGTCAACTCCAACCCGAAGAAGCCTTCGCATCGCGAACTCCTGAACCTGAAGGTCAAGGCGGCGATGGATCACGCGATCGACCGGCAGCGGATCGTCCGGGTCGTCTTCCTCGGCTACGGGAAGCCAGGGGGCTCGATCATTCCGCCGGCGACTGGGTCCTGGCACAACCCGAACGTGAAGTCGCAGAGCTTCAACCTCGCGCTGGCGAACAAGCTGCTCGACCAGGCCGGCTTCAAGCGAGGCCCAGGCGGGATCCGCGTCGCCGGCGGCCACAAGATGTCGTACCAGGTGATCACGCCGACGGACGTGCCGAGCACGGGCCGCTCGTTCCAGATAATCCAGCCGGACTTCAGGAAGATCGGGATCCAGCTGACCCAGCGGGCGCTCGACTCGACGGCCGCCTTCGACGCGATCGCCGCGCCGGACAACAAGTACCTCAAGTTCGACCTCGCGATGTGGGACTGGGTCGCGCTGATCGACCCGGACTTCATGCTCTCGGTGGTCACCTGCGCGCAGTTCGGCGGCTGGAGCGACAGCGGCTACTGCGACAAGAAATACGACGCGATGTACTCGCAGCAGCAGCTCACGCCGAACCAGGCGAAGCGCAAAGCGGTCGTCTGGAAGATGCAGAAGTACCTCGCTGCCAAGCGGCCGTATCTCTGGCTGGCGGCGCAGGACCACGTCTGGGCGGTGAGCAAGGGCTGGGGCGGCCTCGTGGCTTCGCCGCAAGGCCCGTTCAACTCGATCAACAAGCTCAGCATGGCGAGGGTGCACCAGCTCTAGCCGGCGCGGGCGAAGGCGGGGTCGGGTGACGTGAGGGGCGCGGACTACGTCATCAAGCGGCTGGCGTTCGCCGTCTTGACGGTCTTCGTCGCCGTGACGATCAACTTCGCGCTCTTCCGGCTCGCGCCCGGGAGCGCGGTCACGAATCTCGCGCGCGTGCCGCACGCCACGCCCGAGATCCGCCTCGCGCTGAAGCGCCAGTTCGGGCTCGACAAGTCGAAGTGGCAGCAGTATGTGATCTACCTCGAGCAGCTGCCTCGCGGGAACCTCGGGATCTCGTTCGCCAACAGCCAGCCCGTCTCGAGCAACCTGCGCACCGCCCTGATCAACACGCTGCCGATGGTCCTGCTCGGCACGATTTTCGCGATCGTGTTCGGGACCCTGACGGGGGTGCTCGCCGCCTGGCGACGCGGCACCTTCGCCGAGGGCGCCACGGTCACGACCGCGCTCGGCTTCTATTCGATGCCGACGCACTGGCTCGGGCTGATGCTCGTGATCCTGTTCGCCGGGATCCTGCCGACGGGTGGACTCTCGAACGAGTTCCTGATCAACCCGTCGTTCTGGGTGCACGTGAAGGACCTCGCGGCGCACATCACGCTCCCCTCGCTCACGCTGGGGCTCGTGCTCTACGGCGAGTACACGCTGATCGTCCGCTCGGCGATGCTCGAGACGCTCGGCGAGGACTACGTCCTCACCGCGCGCGCGAAGGGGCTGAAGCCGTGGGCGATCCTCCGCAAGCACGCGCTGCGGAACGCGATGCTGCCGATCGCGACCCTCGTCGCGCTCTCGCTCGGCTACATCGTCGCCGGGGCGATTCTGATCGAGACGGTGTTCTCGTGGCCCGGAATCGGCCGCGCCGTCTACGACGCCGTGCTGCAGCGCGACTACCCGATGCTGCAGGGCGCCTTCCTGCTGCTGACGATCTCGGTCGTCTTCTGCAACCTCGTCGCCGACCTCCTCTACTTCAAGCTCGATCCGAGGATCACGACGTGAGCCCGCCGGTCTCCGTGGCCGTTTCCGACGTGCCCTGGGGACAGTCCTTCGGACCTGTCCGGCCCGCGGGGGGTTGCGGCCTCGCACCTGTGGCCGGCGCGACCGAGGTGGCAGTTTGGGCCGTGGCCGAGGGACTGTCCCTCTGGCATGGCCCTTCCGGACCGTTGGGGGTCAACCGGTGAGCGTCGTCCTGCAGGAGCCGGGGGTCGTCGAGCCGGCGCCGATCCGCTCGCGCCGCGGCGTCGTCTGGGACGCGATCCGCCGGCGGCCGTCCGCGGCCGTTGGCGCGCTGGTCCTGCTGCTGGTCGTGCTCGCCGCGGTGCTTGCGCCCGTGCTCGCGCCCTACGGCCTGCACGACCAGGTCGGGCCGGTCTTCGGGCACCCGTCGTGGAGTCATCCGCTCGGGCTCGACGATGGCGGGATCGACATGGTCACGCTGCTGATGTGGGGCGCGCGCATCTCGCTCGTCGTCGGCTTCGCGGCGACGCTCGTCTCGATGGTGATCGGCGGGCTCGTCGGGGTCGCGGCCGGCTACTTCGGCGGGAAGATCGACACGATCCTGATGCGGATCACCGACTACTTCCTCGTCATCCCGGACGTGCCGCTGATGATCGTCGTCGCCGCGATCTGGGGACCGAGCCTCTTCCACATCGTGATCGTGATCGGGATCCTGCTCTGGACGAGTACCGCGAGAGTGATCCGGGCCCAGGTGAAGAGCGTCCGCGAGCGCGTCTACGTGAAGCGAGCTCGCGCCCTCGGCGCCGGTCACACGCGGATCGTCTTTCGCCACGTGCTGCCGCAGGTCGCGCCGCTGCTGATCGCCAACACCGTCCTGACGATCGCGGTCGCCATCTTCGACGAGACGGCGCTCTCGTTCCTCGGCCTCGGCGACCCGAGCCGGATCTCGCTCGGGAAGGTGATCGAGAACGCGTTCGAGCGCGCCGCGATCTCGACCGGTGCCTGGTGGGCGATCGTGCCGCCGGGCGCGCTCGTCGCCGTGATCATCCTCAGCTGCAGCCTCCTCGGCGGCGCGATCGAGGACGCGCTCAATCCGCGCCTGCGCGTGGCGCACCTCTCGGCACGGTCGTTCCGCCTGCGCCCGCTCGTCGGCCGGAGCCCGGAGTCGGTGTGAGCGCGCTGCTCGAGCTCGACGATCTGCACGTCTGGTTCGATCTCGGCGACGGCGGCGAGCTGCACGCGGTCCAGGGCGTGAGCCTCGCGCTCGATGCTGGCCAGCGGCTCGGTCTCGTGGGGGAGTCCGGCTGCGGCAAGACGACGACCGTGCTCGGGCTGCTCGGGCTGCTGCCGCCGAGCGCGTCGATCTCGGGACGCGTGCTGCTGAACGGCGAGGACATCCTGGCCGGCGGCGAGGATTCGATCCGCCCGCACCGCTGGAACGACCTCGCGATCGTCTTTCAGGGCGCGATGAACGCGCTCAACCCGGTGCAGACGGTCTCGGCGCAGATCGTCGAGGCGCTCGAGCTGCACCGCGCAGCCTCGGGCAAGGCAGCGCGGGCGCGGGTCGGGGAGCTGTTCGAGGCCGTCGGCATCCCGCGCGACCGGGCGGACCGCTTCCCGCACGAGTTCTCCGGCGGTATGCGCCAGCGCGCCGCGATCGCGATGGCGCTTGCGTGCAGCCCGAGCGTGCTCGTCGCCGACGAGCCGACGACGGCGCTCGATGTGATGGTGCAGGCGCAGATCCTCGAGCTGCTCGACGCGCTCTGCCGCGACTTCGGCCTCGCGCTGCTGCTCGTCACGCACGACCTGCCCGTGGTCGCCCAACTCTGCGACCGCGCCGCGGTGATGTACGCGGGCGAGATCGTCGAGCAAGGCCCCGTGGACGCGCTCTATCACGACCCGCGCCACCCGTATACGCGGCTGCTCTTTGCCGCCACGCCCGACCTGCACGGGAACGGCGCGCCGATCTCGATCCCGGGCGCGCCGCCCCGGCTCGACCGGCCGCTTCAGGGCTGCCCGTTCCATCCGCGCTGCGACCGCGCCTTCTCGCCCTGCCCGACCGAGCACCCCGCACTGCGCCGGCTCGACGGCGAGCGCGAGGCCGCATGCCACCTGAACGACGTCGCCGCGGAGGTCGTGTGAGCGCGAACGGCCGGCTGCTCGAGGTCGACGACCTCGTAGTCCACTACCCGGTCGCCCGTGGGCTCGTCGGCGCCGTGACACGCCGGCCGCAGCAGGTCGTGCGCGCGGTGGACGGCGTCTCGTTCGCCCTCGAGCGGGGCGAGCTGCTCGCGCTCGTCGGCGAGTCCGGCTGTGGCAAGACGACCACCGCCCAGACGGTGCTGCGGCTGCTCGAGCCGGTCGGCGGCCGGATCGCGTTCCAGGGGCAAGAGATCACCAAGCTGAGCCACCGGGCGCTGCGGCCGCTGCGGAAGCGGATGCAGATCGTCTACCAGGATCCGTACGAGTCGCTCGATCCCCGGCTCACCGTCCATGCGACCGTGGAGGAGCCGTTGCTGATCCACCGCGCCGGCGGCTCGAAGGCCGAGCGTGCCGAGCGCGTGCGCGATGCGCTCGAGCGGGTCGAGCTGACACCGCCGGAGCTCTTTCTCGACCGCTACCCGCACGAGCTCTCGGGCGGCCAGCGGCAACGGGTCGCGATTGCGGCGAGCATCGTGCTCGGCCCCGACCTGCTCGTCGCCGACGAGCCGGTCTCGATGCTCGACGTCTCCGTGCGGGCGGGCGTGCTCGGCCTGCTCGATCGCCTGCGCGAAGGTGGGCTCGGCGTCCTGATGATCACGCACGACCTCTCGACCGCCGCGCGCTTCGCCGACCGGATCGCCGTCATGTATCTCGGCCGGATCGTCGAGGATGGGCCGGCCGAGGCGGTGGTGGCCGACCCGGAGCACCCGTACACGAAGGCGCTCCTCTCGGTCGTGCCCCGGCGCGACCCGCGCGAGCGCTCGCGGCCGCAGATCCTGCGGGGAGAGGCGCCCGATGCCGTGCGCATCCCGCCGGGCTGTCGCTTCCACCCGCGTTGCCCGGCGGCGATCCCGGACTGCCGTGAGATCGACCCCGCTCTCGAACCGGCCGGCTCGGGCGCCGGACACAGGGCCGCGTGCATCCTCGCTGGCTGAACCGCAGCGTCGCCGGGATCGGCTCCGCCAGCTTCCTCGACGACGTCGGCAAGGAGATCTCGACCTCGCTGCTGCCCGCGTTCTTGACCTCGACCCTCGGCGCCCCCGCCGCGGCGCTCGGCGCCATCGAAGGAGTCGCGGACGGGCTCGCCGGCGCGGCGAAGCTCGCAGGCGGCGCCCTCGCCGACGATCCCGCCCGCCGCCGGGTAACCGCCATGACCGGGTACTCCGCGACGTCGGTGCTGAACGCGCTCATCGGCGTCGCGGGCGCGGCGTGGCAGGTCGGCATCCTCCGCAGCGCCGCGTGGTTCAGTCGCGGTCTTCGCACTCCGTCGCGAAGCGCGCTCCTCACCGACGTGGTGGAGCCCGAGTTCTACGGGCGCGCCTACGGCTTCGAGCGGGCGATGGACAACCTCGGGGCGATCGCCGGCCCGCTGCTGGCGATCGGGCTGGTCTCGCTGATCGGGATCCGGCACACGATCCTGTTCTCGTTCGTCCCGGGCTTTCTCGCGGCTACGGCGATCTTCGTCGCGATCAAGGCTGCCCCACGCTTCGCGTTCCAGGATCACGAGCGCCCGCCGCTGCGGATCCGCCTGCGGCCGGTGCTGAAGGGGCGCCTCGGGCGGCTGCTCGGAGCGGTGACGGCTTTCGAGCTCGGCAACGCCGCCGCCACGCTCTTGATCCTGCGCGCGACCGAGTTGCTCTCGCCCGGGCGCGGTCACGACTCGGCGGTAAAAGTCGCGCTCGTGCTTTACGCGCTCTACAACGCGGCGGCGACCGCGGCGAGCATTCCTGCCGGCCACACCACGGATCGCCGCGGGGCGACCTCGGTGCTCGTGGCGGGCGTGCTCGTCTCCCTGGCCGCGTACGCCGGATTTGCCTTCACGGGCTCGACCCTGGTGCTACTCGCCGTCCTGTTCGTCCTCGCCGGGATCGCAGTCGGTTTGGTCGAGACCGCCCAGAGCGCCGCGGTCGCCAGGCTCGCGCCGCCGAACCTGCGCGGGTCGGCGTTCGGCGCGCTCGCCTCGATGCAAAGCTTCGCCAACCTCGCCGCTTCCGCGATCGCTGGTGGGCTCTGGACGCTGGTCTCTCCTCGCGCCGCCTTCCTCTACCTCGCGGCGTGGATGCTCGTGAGCCTTGCGGCTCTGGCTGCGACGCGAGCTCGCTAGCGACCGGCCGCGGTCTGGCGACGGCGCAGCACCGTATCGAGCGTGACCGCCGCCAGGAGGATCACGCCGGTGGTGATGTACTTGACCGCGTCGGTGTAGCCGACCAGGTCGATGCCGTTGCTGATCATCCCGATGATGAGGCCGCCGAACAGCGCGCCGCTTACGCGGCCGCGCCCGCCGAAGAGGCTGACCCCGCCGATCACCGCCGCCGAGATCGAGTCGAGCAGGAGCGTCCCGCCGCCGGCGGTCAGGTCGACGGAGTTGAGGCGCGAGGCCAGGATCACCCCGCCCATCCCGGCCATCGCCCCGGAGATCGTGAAGACGAGAATCCGAATCAGCTTGACGTTGATCCCCGCGCGCCTCGCTGCCTCGGCGCTGCCGCCGACCGCGTAGACGTGGCGGCCGAAGGTCGTCCGGCTCGCGACGTAGGCGCCCAGCACGACCAGGAAGAGCACGATCAGACCGACGAGCGGAACGCCGCGGGTGTGGTTGCAGACGGCAACAGCGGCGAAGGCCAGAGCGCCGAAGAAGACGACGCGGGCGGCAGTGAGGACGATGTTCCCGGCACGCAGGCCGGCCCGCCTGCGGCTCCAGTGGGTCCCGAGAGCCGCCAGCGCGTACCCGAGTGTGAACACGACCGCGATCGCCCAGCCCCAGTCCTTCGTCAGCACGTAGTTCGAGACGTCGTTGATCTGCTTGTCCTGGATCCCGATCACGCCCTGAGTCCCGAGCGCCTTCAGGATCACGCCCTGCCACGTGAGCAACCCGGCCAGGGTGACGACGAACGAGGGCACGCCGATCAGCGCGATGAAGGATCCCTGGAGCGCGCCGATCGCTGCTCCGACGGCCAGGGCCGCGCCGATCGCGATCAAGCCCGGAACCTGGTGTCCCGAGCCAGGCATCTGCAGCTCCGCGACAGTCACGCCGGCGACGCCGCTCACGAAGCCGATCGAGAGGTCGATCTCGCCGATCAACAGCACGAAGACGACGCCGATCGCGATCACCGTCGTCCCCGCCATCTGGCCGATCAGGTTCGTGAAGTTGACCGCGCTGAAGAAGATGGTCGTCTTCGAGGTGAAGTAGATCGTGATCGCGACGATCCCGATGATCACCGGGAGGCTGCCGACGTCGCCCGAGCGGATCGCGTCCCAGCGGGCCCTCGCGATCGCTGCGAGGCTCGTGTCGTCCGCGGCGGCGGCGCTCGTCTCGGCGGGTGCGGCCGAGCTCATGGCGTGGCCTCCTCGGGAGCGGCGGCGCCCGAAGTGATCGCCTGCACGATCTCCTGCTGGTTCGTCTTCGCGGTCTCGTAGACGCCGACGTTGCGGCCGAGCCGGAGCACCGTGATGCGGTCGGCGACCTCGAACACGTCGACCAAATTGTGCGAGACGATCACCACTGCAAGCCCCTGCTCCGCGAGCCGCCGCACCAGCGCGAGCACCTGCTTCGTCTGGGCGACGCCGAGCGCCGCTGTCGGCTCGTCGAGGAACACGAGGCGGTTGTTCCACATCGCGGCGCGTGCGACGGCGACCGACTGCCGCTGGCCGCCGGAAAGTGTTGCGACGGGTTGCCGCACCGAGCCGATGGTGGTCACCGACAGCGTTGCGAGCGTCTCCTCGGTCCGCTGCTCCATCGGCGCCTCGCGGAGGCGGAAGAGCGGATCGCGCTCCTCGCGCCCGAGGAACATGTTCTGGACGACGTCGAGGTTGTCGCAGAGGGCGAGGTCCTGGTAGACGAACTCGATCCCAAGCTTGGCCGCGTCCTTGGGCCCGTGGATCGTGACAGGCTTCCCTTCGAAGAGGACCTGGCCGTCGTCGATCGAGTTGATCCCGGCCACGCACTTGATCAGCGTCGACTTGCCGGCGCCGTTGTCGCCGACGAGCGCCATCACCTCGCCGTTGCGGACCTCGAAGTCGACGCCACGCAATGCCTGCACCGAGCCGAAGCTCTTGAAGACCCCGTGGAGCTCGAGCGTCGGCTTAGCGGTCGCGTTCACGCGGCGCGTTGTATCACGACCGGGGCGCCGCGCGAACGGCGCCCCGGTCGGAGAGGGCTCCTACTTGCAGTACTTCTTGTAGGTGCCGTTGCAGACCTGGCCCCTCTTCAGGAAGCCGTCCTTGAAGAGAAGCTTGTAGTTCTTCTTCGTGATCCACACGGGCGTCAGCAGGACCGACGGCGTGCCGCTGGTCTTGCCGTTCACCCCGGGGACCTTCTTGTGCTTGAGGATCGCGATCGCCGCGGCGGCCGCTGCGTTCGCCTCCCTGCGGACGGACTTGTAGACCGTGCCGCTCTGCCACCCAGCGAGGATGAACTGCACGCCGGTGGGCGTCGCGTCCTGGCCGGTCAGCGGAATCGACTTGAGGCCGTGAGCCTTCAACGCGGAGATCACGGCGCCGGCGAGACCGTCGTTGGCGGCGATCGAGGCGTCGATCTTGTTCCCGTTGCGGGCGAGCATCTGCTCGAAGATCTGGCGGCCCTTGATCGCACTCCACTCGGTCCACTGGTCGCCTGCCTTCGCCTTCTTGAACGTGCCCTTCTTGTAGAGCGGGTTGAGCACCGAGTCGTAGCCCTGCTTGAAGAGCTTGGCGTTGTTGTCCTTGATGTCGCCGTTCAGCTCGGTGATGACCGGGTGCGTCGAGTACTTGTGGCGGGCCTTCAGGGCGCTGACGAGGCCTCTCCCCTGCAGCTTGCCGACAAGCACGTTGTTGAACGAGACGTAGTAGGACGCCTTGCTGTGGACGACGAGCCGGTCGTAGTCGATCACCTTCGCCCCGCCGCTGACGGCGAGATTCGTGATCGAAGCGCCCGACGCCGGATCCAGCTGGTCGAGCAGGATCACCTTGGCACCCTGCGCGAGGCACTGCTGTGCCTGCGACTTCTGCTTCTGCGGGTCGGCGTGCGCGTTGACCACCTGGGCCGAGATGCCGGCCTTCCGGAACGCTGCCTTCAGGTACGGGGCGTCGAACAGCGTGTAGCGCGTCGAGGACACGGTGTCCGGCAACAGCGCGCAGGCCTTGATCGATGCGGCCTTGATGGTCGGAGAGCTGGTGCGTGCCGACGCGGTTGCGGCGACCAGCCCGACGAGGACGACCCCGGTGATGGCGGCGATCGTCCAGAGGTGCGGCTTCTTCACAGTACGATCCTCCTCTGACTCTGGGTAAAACCCTTGCTACCACGTTTTACCCGGCGGGCACAAGCGACTTCGGTGATTGACTAGCGCCGTGCCGTCTGTGCAAGACCTCCTCACGAGCGAGCTGGAGCGCTTCGACCAGGAGCATCCGCGCTCGCGTGAGCTCGCGGAGGAGGCGCGCGAGTCCCTTCTCTCAGGCGTGCCGATGCCGTGGATGATCCGCTGGCCGGGCGGCTTTCCGGTCTTCGCGGCCGAGGCGCACGGCGCCCGCTTCCGCGACGTGGACGGCCACGAGTACGTGGACTTCTGCCTTGGCGACACGGCCGCGATGACGGGCCACTCGCCCGAGCCGACGGTACGCGCGGTGGCCGAGCAGGCGGCGCGCGGGATCACGCTGATGCTGCCGAGCGAGGACGCGCTCTGGGTCGGCCGCGAGCTGACGCGCCGCTTCGGGCTCGCGCGCTGGCAGTTCGCCCTGACCGCGACCGATGCGAACCGGTTCGCGATCCGGCTCGCGCGCGAGCTCACCGGCCGGCCGAAGATCCTCGTCTTCAACTGGTGCTACCACGGCTCCGTCGACGAGACCTTTGTCGGGCTCGAGGGCGGTGAGGTGGTCTCCCGCGAGGGGAACGTCGGGGCGCCCGTGCCGCTCGCCGAGACCACTCGCGTGGGCGAGTGGAACGACGTCGATGCCCTCGAGCGCGAGCTCGCGCACGGCGACGTCGCGTGCGTGCTCGCCGAGCCCGCGCTGACGAACATCGGCATCGTCCTCCCCGAGCCCGGCTACCACGACGCGCTGCGCGCCGCGACGCGCGAGGCGGGGACGCTCCTGATCATCGACGAGACGCACACGATCTGCGCCGGCCCCGGCGGCTACACGGCCGCGTACGGGCTCGAGCCCGACCTGCTCACGATCGGGAAGCCGATCGCCGCCGGAATCCCCGCCGCCGCGTACGGCTTCTCGGCCGAGGTCGCGGGGCGGCTCGAAGCGATGCTGCCGGCGGACGAGCGCGCCGATGTCGGTGGCATCGGCGGCACCGTCGCGGCGAACGTCCTCTCACTCGCCGCCGCGCGCGCGACTCTCGCCGAGGTGCTGACCGACGAGGCCTTCGAGCGCATGATCTCGCTCGGCGAGCGGTTCGAGGCCGGCGTCGCAGACGTGATCGAGAGGCGCGGCCTGCCGTGGCACGTGACGAGGCTCGGCTGTCGCGTCGAGTATCTCTTCCGAGCAGAGCGCCCGCGCACCGGGAGTGAGGCCGCGGCCGGCGGCGACCCGGAGCTCGACCGGCTGATTCACCTCTACGCGCTCAACCGCGGGATCCTGCTGACGCCGTTTCACAACATGGCGCTGATGTCGCCGGAGACGACCGAGGCCGACGTCGACCTACACACGCAAGTCTTCGACGAGGCGGCACGC
This sequence comes from Gaiellaceae bacterium, assembly GCA_033856995.1. Taxonomy (GTDB): domain Bacteria; phylum Actinomycetota; class Thermoleophilia; order Gaiellales; family Gaiellaceae; genus AC-32. The sequence continues at coordinate 17,203 of JAWVDY010000119.1, forward strand.
GAGCTGACGTGAACGAACCCGGGTGCGAGCTTCGGCATCCTGGAGTTGAGACCCATCGAGCCATGAGGGCGCCGCACGAGGCCCTTTCTCTTCAGCCGCTCGCGACAGCGTCTCGAGTCGGGAAGTCACTCGACCGTACGAGGACGCGGAGCACAGGCGTCACCTCGCCGTCTCGCAGCCACTCGTTACCCCACTCGCGCCAAAAACCGTTCCGGGGCACTGCGTAGACGGCGCCGTCCGTCCACGTCGTTTCCTGGTGCGGGTCAGCTCCGAAGACGCGGAACATGTAGAAGCGTCGTCGTGAGGGCGGACGGCCGAGGTGAAGGCAGGCCGTGAAGACACCGTTGACTCGTTCACGCGCCA
>JAWVDY010000120.1:0-2569 GCA_033856995.1 Gaiellaceae bacterium
AGCATCCCCCAGACGAAGGACAGGGGCACATCGGTGTCCTCGAGGGCGCCGACCCAGCGGTCGGCGTTCGCGGCCCGCTCGGGCATGAAGCGGATCAGCCGGTGCAGCACGACGCCGCCGCGAGCGATGGCCTGCCAGATGTCGGCGCTGTCCCGGGCGATGTCGTGGCCCGGCCCGAACGTCGGGCGCAGGGTCTGGGCGAAGAGCTCCTCGGTCATCGCCGCCGCGATCCGCGGGCCCTGCTCGGGGTCGAGCAGCGCGGTCTGCGTGGCCACGGGCCGGTGCAAATCCGGATAGACGCCGCCATTGAGCAGGTGCACCGCGAGCAGCTCAACCGACAGCTCGCCCTCCGCCCGCCGCGCCAGGAGCTCCTGGGCGACCGTGACCGAGTAGTCGTGCGCGAGAACGGCGGTCGACGTGATGCCCGCTCGCGACCAGATCGCCTCGACGAGGTCGGCCTGCTCGTAGAGGGAGTACTCGTGGTCCGCCGGCTTGTCGGAGGCACCGAAGCCGAGCAGGTCGACCAGCTGGAGCTCGTGACGCTCGGCCAGTTCCGGGACGACCCTGGCCCAGTCGTAGGACGAGCTGGGAAACCCGTGCAGGAGGGTCAGCGACGGGCCGGCGCCGAGCCGGCGCATCCAGACGTGGCGGTCCGCACCGCGCAGCGCGATCGCCACCCGCTCGCCCCGCTCCCACCACTCGTGGATGCCCATCGGCCGCATCATGGCCGACGGACATCCGCGGCGTCCGGTCCGGCCCGGCGATTGACATCCAGAGACGTATCGGAATACAGTCCTGTATGTGGCTCGCTGGTTCCGGCTTCTGCTGCTGTTCGTGATCGGGGTTCCGGTCCTCGGGTTCGGCATCCCGCTGGTGTGGCTGTGGATCGCTTCGCGGTTCGCCGACTTCCGGGTGGGCATCGGCTACGGGCCGCTGGCCGTGCTGTGCCTGGGGATGTTGGCCACCTACCTCGCGGTGACCGTCCTGGCCGACCGGCTCGACGGGCGTGAACGCCACGAGCCCGTGCGGCGCGCTGCCTGGATGGCCAGCCTGTCCTCCGAGCGCAAGCGGGCCACGCCGACCACGTCGGTGGAGCGGATGTTCCTGACGACGGTCTTCGTCGTCGGCATCGTGTTCGAGATCTGGCTGATCGCCTTCGCACACACGTCTTTCCTGTGACGGTCACGCGCCTGACCCGGGCCGAGCGCCGGGCCCAGACGCGTCAGGCCCTGCTCGACGCCGCCGCCGAGCTGGTGGCCGAGCGTGGCTTCCACGCCGCCAGCGTGGAGCTCATCGCCCAACGCGCCGGGTACACCCGCGGGGCGTTCTACTCGAACTTCTCGTCCAAGGAGGAGCTGTTCGCCGAGCTCCTCCAACAGCGGGTCTACTCCATCTACGCCGGCATGATCGCCGACGACGACGGGCCGCGCGGCCGCGCGGCGGGCGAGGCCCTGGCCGCTGTCCAGGCGCATCCCGAGGGGCGCTGGATGTTCGTGCTGTGGCTCGAGCTGCTGGCCCAGGCCGGCCGCGAGGACGGCTTCCGCGAGCTCGCCGCCGACTTCTGGCGAGCCAACCGCGCGCGGCTGACCGAGCTGACCAGAGACGAGGTGCTCTCGTCGCTGGCCATCGCGATCGACATCGGCCTGGCGATCCAGCACTACGTCGATCCCGAGGGCGCACCGTTGTCGCTGTATCCGGACGTCTTCGAGCGGCTCGAGCAGCTTGGGCTCTAGCGGCCCACAGGCTCGCTTTTGCCCGCATACCGGACAAAGCGAGCCTTGCCGCGGGACTAGAGCCGCTCCACCAGCATCGCTTGGCCGATGCCGCCGGCCACGCACATCGACTCGATGCCGTACTTGCCGCCGGTCGTCTCCAGGCCGTTGAGCAGCGTGGTCATGATCCGCGCGCCGGTCATCCCGAAGGGATGGCCGAGGGCGATCGCGCCGCCGAACGGGTTGAGCTGCTCGTCGGAGATCCCGAGGTCCTCCTTGCACGGCACGATCTGCGCCGCGAAGGCCTCGTTGATCTCGACGATGTCGATCTCGTCCATCGTCATGCCGGTCTGCTCGAGCAGCGCCTTGATGGCGGGGATCGGGCCGAGGCCCATGATCTCCGGCCGGATCGCGGCCACGGTCGACGCGACGATCCGGGCCTTGGGCTGCAGGCCAAGCCTGGACGCCTTCTCCTCGCTCATGATCAGCACCGCCGCGGCGCCGTCGTTGAGCGGGCAGGCGTTGCCCGCCGTCACCGTGCCGTCGGGCTTGAACGCCGGCTGCAGGGCGGCGAGCTTCTCGAGCGTCGTGCCCGGCCGCGGGCCGTCGTCCTGGGTGACCTCGCCGTCGGGCGTCTGGACCGCGACGATCTCCTTGTCGAAGTGCCCGGAGTCGCGGGCGTCGACGGCACGGTTCTGGGATACGACCGCCCACTCGTCCTGCTGCTCGCGGGTGACCTTGCAGCGCTCCGCGACGTTCTCGGCCGTCAGGCCCATCGGGATGTAGACGTTGTAGGCCGAGCCCTCCGACCCGTCGAGCTGGGGATGGAACTCGAAGTCCATGCCCCCGGCCCGCGA
>JAWVDY010000121.1:0-7183 GCA_033856995.1 Gaiellaceae bacterium
GGTCGACCTTGTACGCCGTCCCCTCGAGCGGCGTGGCGCGGTCGAGGTCGTCCGGCGAGTCGAGGAGCCACGGGATCGGCGCGACGCCGGCCAGCGCGAGCCGCACGTCGCCGCCGAAGCGCGCCGCCGCGACGCCGACGAGCGCGAACGAGAAGCGCGTGCGATCCATCGCCTTCAGGTACGTGCTCGCCTCGGGCTCCGGGACGTCGAGCTCGAGAATCAGCTCGCCCGGCTCGAGCGCGGTCACGTCGCGATCGTCCTCGGTCGGCAGGCGGTAGAGATTGGCGACCGGGAGCTCCCGCCGGTCGGTCCGCAGCGTCGCCCCGAGCGCGAGCAGCGTCGCCGCCGGATCCGAAGGATGCGCCGACGCGCAGCGCTCGTTGCCGAAGATCGCGTGCTCCCGGTGCGCGCCCGCGCGCGCGTGACACTCCGAGCCACCGTGCAGGAAGCACGGGTACTTCAGCCGCCAGTACCAGCAGCGCGTGGCCTGCAGGAGGTTCCCGCCGATCGTGCCCATCGAGCGGAGCTGTGGCGAGGCCGCGAGCGCGCAGGCCTCGCGCAGCGCCTGCGGGATCTGTGGATCGACCTCGAGCTCGGCGAGCGTGGTGCCCGCCCCGATGCGCGATCCCTGCACGCCGCGCGGCACCACGTCTCTGAGCTCGACCAGGGTCTCCGCGGTGACGATTCGGTCTCGCAGCAAGGGCACGAGATCCGTTCCGCCCGCGAGCGGCACGGAGCCGTTCCCGAGCGCGGCGGCCGCGGTGGCGAGCGACTCAGGCCGGAGCAGTTGCAAGCTTCTCGCGCTCCCGGGCCTCCGCCAGCGCCCGCAACATTTCTTCCCGGGTGACCGGCAGCGAGCGCACGTCGGCACCCGTCGCGTCGCGGATCGCGTTCACGATCGCCGCCGCAGTCGGCACGATCGGCGGCTCGCCGAGCCCCTTCGAGCCGAGGTTCGTCAGGTGCTCGTCCGGGATGTCGAGCAGCTCGACCGCCATCTCCGGCACGTCGGCGATCGTCGGCATCTTGTACGCATCCAGCGTCTGGGTCAGCACCGTCCCACTCCTGGGATCGACGAGCCGCTCCTCAGAGAGCGTGTGCCCGATGCCCTGGATGATCCCGCCCTCGACCTGGCTCTGGGCGCCGAGCGGGTTGATCACCCGGCCCACGTCGTGAATCGCCGCGATGCGCTCGACCTTGACGTCGCCGGTCTCGACGTCCACGGCCACGTCGGCGACCTGGACCCCGAAGGTGAGCACGCGCATACCGGTCGGATTCGGGCCGCGGGCGCCCTTGCCGAGGATCTGCGCGTCCTCGAGCAGGCCCGTCACCTCCTCGAGCGGCCAGGAGCCGCCGTCCGCGGAGACGACGTTGCCGCCCTTGAGCGAGAGCACGCGCTCCTCGACGTGGTAGCGCTGGGCCGCGATTTCGATCACCTGCCTCGCCGTGTCGGCGGCTGCCGCGCGGACCGCGGGCCCCATCGACGGGGTCGTCGACGACCCGGCCGAGATCGACGCGTACGGCCCGCGCGCGGAGTCGCCGAGCTCGCAGCGCACGCGGTCGAGCGGCAGCCCGAGCTCCTCGGCGGCGATCTGCGCCATCGCGGTGCGGGTGCCGGTGCCGATGTCCTGCATCGCGGTGATCACCGTCGCACGGCCGTCAGAGCCGAGGCGCACCCAGGCGTAGGACGGCGGTCCTCCGCCTCCGTACCAGATCTGGCTCGCGAGGCCCGTCCCGCGCCGGACAGGTCCCTCGGAGCGCGCCCGGACCTCTTCGCGCCGCGCCCAGTGCGAGTCGGCGCGCCGGTAGCACTCGAGCAGATTCTTGGACGAGTAGGGCCGGCCGTCGGCGAGGTCCTTGTCCGCGTGGTTGCGCCGGCGCAGCTCCAGCGGGTCGAGCTCCAGGCGAGCCGCGAGCTCGTCGAGCACGCACTCGAGCCCGAAGGTCCCCTCGACGAAGCCGGGCGCGCGGAAGGCCGCGTTGGGCGGCAGGTTCAGCTTCGCGCCGTAGGTGAGCGTGCGAACGTTCTCGCACGCGTAGAGCATCTCGATCGGCCCGTAGGTCGGCCCGGAGAAGCCCGTCCAGCCGATCGCGTTCACGTACTCGGCGTCGAGCGCGATGAGCGTCCCGTCGGAGCGCGCGCCCGCTCGCAGCCGCTGGATGGTCGCGTTGCGGTTCCCGGTCGCGAGGTTCTCCTCCCGCCGCGTGAGCGCGCAACGCACCGGCAGGCCGGTCTTGCCGGCGAGCGCGATCGCGACGTACGTGTAGTCGCCGGGACTGTTCTTCGAGCCGAAGCCGCCGCCCATGTAGTTGCAGACCACGCGCACGCGGTCGGGCGGGAGCTCGAGCTGCGAGGAGATCGAGTCGCGGATCCCCCAGATGAATTGCGTCGAGATGTAGACCTCGAGCGTGTCGCCCTCCCAACGGCAGACGGACTGATGCGTCTCCATCGAGTTGTGCAAGACGGTCTGCGTGCGGTACTCCGCCTCGACGACCACATCGGCCTCGCCAAAGGCTGCGTCCACGTCGCCGCGCTCGTAGCGCCGCGGATCGTCCAGGAACGACTCTCGCCGTACTGCCTCCTCGGCGTCGAGGAGCGGCTCGAGCTCCTCCCACTCGATCTCGATCGCCGCGAGCGCCTCGCGCGCGCGGCCGTAACTCTCGGCAGCGACTGCCGTGACAGGCGCGCCGTGGAAGCTCGGCTCGTCCTGGAGCACGTGGCACTCGTCCGGGCCGATCGCGGCGATCACGCCCGGCAGCTCGAGCGCCGGCTCCAGGTCGAGGCTCTTCACGCGCGCGCGCGCGTGAGGCGAGCGCAGCACGGCGGCATGGAGCATCCCCGGCAGCACGATGTCGGCGGTGTAGATCGCCTCGCCTCGCGCGCGCTGGTGGCCGTCGGCGCGCGTCGCCGGCTTGCCGACGACGTCGCCCGGCCCCTCCGGCCACTGGTCGAGCACGTCGTCCCCCTCGACGACGACCCACTGCTCGGTGTACTTGCCCTCGACTTCCTTCTCGGTCCGGATCAGCCTCGCCACGTCAGGATGGCCTCCTCGATTCGGGGATAGGCGCCACAGCGACAGAGGTTGCCCGCCATCGCGTGCCGCACGCGCTCCGCATTGGGCTCGGGGTCGGCCTCGACGAGCGCCGCCGCGGAGACGATCTGGCCCGGCGTGCAGAAGCCGCACTGGAGCGCGTCGGCGCGGACGAACGCGTCCACGAGCGGATGGTCGCGCAGGCCCTCGATCGTCGTCACCTCGCGATCGCCGACGGTGTGCACGAGCGTGATGCAGGAGAGCACCGGCACGCCGTCGAGCTGGACGGTGCACGCGCCGCAGTGCCCCTCGCCGCAGGCGATCTTCGTCCCGGTCAGGCCGAGGTCGTCGCGCAGCGCCTCCGCGAGCGTCCGCCCGACCGGGGGCTCCGCGACTTCCCGCACCGCTCCGTTGACCTTGAGACTAAGCACCACGCTACCGTCCACTTTCGCCGAAGAGACGTTTTTCATGAGGCATTTCGTTGCGCCGCTCGCGCAAGGTATCGCCTGGAACTAGGCACCCGACGTTACCGCCAGGATGTCCGCCAGGTGGACGAGTCGAAACGTCGTGCGGCTGACGACGCGCTGCTCGCCCTCGTCGTCGAGCTCGGGAAGCACGCGCCAGAGGTCTCGCGCCGCCTCGAGCAGGTCGCGGATCCGGTCGCGTTCCTCCTGGTGGCCGTCGCGATCGGAGCACGCGTTCAGCGCCAGGCCGAGGACCCCGATCGTGTCGGCCTGCCGCGTCCACAGGAGCGGCGTCGCCATCGAGAGGTACTGGTGGATCCGCGCGAATGCGATCGGCTGCGAGAACGTCTTGCTCCCTAGCGGCGTGGTCGGCTCGAGCGCTGGCTCGCCGTCTGCGATCCGGCTCGCGGTCCCGGAGAGCATCGCGCGGATCTGGTCGTCGTCGAGCCCGGCCAGGCGCGCGGTTCGGAGTGCGATCAGGAGCGAGCTCGGCTGCTGGCCGTACGGGTAGTCGGAGGCGTACACGACCTGTCCGGGCGAGACCAGGTGGTAGAGGCTCAACAGGTCGATCGGGCTCCAGACCGACGTGTCGAAGAAGACGCCCGCCCTGCCGTTGAAGCAAGCGGCGAGGGCTCCGAGGTCGGCGATTCCCGCGTGGGCGATGATCAGCTGCGCGCCGGGGTAGGTGTCGACAAGCCGGCGCAGGTTGTCGGCGATCGGCGGCAGGCCGCGGCCGCCGTGGATCAGGATCGGCACGCCGCGCTCCGCAGCGAGCTCGAAGATCGGGGCGAGCCGCTCGTCGTTCAGCAGGAATTTCTGCGCGCGCGGATGCAGCTTGATCCCACGCGCGCCGAGGTCGAGGCAGTGCGTCGCCTCCTCGATCGGGCTCTCCGTGAGGTCGAGCCGCACGAACGGGATCAGCCGGCCGCCCGAGCGCTCGGCGTAGGCGAGGGTTCTGTCGTTCGCCGCCCGGAAGGCCGGATGCCGGTCGTGCTCGTCCATGCAGAACATGAAGCAGCGCGAGATCCCGTAGCGGTCGTTGATCCGCTCGAGGTCCTCGTAGACGCCGGTCATCCCGTCGATGTCGTGGCCCAGGTGCACGTGGGCGTCGAAGATCTCCGCCTCCTGCGGAAGCTCGCGCGCGAGCTCCTCGTCGTACCCGGCGATCAGCGACTGCGCCTTCTGGAGCACTTCGTCCACCGCTTGCGAGTCTAGATGTACGATCCTCGCCCGTGGCAGACGTCCTGATCTACGCCGATTCGCTGCGCTCGCCGGAGATGCGGCACGAGGTGCCGCTCGCGATTCCGGACCCTTTCCTCTATGCGGAGCGGGACGGCGAGCAGCACGTGGTCGCGAGCTCGTTCGAGCTCGGCCGCATCAGCGAGGTCGCTCCGCACCTGAAGGTGCTGCCGCTGGAGGAGTTCGGGATCGACGAGCTCTATGCGCAGGGTCTCTCGCGCGACGACATCGAGCTCGAGGTGACCCTGCGGGCAGTGCGCCGCTTCGGCGTCGAGAACGCCGTCGTGCCCTCGACCTTCCCGCTCGAGCTCGCCGACCACCTGCGGGCGAACGGCGTCCAGGTCAAGGCCGACCGCGAGCAGTTCGTCCACCGCCGCCGGGTGAAGAACGAGGCCGAGCTCGCCGGCATCCGGCGTGCCCAGCACGCGGCCGAGGCGGCGATGGACGCCGCGCGCGAGCTGCTGCGCTCCGCCGAGCGGCAGAACGGCGGCCTCGTCGTCGACGGGGAGCCGCTCACGTGCGAGCGCGTGAAGCTCGCGGTCGAGCAGGCGTTCACCGCCAACGGCGCTTTCGCGGACGAGTTCATCGTCTCCCACGGTGCCCAGACCGCGGTCGGTCACGATATGGGCTCGGGCCCGATCGCGCCCGACGAGCCCATCTGCCTCGACCTCTTCCCGCGCGACCGCGAGTCTGGTTGCTTCGCCGACATGACGCGCGTCTTCGTCGTCGGCACGCCCTCCGACGAGCTCGTCGAGTGGCACAAGCTCTGCCTGCGGGCGCTCGAGCGCTCGGTGGCCGCGGTCAAGCCCGGCGTCCCCGGCAGCGAGCTGCACAAGATCACCTGCGACGTCTTCGAGGAGCACGGCTACCCGACCCTGCGCTCGAAGAAGGCGGGCGAGGTGCTTCAGGACGGCTTCTACCACTCGCTCGGCCACGGGGTCGGGCTGGAGGTGCACGAGGAGCCGACGCTCGGTCGCGCGCCCGGAGAGCTCGTGGCCGGCGACGTGATCGCCGTCGAGCCGGGCCTCTACCGGAACGGTTACGGCGGCTGCCGGCTCGAGGACCTGGTGCTCGTCACCGACGCCGGCGGCGAGGTGCTGACGGACTACCCCTACGACCTGAAGCCGTAATGGCCCAAACCATCGAGACGATCCTCCTGGAGGAGCGTCGGTACCCGCCGCCTCCGGAGTTCGCGGCGCAGGCGAACGCGCAGCCCGAGATCTACGAGCGCGACTTCGAGGAGTTCTGGGCGGCCGAGGGACGCGAGCGCGTCACGTGGTTCGAGGACTTCACGACGCTTCTGGAGTGGGAGGTGCCGTACGCGAAGTGGTACCTCGGCGGCAGACTCAACGTCGCGTACAACTGCGTCGACCGGCACGTCGAGGCGGGCAACGGCGACAAGGTCGCCTTCCACTGGGAGGGCGAGCCCGCGGACGAGCTGCGGACGATCACCTTCGCCGATCTGCAGGCCGAGGTCGTGCGCCTCGCGAACGCGCTCAGGCGGGTCGGGGTGAAGAAAGGCACGCCGGTCGGGATCTACCTCGGCATGGTGCCGGAAGCGCCCGTGGCGATGCTCGCCTGCGCGCGGCTCGGCGCGCCGCACACCGTCGTCTTCGGCGGCTTCTCCTCGGACGCGCTCGCCGACCGCCTGAACGACATGGGCTGCGAGGTCCTGATCACGCAGGACGAGGGGCTGCGGAACGGCGCGACTGTGCCGTTGAAGCGCAACGCGGACGCGGCGCTTGCGGAGTCACCCGGCGTCAAGCACGCGATCGTCTACCGTCGCACCGGCGGCGAGGTCGGCTGGACCGAGGGGCGCGACCACTGGTGGGACGAGCTCGTCGCGGACGAGGCCCCGGACGCCGAGTCGTGCCCGTGCGAGCCGATGGACTCCGAGGACCTGCTCTACCTGCTCTACACGAGCGGCACGACCGCCAAGCCGAAGGGGATCGCCCACACCACCGCCGGCTACCTCGTCGGCACCGCCTCGACCCACCACTACATCTTCGACGTCAAGCCGGACTCGGTGTACTGGTGCGCGGCCGACATCGGCTGGGTCACCGGCCACAGCTACATCGTCTACGGCCCGCTCTGCAACGGCGCGACCTCGGTGCTGTACGAGGGCACTCCCGACTATCCCGACAAGGATCGCTGGTGGGCGATCGTCGAGCGCTACGGCGTGACGAACCTGTACACCGCCCCGACTGCGATCCGTTCACACATGAAGTGGGGGCCGGAGCACGCCGAGCAGCACGATCTCTCGAGCCTGCGGCTGCTCGGCTCGGTCGGCGAGCCGATCAACCCGGAGGCCTGGGTCTGGTACCACGAGCACATCGGGGGTGGCCGCTGTCCGATCGTCGACACCTGGTGGCAGACCGAGACGGGCATGATCATGCTCACTCCGTTGCCCGGTGTGACAACGACGAAGCCGGGCTCGGCGACGAAGCCGTT
>JAWVDY010000122.1:0-3797 GCA_033856995.1 Gaiellaceae bacterium
CGACCGGCGTCGGCTACGAGGGCGTGCAGCACGGGATCCACCGCTCGGCGAACTCGGCTTCGGCAGCGGCTGCGGCATCCCACGCCCCGGTCAAGAAACGGCAGCCCACCAAGGGCGCATCTGCGAGTGTCGCCTCCACCGGCGCACACACCACCGTCGTCACGCGGGCGCAGGACAAGAAGCACGACCAGAAGCCCTTCCGCCGCGCCGCGGTCACGGCCCGGCGCGCCGGCGGTCAGCACAGGCACAACCCGAAGCTCGTCGTCTCGAAGCCGGAACTCCCAGGCAAGCCGCTCAAGGAGGTCAGCCCGCTCCCGCCCTCGCGCGGCCGCACCCACGACCTCAAGCCGGTGAAACCCGTCAAGACCCAGAAGCCGCACGAGAACTCCGGGCACAACGGCGGCAGCAAGAAGCCCCCCAACCCGAAGAGTCAGGGCAAGAAACCCGCGCCACCGCCTCCTCCGCCGCCTCCCGCCGAGCCGCCCGCAACCGGCCACGGCAAGTCCACGCACTAGCTGCTACAACACCAGGCGATGGGAATCGTCAACCGCAGGAATGCCGTCCTCGGCTGGGGCGCGTGGAAGATCGGCAAGCGGGTCGCGAAGCGTAAGGCGAAGAGCGCTGCGCCCGCCGTCGAAGGCGGTCGCCCCAACAAGTCGCTGCTCGCCGTCGCTCTCGCCGGAGTCGTCGGCGCGCTGACCTTCTGGCGCAAGCGCCGCGGCGACGAGAGCTCCTAGGCCACCGAGCCCGGTTGCGCTCATGCGCACGGCGCAGTAGCGTCGCGCCGCAGCCGACCGAGGAGGGCCCATGCGCGTCGAATCGTCCGTCACGTCCATCACCTGGATCCCGTCCGAGGCGATCAAGGGGATGCCGAAGCTGCCGTTCGAGATGGGCATCGCCCACTACGACGAGCCGCCGCACGACCGGCTTCTCGACCTCGACGCGATGCACGAGAACGACCTCTTCCGCGAGGCCAACGAGCTGAAGGCCTGGATCGAGGTCGAGGACGACGGCGAGATCACCGGCCACGGCTACGCGGGCGGCGGGCGCATCGGCGTCACGCGCCTGAAGCTCGGCCGCCGCGAGATCGCCTTCCCGGCCGTGCAGTACCCGCTGATCCAGGCCGAGCCCGAGGTCGTCGACGGCTCGGTCAAGTTCACCCAGTCCGCGGGCGGCCACATGGGCCTGCCGGCGCCGCGGCGAGTCAGCGGCAAGCCGTTCATGCGCATCGCCTCCGCCTCCGCGTGGACGACGCTCGAGCTGACGATCAACGCCGACGGCTCCTCGCAGCACCGGCTGGCCGGAGCGAGCCCGTTCCCCCGCCACTGGATCTACGACGCCGACGGCGTGCTCGTCGAGAAGTCGGCCAAGATCGACTTCGAGAAGTGGTACCGCGAGTCGCACGGCAAGCACACGCCGTGGGGCGAGGAGGACTCGCCGGCGCTCTCAACCGCAGTCGAGTCGGAGCTCGAGCGTGAGCTCTCGGCCTCGATCATGCGCAGCGGCGCGAAGCTCGAGCGCCGCTCCCTCGACCCGGGCGAGGCGCTGGTCGAGCAGGGCGACGAGGGTCGCGAGCTGTTCCTGATCCTGGACGGCATCGTCGACGTCGAGGTCGACGGCGAGGAGGTCGCCGAGATCGGCCCCGGCGCGCTGCTGGGCGAGCGTGCGCTGCTCGAGGGCGGCAAGCGCACCGCGTCCGTGTATGCGACGACCCCCGTGCGCGTGGCGGTCGTACCTCCGGACGCGGTCTCCGAGTCGGCGCTCGAGGAGCTGGCGGCGGGGCGTCGCGAGCAATAGCGCCGCAACAGGCGTAGCATCGCCGTACCCCACGGAAGGAAGCGAAATGTATGCACGGCTGATCTCGTTCTCGGGCGCCGATCCCGAGAAGCGCGAGTCCGCGATCGAGATGATCCGCGGCACGGTGATCCCGATGTTGCAGAACTACGACGGGTACGGCGGGTATCTCGCCCTCTACGACGAGCACACCCGCAAGGCCAAGGCGATCATCCTCTGGGACAGCAAGGACGCGGCGGACGCCGCCGAGGAGACGCTCGAGGAGCGCCGCCAGAAGATGGTCGACCAGGTCGGCCTGACGATCGAGTCCGTCGAGCTCTACGAGGCGACGGTCCTCGACATGGCCACCGCGCGGGTCTAGCCCGCCGCGCCGAAAGCGGAGGCGAGTCGCTCGAGCCCGAGCTCGAGCGTCTCGTCGCTGACCGCGAGGCTGAGCCGCGCGTAACCGGCGCCGCTCGGCCCGAACCCCTCACCGGGCGCGAGCACGACGCGGTGCTCGGTGAGCAGGCTCTCGGCGGTGACGCCGTCGGGCAGCTTGAGCCAGATGTAGAAGGTGCCCTCGCAGGTGAGCGGCCCGAGCACCTCGATCACGCGGTCTCGTCTGCGCTGGTAGGTGTCGCGCCGCTCGGCCACCGAGTCCTGGGGCCCGGTGAGCGCCGCAATGCAAGCCTCCTGAATCGGCCGAAAGATCCCGACGCGGCAGTGGTCGTTGAGCAGGTTGATGCGCTCGACGATCTCCGCGTTCCCGACGACGAACCCAACCCGCCAGCCGGCCATGCCGTAGGACTTGGACATCGAGAACATCTCGACGCCGACCTCCTTGGCGCCCGGGGTGGCGAGGAAGCTCTTGGGCTCGCGCCCGTCGAAGACGAGGTCGCCGTAGGCGAAGTCGTGGACGACGGCGGCTCCTGTTCGCTTGGCGTAGTCGATGGCGTCCGCGAACGCGCCGTCGGGCGCGGCGACGGCGGCGGGGTTCGACGGATAGTTGAGGTAGACGGCCGCGACATCGTCCGCCGGTACCTGCGAAAAGTCGGGCGCCCAACGGGCCGCCGAGCAAAGCGGTACGTAGGCGATGTCTGCGCCAGCTAGCGCGGGCCCCGACGGATAGTCCGGGTAGTAGGGATCGGGCAGCACAACTGTCTGCCCATCCTCTGCGAGCGCTAGGCAGAGCTCGACAATCGCGGTCTTGGTCCCCGGCACGACCGCGATCTCCGAATCAGGGTCGAGCGATGCGCCGTAGACAGCGCGATAACGAGCAGCCAGCGCCGTCCGCAGCTCGGGCAACCCACGGAAGGGCGAGTATCCATGCGCGTTTGACAGTTGAGCGGCGGCTGTGAGTGCCTCGAGGACGTGTGCGGGAGGGCCGGTTTCGGGATTGCCGCGACCAAGATCGACGAGTGGTTCCCCCGCACCCTCCCCTCTAACGACGCGAGCCAGAAGCGCCCCGAAGTACTGTTCGGGAAGTCCGTCAATCCGCGTCGGCCGCGTATGCATCGGGCGATCGTAATGCCGACGGTCGAGCCATAGAATCAGCGCCTTGCGAGACGAAGACGCCCGCACTGCGTGCATGGCGCATCTCTCGATCCTCGTTGCCGAGTTCGGTGAGGACATTCCTTACGCGGGCGGACTGGAGCGCGGCTTCCCGTTCCACGGCGCCCGTGTCCCCCCGCCCGATTACGTCGTCCACGTGTCGGAACGACTGCTCGAGGACGAGGACGGTCCGATGCTCGATTTGCTCAAGGGCTTCACGAGTCGCCGCTGAACCTTCCGACTCGTCGCGTGGATCGTCCTGAACCGCGTCTGCTCGACAGGCGCTTCTCCAAGTTCCTAGAGCTTTCCACGTAGGCGGATCGATTCTCGGTATCGACTTGTGCCGAGTGAACCACGGCAGTCAACCGTAGAAGGGTGATGGATCAACCAGCCCGCCCTCTCCGATAGTGAGGGCACAAACCGAGCGCGCCCCATGCGGCGGGTGCGACCTCGGAAGACACGAAAGGCCTCAA
>JAWVDY010000123.1:0-2959 GCA_033856995.1 Gaiellaceae bacterium
AGCAACCCTCGATCTTCCCGTAGAGCTCGGCCATGACCGCGTTCGGATTCGTCCCGCGCGCGAGCGTGTGCCCGTGCGCGCGGTGCGTGGAGGCGAAGACGTCCCCGTCGTCCATCGCCTGGCAGACGCCGACCGCGACCGCCTCTTGCCCGATCGCCACGTGCAGGAAGCCCGGCAGCTCGCCGGCGCGGAAGCGCTCATCGACCTGCTCCTCGAAGCGCCTGATCAGGAGCATCTCGCGCAAGAACTCGCGCAGGCGCTCCTCGGACAGACCCCGCTTCGCCTCGACCTTCGCCATTCTTCGGCTGAGTTTATGCTCAGCCCAATGGCACTCGTCGACCAGTGGCGGGCGATCGAGGACGGCCTGCCGGAGGGGTGGGACGAGGCTCGGCTGCGGCTCACGGTGCAGGACGAGGCGGACGGCGATCGCGCCGCCGCGCTGCTCGGTCCGCTCAACCCCGGGCGGCACGGAAAGGTGATCGGCTTCGCGGCCGTGCGGCGCGGAGTCGGCTCGTCTCCGGAGCTCCTCAGGCGCCTACTCTCGCGCCTTGACGCCGCTGGGGTGCAAGGCACCCTCGAGCTCGTGCGCGCCAGCGAGGCCCCCGCTGCAACCGCTACGCGGCGGCGCCCGTCGCTCGCCGAGCAGTGGGACCAGCTCGCCGCGGGGCTGCCACCCGACTGGAGCGACGTCTATGCGGAGATCGAGCTGCGCTCGAGCGACTACCTCGAGCGCGGCGCCCTGCTGCTCGCACCCGTCAACCCTGCGCGCACCGGCGGCCGGGCCGCCTACCGTTTCCGGGTGGCACGCCGCTTCGGCTACGGCGCCTCGGCGGAGATGGCGCGGCGCTGCTTCGAGCGGCTCGACGCCGACAACATCCGTGGTGAGCTGCAGATCCTGCGCGCGCTCTCGGACACGAAGCCGGTCTACACACAAGGCCCGGTCTGGTACGTCGGCGGGCGCGCCGTTTGATGGCCGACCCGGTCTCCTGGTTCCTGATCGAGCGCGGCTGGCAGGTCGTCGGCTGCGACGGCAGCGAGCTCGGCACGATCGAGGAGACCGTCGGCGACTCGGCGCGTGACATCTTCGATGGCCTCACCGTCGGCACCGGGCTGCTGAGCAAGCCTCGCTACGTGCCCGCGGAGCTCGTCGGCGAGATCGTCGAGGGGCGCGTGGCCCTGACGATCGGCCAGGACGAGTTCGAGCGGCTCGACGAGTACCGGGAGCCGCCGCCGCCCGAGAACGTCGTTTCCTAGCCGATCGCAGCCGACAGCTCGCGCGCGACGCGCTTGGCCTCCGCAGGGCCGGCGGTGATCACCAGGCACGTGTCGTCGCCGGCGAGCGTCCCGACGATCTTCGGGTGCTCGAGCCGGTCGAGTGCGCGGGCGATCGCAGGAGCAGAGCCGAGCTCGGACTGCACGACGACGAGATTCTGCGCCGCCGTTGCGCGCAGGCCGAACTGCCGCAGCACGCCGTCCAGGGCCTCGCGCGGATCGCCGCGCGCGCCGCGGCCGGGCACGACGTAGCGCGGGCGGCCAAGCTGGTCGCTCGTCTTCTCGAGCCGCAGCTCGCGGATGTCGCGCGAGATCGTCGCCTGCGTCACAGCGCAACCCGCCTTCGCGAGCGCGTCCGCGAGCTCGAGCTGGCTGCCGATGCGGCGGCGTGAGACGACGCTCGCGATCAATCGCTGTCGTTCACCTTTCGCGAGTCGCCGCGCCTCGGGCTCCACGCGGTTACAGTAGTTCTCAGGTTTGGCCGAGTCATCCTCAGGCAACGAACCCGGAATGCTTCGCAAGCTGCTCTGGACTGGTCTCTACGCCGGCCTCGCCGCGGGCGCGACGATGGCTGCTCGCCGCGCGGCCTCGCAAATCTGGCGCGTCGCGACGGGCGAAGCGCCTCCGGTGAAGAAGTGAAGAAGGGCGACGTCCTGGTCGAGCGCGGCGCCCGCCGGCTCCAGGAGCTGGCTGACCGCGCAGCGGCTCGCGGCGACGGCGTCGGCGAGTGGCTCTCCGAGGAGCTCCGCAACGACGCGGCGTTCCTGCGGAAGCTGAAGCCGAGCCTGATGACCGCGCGCGCGAAGGGGAACGCTCCCACGAACCAGGAGCCAGGCGCCGCACCACCGCCCGCACCCGGCGCCCCGCAGCTGGGCTCGCGGCCCAAGCCGAAGAAGAAGCGCGGCGGTGGGGCCTCGCCGATCTTGATCGTCGGCGCGGCGCTCGTCACCGGCATCGTGCTCGCCAAGGTGATCGACTGGAGAGGCCATGCACACCCACGAGACTGAGCACGAAGCACCCGGCTTCGGCGCGAGCGCCAAGGGCGTCGCCGAGCACGCTAGCGCGCTCGTTCGGCTGGAGATGGAGCTCGCTGCGCTCGAGCTCAAGCGCAAGGTTGGCGCCCTCGGCATCGGCATCGCGTTCGGCCTCGGCGCCGCCGTGTTGCTCCTGTTCGCACTCGGGTTCGGCCTGGCGACGGTCGCCGCGGCGCTGGCGACGACGCTCTCGACCTGGGCTGCCCTGCTGATCGTGACCGGCGGGATCCTCGTGCTGGCGCTCCTGCTCGGCTTCCTCGCGTTGCGTGCGATCAAGAAAGGCACGCCGCCCGTTCCGGAACAGGCGATCCGCGAGGCGAAGCTGACGACCGAGGCGCTGAAGGGCAATGGCCGGCACTAACGGCCGCACCCCCGAGCAGGTCCGCCGCGACATCGAGGCGGAGCGCGACCGGCTGGCGGTCGCCGTCGACGACCTGCGCGCGGGGATGGACGTCAACGCGGCGCTGAAGAGCAAGCTGCCTGTAGCAGCAGCAGCCGCGCTTGGCGTTGGGTTCGTGGTCTCCGGCGGGATCGGCGCGACGATGCGGCTCCTGATGCGCCGGAGCCGGGAGGGCAGGACGAAAGCACGCTTCGGCCCGTTCTCCCTTGTCGACCGCGGCTGACCGCACCGGCCGCGCGCCGTCCGGGCCGCT
>JAWVDY010000124.1:0-15233 GCA_033856995.1 Gaiellaceae bacterium
GCGGACTTGTTGGCCCGCGTGCGGAAGCTCAGGTACGAGGGGATCGCGATCGCAAGCAGGATCCCGAGGATGATGATCACGACGAGGAGCTCGATCAGGGTGAAGCCATGCTCCTCGCGCGCTATGCGTCGTCGCAATGTGTCGCTCATCGGTCGTGCTCCTTCGGCTTTCGGGGTCGGTGGCGCGCCTGGTATCGGTCGCAGCACCCGTCACCCTTAGTCCGGAAATAGAAAGGGCGCGGTCTCCCGCGCCCTTTCCGATCGAGCGTCAGGCTGGCCTTAGCAGTGGCCGGCCTTGATGTCGGCTCCGGGGCCGGACTTGTGGTAGAAGACCGTGCCCGGCGACGTGTTCACGACGCAGTAGGTCGTCGAGTTGGCGACCGAGATCTTGATGTTCTTGATCCCGGCGTCGTACGAGCCCTGAAGCTTCGTCAGCGTCACGCCCGTGTAGCCCGTGGCGTGGTCGGCGTTGAACGCCTCCATGCCCGGGACGGAGGCACGAACGTTGGCCTGCGCAGCGGACTTGTTGGCCCTGGTGCGGAAGCTCAGGTACGAGGGGATCGCGATCGCAAGCAGGATCCCGAGGATGATGATGACGACCAGAAGCTCGATGAGGGTGAAGCCCTCGTCGCGCCGCACCTGGCCGAGACGGTGCTGAAGCCTTGTAAGCATGTGGTCCTTCCTTGAGTGGGGCGCAGAGTGGCCTGCGGCGTCTATCGGTTCCGATGACCCCCGTTGCAGACCCCCCGTACGGGTGAAGCGAGGAATCGATCGGCCGCCGGCGCGTAGACCCTCAAGTCAGTGACTGGCGCTGCCGATAGCTCGCCCAGCGGCCATGGCGGACACTCCCTACTCCATTGACGACCTGCTCGAGCAGATGGTGGCGCGCAATGCGTCGGATCTGCACGTGGCCGTCGGCGCGCACCCTGCGATTCGCGTGCGCGGGAAGCTCGAGCCGCTGCAGGAGATCCCGCCGCTCGTCCCCGACATGACGCAGCAGCTGCTCTACCGGATCCTCTCGACCGAGCAGCAGAAGCATCTCGAGCTCAACCGCCAGATCGACCTCGCGCACTCGATTCCGGGCCTCGCGCGCTTCCGCGTGAACGTCTACTGGCAGCGCGAGGCGCTCGGCGCGGCCTTCCGCCTGATCCCGACCGAGATCAAGACGCTCGAAGAGCTGGGCATCCCGTCCGCGCTGCACGAGCTGACCGAGCGCCCCCGCGGCCTCGTCCTCGTCACCGGCCCGACCGGCTCCGGTAAGTCCACGACGCTGGCCGCGCTCATCGACGAGATCAACCGCAAGCGCGCCGAGCACATCCTCACGATCGAGGATCCGATCGAGTTCGTGCATCGCCACAAGCGCTGCATCGTCAACCAGCGCGAGATCGGCGTCGACGCCACGAGCTTCGCCGAGGCCCTTCGCGCCGCGCTCCGCCAGGACCCCGACGTGATCCTCCTCGGCGAGATGCGCGACCTCGAGACGATCTCGACGGCGCTCACCGCGGCCGAGACCGGCCACCTCGTTTTCGCGACCCTCCACACCCAGAGCGCGCCCGGAACGATCGACCGCGTGATCGACGCGTTCCCCGCCGCGCAGCAGGATCAGATCCGAATTCAGCTTGCCGCCACCCTCGAGGGCGTCGTCACCCAGGCGTTGCTCCCGACCGCCGACGGCACGGGCCGTGTGCCCGCCCTCGAGATTCTCTTTCCCGACGACGCCGTGCGGAATCTGATCCGCCAGGCAAAGGTCGAGCAGGTCTACTCGGTGATGCAGACCGGCACCGCCCGCGGGATGCAGACCATGGAGCAGTCGCTCGCCGACCTCACGCTTCGCGGCGTCATCACGCTCGAGTCCGCGCTTTCGCGCTCCAGCCGTCCCGAGCAGCTGCTCGGCCTGCTCGAGCGCGCCGGCTTCGTCGTCCCCGAAGGGTCGCTCGCGCCCGCGGCCAAGCTTCGCGTGGCGGAGGGCTAGCCATGGTCGACTGGAACAAGGACCTCAGCCTGGGCCGCAAGAAGGACGACGCGGCGATTCCCGACCCGGTCGAGGAATTGCAGGCGGTCGAGGAGACACAGGAGCTCGAGCCGGTCGTGTCCGAGCCTGAGGCCGACATGGCGCCACAGCCCGAAGTCGAGACTGCGCCGGAGCCGGAGGCGAAAACCTCGCTCCTGAAGAAGGAGATCTCGTTCCGTCGCGCGCCGAAGACGCCGAAGGCGCCGAAAGCTCCTACCGAGCCCAAGCAGGCCAAGGAGCCGAAGCAGGCGAAGGAGCCCAAGCAGCCGAAGGCGAAAGGCGCGGGCCTCAAGAAGGAGATTTCGCTTCCCTTCAAGCGCAAGCCGAAGAGCAGCGAGCCTGTGACGACGACCGACGGCGAGGCGAAGCCGGCCCGTGGCTCGCGGATGCACCGCAAGCGCGTGGCCGGCCCGAAGCGCGCCAAGCGCCTCGTCGGCCTGAAGATCGGCGGCTCGCAGCTTGCTGCTGCGCAGATCGTCAACAACGGCTCGCCCGAGCTCGTGCAGGTCGCACGCGAGCCGCTCGAAGACGGGATCGTGGTCGGCGGCGAGCTGCGCGAGCCGGAGCTTCTGGCCGAGGCGCTGCGCGCGTTCTTCCGCAAGCACAAGCTTCCGCGTCAGGGCGTGCGACTGGGCATCGCCAACAACCGCATCGGCGTCCGCATCTTCGAGATCGCCGGCATCGACGACCCGAAACAGCTCGCGAACGCAATTCGCTACCGCGCCCAGGAGGCGCTCCCGATCCCGATCGAGGAGGCCGTGCTCGACTACCACGTCCTCAGCGAGCGGATCGACGACGATGGACAGTGCATTCGCAAGGTCCTGCTCGTCGTCGCCTACCGCGAGCTGATCGACCGCTACGTCGCGGCCTGCAAGAAGGCCGGCGTCCGCCTGGCCGGGATCGACCTCGAGGCCTTCGCGCTGCTGCGCGCCCTCGGCGAGCCGCCGCGGGACGACGAAACGCCTTCCGACGCGGCGCTCGTCGTCGTGTCCATCGGTCACGACCGCTCCACGTTTGCCGTCTCCGACGGCCGCGTCTGTGAGTTCACGCGCGTGCTCGACTGGGGTGGCTCGACACTCGACGTCGCGATTGCCCGCGAGCTCAACTGCGCGCCGTCCGAGGCGGAGCCCATGAAGCGGGATCTCTCGTTGAGCAACGGCAACGTCCCGGAGGGACTCACGCAGGAACAGGCGGACCGCGCTCGAGAGGCCGTTCAGCGCCAGCTCCAGACCTTTGCGCGGGAGCTCGTCTCCTCACTCCAGTTCTACCAGAACCAGCCCAATTCCCTGGGCATCGGCGAGATCGTCATCACCGGCGGCACCGCCCAGCTCGTGGGCATTGCCGAGGAGCTGCAGCGCCTGATCGGCGTTCGCGTCGCCGTCGGCGATCCGCTGACGCGGGTGAAGCTCGGCAAGAAGCTGCGCGAGACGGAGCAGCTCGGCTCACTCGCGGTTGCAATCGGCCTGGGAATCGAGGACTGACGTGCGTGCGATCAATCTTCTTCCGAGGGAGAGCGACAACCGGCGCGGCCGACCCCAGAAGACGCAGTGGGTCGTGCTCGTCCCGGTCGTGCTCGCCGTGCTCCTGGCCGCCGTTCTTTCGGCCATGTTCCTGTCGGCCAGCGGGAAGGCGAAGGACAAGCAGTCCGAGCTCGCAAGCCTCCAGCAGGAGCTGCAGGCGATCCCGACGCCGGACGCAACGAAGGTGAGGACCCAGTCCGCGCTCGCTGCCGACAAGCAGGCGCGTGTGACGGCGGTGAGCGCTGCCCTCTCGCGCCGCGTCGCCTGGGACCGCATCTTCCGTGAGCTCTCGCTGGTCCTGCCCGACGACGTCTGGCTCGCCACGATCACCGCGAAGGCTCCGATTCCATCTTCGGCGGCGATCGCGCCTCCTGCCGCCGCGCCCGGCACCTCGCCGGCGGCGACCGGCTTCACCATCGACGGCTACACGTACTCGCACGCGGCCGTCGCCAGGCTGCTCTCGCGCCTGGCCGTCGTTCCCGACCTCGTCAACATCCAGCTCCAGCAGAGCACGCTGACGAAGCTCGGTACCGCCAACGCCGTGCACTTCACGATCGCGGCAGACGTGCGGCGCCCGGGGAGCGGACAGTGAAGCCCGGCGGCCTCTCGCAGCCTGTCGCGATCGTCCTGGTCGTGGTCGGCTTCCTGCTCGCCACCATCTGTGGTTGGTTCGTGCTGATCGGGCCCCAGCGCTCGAAGGCGGCCGATCTCGACAAGCAGATCGCGGCCACGAACACCTCGATCGCCTCCGCCCGGGCGCTCACGCTCGAGGCGAAGAAGGGCGCGAAGATCCGCGTTGCGGACCTCTACCGGCTGACGAAAGCGATGCCGGATCAGGTCGACATGGCCGGGATCCTGCTCGAGCTCAACCAGGTCGCCGAGGACAGCGGCATCACCTTCGAGCAGATCACCCCCGCGACGACGGCGACCCCAATCAACGGCTACCTCGCGATTCCCATCACGGTCGAGTTCCAGGGCAACTTCTACGACCTCTCGGACTTCTTCTACCGCCTGCGCAACCTCGTCGACGTCCGGCGCGGGACCCTGGACGCCACCGGTCGCCTCTTCGCGATCGACGAGGTCGACTTCGCCGAGGCGTCTCCTCCCGGCTTTCCGCAGATCCGCGCCCACCTGATCATCGACGCGTTCGTGTTCGGCACCGGCACCGCACCGACTGTCGCGCCGCCGACCGGAACCACCGGCGCGACGGGCGCAACCGGCGCGACTGGCGCCGCCGCGACGACCCCGACCACTCCGACGCCGGCTCCGACAGGCGCGACGGCCGCGCCGGCAGGGACCTAGACATGGCGAAGAAGATCGATCCCAAGGCCAAGGCCAAGAAGCAAAAGATCTACGCGGCCGTCGGCGGGGTGCTTCTGCTCGGCCTGCTCGCGTTCCAGGTTCCGCGGACGCTGAAGATGATGCACCCGGCGGACCAGGGCGCCTCGAGCTCACCCCCCGCCTCGACGACCTCGACGCCGGCCAGTCCCTCGCCGGTCGCAGCCCCGTCGCTCGGCGGCGGCAACGCGGCCCCGGCGCCCACGGGCCGAGACGGCCTCGCAGATTCCGACCCGGTCTCCGCGCCGGAGTCCGGGCAGCTGCTCGCCTTCGGCCTCTTCCGGACGAAGGACCCGTTCGTTCAGCAGATCAACCTGAACGCGGGGACGAACTCCGCCGGCCCCCCGAGCACCGGCACCACCAGGCCGAGCGGCGCGAACCCGACGACTCCGACGAGCGGCCCGTCGTCGACTCGGGCCGGCTCCAACGTCATCCCGGTCACGCCGACGAGCACCTCGCGCACAAGCGCCGAGATCTCCGTCAACGGCGTCACCGAGACGGTCGCGATCGGCGGACGGTTCCCGTCCTCGGATCCGTTCTTCAAGCTCGTGTCGGTGACGTCGAAGCGCGCGAAGATCTCGATCGCAGGCGGCGCGCTGGCGAACGGCTCCGCGACGGTCACGCTGACGAAGGCAAAGGCACTGACGCTGCAGAACACCGCCGACGGTACTCGCTACGTGCTGCGGCTGCTGTCCGTTTCATAGGGCCCGCGCATCGCGCCCCTGCACAACGCGTCGTCGTCCGCGAGCGGCGCCTCAGACGAGCGCACGGGCGCCCGCCAGCAGCGCCGCCTCGGCAGCCCGCTCGCGCTCACGCGCAGCCGCGCTCCACGACTCATTCTCCGCCAGGGTCGCATCGAGCCCGGCGAGCATCGCGTCCATCGCCTCCTGTGACGAGGAGCCGATCTGTCGACGGGCCGCGGTGCAGGCAGCGGGATCGAGCGCGGCACGCAGCGTCGCTTCGTCGAGCTCGACCGGCGCCCCGATCGCGGCCTCGGCAGCCGCAGACAGGCGCGCGGGCGTCAGCGCCGACGGCGGCTCCCCCGACTCGACGAGGTCGCGGACGGCCCGGCCGACGACCTTGTGCGCGCTGCGGTAGTCGAGGCCGCCCTCGAGCGCGAGGACATCGGCGACGTCGGCCGCGGTCACGAAGCTCTCACGTGCGACCTGCTCGAAGCGCGCCGGCCGCAACTCGATCCCGTTCAGCACGGATGCCGTGAGCCGTGCGACCGCGACGGCGTCGTCGAGCGCTCGTGGGACCGTGCCGTTCAGGAGGTGGAAGTGATCCGTACGAGCCGACCCGGTGTGCAGGGTCGCGAGTGCGGCAGCCAGGTCGCCGGCAGCCTGGCCGGCCTGTGTCCGGATCGCGGCGAGGGCGTACGGGTTCTTCTTCTGCGGCATCAGCGCGCTCGCGCGGCTGTGGGCATCGCCGAGCTCCACGAGCCCGAACTCCTGGCTCGCGTAGATCTCGAAGTCCTGGCCGAGCTGGCTCTGGTGCGTGG
The DNA here is from genome assembly GCA_033856995.1 of Gaiellaceae bacterium. Classification (GTDB taxonomy): domain Bacteria; phylum Actinomycetota; class Thermoleophilia; order Gaiellales; family Gaiellaceae; genus AC-32. Next base: position 6,370 of record JAWVDY010000124.1, read on the forward strand.
CCGCGATCGCGAGGGTCGCGAGGAGCTCGACGTAGACATCCGCCTGCCACGCCGCGTCCTTGGCATGCTCGATCATCCCGTCGCAGCCGAGCAGCTCGGCGAGACGTGCTCGATCGAGCGCCCAGCGCGAGCCCGCACTTCCACCTGCGCCGGCGACGCTCGCCCCGAGGGCCGTGTACGACGTGCGCACGCGATCGGCGTCCCGCAGCGCCGGATAGGCGTATGTCAGGAGCAGGTGCCCGACGGTGGTCGGCTGGGCCGGCTGCAGGTAGGTGTAGTCGGTCGCGAGCGCGTCTCGGGTCGCGCGGGCGTGTCGCGTGAGCGCGGCGGCCTGGTCGGCGAGCGCATCGTGAAGCTCCCGGGCGGCTCCACGCGCAATCAGACGGAGCCCGACGCGAAAGGCCTCGCGGCGTGGACGCCCCGCGCTCAGCCATCCCGCCGCCGCACTGCCCACCCGCCGCTCGAGCTCGGCCTCACGCGCATTGAATGCATCGCCGAGCGACGGGTCCCACGGGAACTCGTCGCCGGGAATCGCGTGGAGCTCGAGCAGCCCTTGCACGAGTGCCCGCGCGTCGTCGCCGGCCAGGTCGCCGCCCTCGACCAGTGCCACCGCATGCGCAAGATCCGCGAGCGAAAGGCCGCGGGCGAGCCGCGGGCCGTGTGCGCTCTCCACGGCGTAGGCGGCCGCCACGAGCTCGCCTGCAGCGCCGCCCCGCAACCGCCCGCCTCGGCCGAGCTCCTCCGTTTCCGTCATGACAAGGAGACTAACCGTCCCCAAGTTCGGTGCTCGCGCGGCAGCGCGCACCCGGAGGGCCGCGCCGGCTTACGACTGGCTCTAGCTGGCGGTCGACTGGTCGAACGTCGAGGAGACGCGCGCGAGCGGGCGGGCTGAGAGCTTGGTGGCGTCGCGAACGACAACGGTGACGAGCTTCAGGGCTCGCCCGTTGGGCGGCGTCGAGCTCGTGACGTACGTGTCGACGCGGTACTGCTTGCGATCGGCTCCGGTCGCCGTCCGGCTCGGAAGGCATTCGTTCGGAAGCGGTGAGCCGGCGCAGCTCGTCGTCGGCTCACCGGCAGTCGAGTTAGGGCACGAGGCGCCGAGCGCCGCGTCGCACTTGTACGTGTTGTCGGTCGAGGCCAGCGAGGTCGCGTCGAGCGCGATCGAGCTGTACGTGATCGCGCGGTAGAGCTCCATCTGAGAGTCCGCCAGCGCCGACGCGGTCGAGATCCGGCTCGCGCGATTGAGCGCGAAGATCCCGCTGTTGAACGAAGCTACGACCGCGAGGATGCCGATGTTCAGCATCACCATCGCCATCAGGAGCTCGATCAGGCCGAAGCCGTGCTCAGAATTGAGCCGCGCGCGCACGAGAGGTGTATCGGCAGCTTTCGAGCGCTCCTCAAGCGGGCCGATCCCCCTGCCGATACGCGTTGTGTATGGCGGCGTACACCTACAGCGCGATCAATGCGGAAGGGCTCTCGCTCGGGGGCGAGGTCCACGCGCCGGATCTCGACGCCGCGCGCGAGCAGCTTCGCGTTCGCGGCCTCCTGGCCGAGTTCATCCAGGAGCTGCCGGCGAGCGGCGAGGAGAGCGTCCGCACCGTCTTCAAGAAGATCAAGCCGAAGACGCTGCAGATCTTCTCGCGTCAGTTCGCGACGATGATCGAGGCCGGCCTGAACGTCGTCAGCTCGCTCGTGATCCTCGAGGAGCAGACCGACGACCCGTACTTCGCGCTCGTGATCAAGGAGCTCCGCGCCGACGTCGAAGGCGGCCTGCTGCTCTCGCAGGCGCTCGCGCGGCACCCGAAGATCTTCACCCGCCTCTACATCGCGATGGTCGAAGCCGGCGAGGCCGCCGGAATTCTCGACCAGGTGCTCGACCGCGTCGCGCTCCAGATCGAGAAGGAGACACAGATCAAGCGGCGCGTGAAGGGCGCCATGATGTACCCGACGATGGTGATGATCTTCGCCACCCTCGTCCTGATCGGCCTGCTGATGTTCCTCGTGCCGGTCTTCGTGAACATCTTCGCCCAGCTCGGCGGCCAGCTGCCGACCCTCACCCAGTGGGTCGTAGCGGCCTCCAACCAGCTTCGCCACCACTGGTACATCATCTTCCCGGCCTTCTTCGGCACGATCTGGGGTATCCGCCGGTTCAAGAAGACGGAGACCGGGCGGCATCTCTGGGACCGGATCAAGCTGCGCATCCCGATGAAGATCGGCGACGTCGTCCTCAAAGTCACGATGGCGCGCTTCTCGCGCACCCTCTCGACGCTCGTTGCCGCCGGCGTGGACATCATCAAGGCGCTCGAGATCACGGGCCAGACCGCCGGCAACTGGGTCGTCGAAGAGGCGCTCTCAGACGTGCGGCAGAAGGTTCACCAGGGCGTGCCGATCGCGCAGCCGCTGATCGAGAATCCCGTGTTCCCGCCGATGGTCAGCCAGATGGTGAAGATCGGCGAGGAGACCGGAGAGCTCGAGAAGATGCTCGGCAAGATCGCCGACTTCTACGAGGACGAGGTCGACGCCGCGATCTCGTCGCTGACCGCGATCATCGAGCCGCTGATGATGATCGGCGTCGGCGCGATGGTCGGCGTGATCATCATCTCGATGTACCTGCCGATGTTCAAACTGCTCTCGCTGGTGAAGTAAGCAGCAGCGCAGCAGCACGGCGCACCCCTCTTACTAGTGGGCAGACGAAAGCGAAGCAACGGCGACAGAGGCGTGTCTCCGTTAGGCAAAACCGCAAATTCAATACGCGATTTTGCGAGATGGTCGGGTCGGGGTTCGGGCTCCCGGCTTACGGTGAGAGCCGTTCGGAGCTCCAGCCCTCGCGCGCGCGTGTGAACCTGAGGCGGTCGTGCAGGCGGTCGTCGCGGTGCTGCCAGAGCTCGATCGCTTCCGGCTCGAGGACGTAGCCGCCCCAGCGCTCGGGCCGCGGGGCCTCGTCGAGCGCGAGCTGCGCGTCGAACGCCGCCTCGAGCTCCTCGCGCGAGTCGATCGGCTCGCTCTGGCGCGACGCCGCGGCCGCGGCGCGCGAGCGGGGCGGCCGCGTGGCCCAGTACGCGTCCGACTCCTCCGCCGAGAGCCTCCGCACCGTTCCTTCGACCCGCACCTGCCGTCCGAGCGGCTGCCAGTAGAAGACGAGTGCCGCGCGCGGGTTCTCGGCCAGCTCGCCGCCCTTGCGGCTCTCGTAGCCCGTGAAGAACGTGAAGCCGCGCTCGTCGGCGCCTTTCAGCAGGACCATTCGCGCCGAGGGCCGGCCCTTGGCGTCCGCGGTCGCGAGCGTCATCGTCTCAGGCATCGCGACGCCCGCGGCCCGCGCCTCGTCGAACCACTCCTGGAAGAGCGCGAGCGGGTCGTTCACCGCCATCCGTGCTCCAGGATCCCGCGCACCTCGTCGACGCCGGTCCGCCAGACGGCCTCGACCTGATCGTCGGGAAGCTCGTATGCGCCCTCGAAGACGCCGTCGCCGAGGAGCTCGCGCGCCTCGGCCGGCCCGGCCGACCGGTAAGCGTCCTGGTCGAGCGGCGGCTTCCTGCTCTGCGGCAGCTCGACGCCCGCGAGCCGCGTCCACGGGAAGTTCTCGAACCAGTTCGCGTGGCTCGGTTGCGGGTCGATCTCGCGCGCCGCGGCCAGCACGCGCTCGCTCGACCACCAGTTGTGAAAGATCGCCTGCGCGTCGGCGTTCGCGGCCGCCCATTCGCGGACGAGCGAGCCGCCGGCGATGTTGCCGCCGTGGCCGTTCACGAGCAGGAAGCGCCGGAAGCCCTGGCCGTGGAGCGAGTCGAGCAGGTCTCGGAGCACCGCCGCGAGCGTCTGGAGCCGCAGCGTCGGGCTCCCCGGGTAGCGCGCGAACGAGGGCGTCAAGCCGTACGCGAGCACCGGCAGCACCAGCACGCCGAGCGGCGCCGCGGCCTCGGCCGAGACGCGCTCGGCCAGGATGTTGTCGGTCTCGAGCGACAGGTAGCCGTGCTGCTCGGTCGAGCCGATCGGCAGCACGACACGATCGTCGCGCGTGAGGTACTCCTCGACCTGCATCCAGTTCAGCTCGCGCGCGCGCATCAGGACCGCTCGAGGGTCGCGTGCCGGCGCCCCTGGAGCTCGAAGAAGCGCAGCACCCCGTAGCCGACGATGCCATAGACGGCGCCGACGAGGATCTCCGCGCCGATCAGGCCGCGGACGTCGCCGAGCCCGCCGCCCGCGGCCAGCTGGCGCGCCGCCTTGATCGCGTGCGTGAACGGCATGCCCTGTGCCGCCGTGCTCATCCAACCGGGCAGCGCGTCGAGCGGGACGTTGGCCCCCGTGAAGATGAGCAGGAAGCCGAAGATGACGTTGTTCAGGACGGCGTTCTCGCGGATCCGCAGGCTGAGCGCGGCGTTGATCAGCCCGAGCCCGGTGCACGAAAACGCGGCGATCAGGATCACGAGCGCCAGCGGGGCGAGCGAGGAGGCCGGCAGGTGCACGCCGAGGATGAGGCTGCCCACGGCGAGCGAGAACGCCGACACGAACGCCCCGTTGAGCACCACCGGCAGCGAGCGCCCGAGGAAGAGGGGGATTCGCGGCGCGGGGCTGACGAGAATCGCGCTCAGCGTGTTCTGGAACCGTTCGCCGCCCACCATCTGCGCCATCGCGAAGAGGCAGGGGATCGAGGCGTACTGGAGCGCGTTCCCGATCAAGTAGAACTCGTCCGAGCGCAGGTGAGCGGAGCGGCCGATGTAGGCGAAGAGCAGGATCTGGAAGATCGGCGCGACCAGCATCGTCGGCACGTAGATCCAGGGAGTCAGCCAGTACCAGAGGGCGCGGAAGCTCGTCGCCCCGCCGATGACGAAGATCCGCGCGGCGACGATCACGTCAGCGAGAGCGTTCCACGCAGTCGCGCGGCACGGAGCACGCGCTCGGTCACCAGCACGCCGATCGTGATGTAGAGAGCGCCCAGTCCAAGGCAGAGGGCGAGGTCCGGCAGCGGCGTGCCGCCGAGCGCGGACTCGCGGATCGCGTTCATCCCCCAGGTCGGCGCGAGCACCCAGGCGACGGGCTTGACCCAGACCGGCAGGAACGAGAGCGGCACGAGGAAGCCGCAGATCAGCCAGACGGGGTACTCGAAGAAGTTCCCCAGCACCCAGGCGGCCCGAAAGCGCACGAACGAGACCGCGAAGAGGAAGCCGAGCCCGCCGAACGAGAGCACGGTGCCGAGGATCGAGAGGCCGAAGAGCAGCGGGTGCGCGATCGTCAGGTGCACGCCGAAGAGAAACCGTCCCCAGAGGAGCGTCGCCAGGAGGTTGTAGATCCCGACCGTGGCCAGCCCGAGGGTGGTCGGCAGCAGGACGAGCGCGAAGTGGCGCGGCGCGCCGACGAGCAGCTCGAGCGTGCCCCACCATCGCTCACGCTGCATCGCCGACCCCGCCGACGTGCTGACCGACGACCACATGCCCATCACCGCCGACCCTAGCGACGCGTAGATCAGCGTCCTCGGGCTGTCGCCGGCTCGGAAGACGAAAAACGCGACCGTCGCGAAGAACAGCGGGTAGATCACGTTCCCGATCCCGTCGAACGGCGAGCGCATGATCATCTTGAACTGGAGCACCCAGCTGACCCCGAGGAAGCGAAGCGAGCTCATTCCGTCACCAGCGCGACGTACGCGTCCTCGAGCGTCGGCTCGCGCTGGGAGATGCGCCCGACGTCGGCGCCGTCCAGGCAGCCTAGGATCGCCTGCGTCAGCTCGACGGTCGCCTCGGTCTGCACGACCAGCACCTGCGCCTGCTCGCGCTCTTCGATCGTCACCGACATGACTCCGCCAAGGCCACGCACGCGGCCGACGGCGTCGTCTGCGCCGCCGAAGACCTCGACCTCGACGACCGTCCCCTCGGCTACCCCGCGCTTGAGGTCGGTGGGCGTGCCCTCGGCGACGATCTCGCCCTGCGAGATGACGGCAATGCGGTCGCAGAGCGCATCGGCCTCGAACATGTAGTGCGTCGTCAGCAGCACGGTCTTGCCGGCGGCGGTCAGCGCCGCGATCATCGCCCGTACCTCGCGCGCACCGACGGGGTCGAGCCCGATCGTCGGCTCGTCGAGGAAGACCACTTGCGGGTCGTGCAGCAGCCCGCGCGCAACGTGCAGCCGCTGCTTCATCCCGCGCGAGTACCCCTCCGCCCGCTCGTGCTCGCGGCCCTTCAGCCCGACGAGCTCGAGCAGCTCTTCGATCCGGCGTTTCTGCTCCTTGGGCGGCACGCCGTAGAGCTCGGCGAAGTAGCGCAGGTTGTCGTAGCCCGAGAGGCGCTCGTAGACGCCGCGCTCGCCGCCGAAGACGTAGCCGATCCGCTTGCGCACCTCGCGCGCGTCCTTGACCACGTCGAGCCCGAGCACGCGCGCCTTGCCCGCGGTCGGGATCAGCAGCGTGATCAGCATCTTGATCGTGGTCGTCTTCCCGGCCCCGTTCGGGCCGAGCAGGCCGAAAAGCTCGCCCTCCGCGACCGCGAAGTCGATCCCGCGGACCGCCTCGATCTCAAGCGACTTCCGGCGCACGACGCCGGTCGTGGTCTTGTAGGTCCGCCGCAGTCCCTCTGCCTCGATCGCAGCCATCGGCGCAGCCTAGCGTCGACCGCGGCATCGCTTGCGATGCCGCCAAAGAGGCCACGACGGCTTTGCTGGCGGGGCCGTTCAATCCGCTCAGAGGTTCATGTGCGCGTGAGCCCGGCGTGAGAGGCTCCGGCTCGGCGCTGCTACACTCAGGCGCGCGCGGCGGCGTAGCTCAGTTGGTTAGAGCAGCGGAATCATAATCCGCGTGTCGGAGGTTCGAGTCCTCCCGCCGCTACCTCCTCGACTATTCGGAGCGACAAGGGACAACTATGGCAACCGGGGTAAGAGTCGGAATCACGCTCGCTTGCGTCGACTGCAAGCGGCGGAACTACCAGACCCAGAAGTCGAAGCGAAACTCGCCGGACCGCGTCGAGTTCAAGAAGTACTGCCGCTGGTGCGGCGGGCACACCATCCACCGGGAGACCCGCTAGTGGCGCGGCAGACACGCTCCGAGCGCCGCGCGCGCCGCGCAGCCCAGGCCGAGAGCCGCGCCTCCGCCGTCGAGCGGACGCCGCAGCGGCCCCAGCCGCAGCAGCAGCAGGCACCCCCGCCGCAGCAACAGGCGCCGCGTCCCGCCGCTGCGCCGGCAAAGACCGACGACCGCCACCTCCCGGGCCAGGGCAGCAAGCGCTTCGTCGGGGAGTCGTGGGCCGAGCTCAAGAAGGTCGACTGGCCCGGACAGCACCAGCTGATCCAAGGTACCGCCGTCGTCCTCGTCGCGTGCCTCGTCACCGGCGTCTATCTGTTCCTAGCGGACGCGCTCTTCCGCCGCTTTGTCCAGCACGTCCTCCTGGGAGGCTAGGCATGTTCCGCTGGTACGCGATCAACACCTATTCCGGTCACGAGAACAAGGTCAAGACGAACCTCGAGCACCGGATCGACTCGATGGCACAGCAGCAGCGGTTCCGCCGCGTCGTCGTCCCGACCGAGCAGGTCGTCGAGACGAAGGACGGCCAGAAGGTACAGACCGAGAAACGGATCCTGCCCGGCTACGTGCTCGTGAACATGGATCTGAGCGACGAGTCCTGGACGGTCGTGAAGAACACGCCGGGGGTGACCGGCTTCGTCGGCGCCGGCTCGAAGCCCGTCCCGCTCTCGCAGGGTGAGGTGGACCGGATCCTGCGCACCGGCGCCGCCACCGGAGAGCGGCCTCGCGCGCAGGTCGAGTTCTCGCTCGGCGAGTCGGTGAAGGTAACCTCCGGCCCGCTTTCCGACTTCGACGGCGAGATCGTCGACGTCAACCCCGACCAGCAGAAGCTGAAGGTGCTCGTGGACATCTTCGAGCGCCAGGTTCCGGTGGAGCTCGGCTTCGACCAGGTCAAGAAGCTCGACTGACGATGGCCAAGAAGATCCTCACACTCATCAAGCTCCAGATCCCGGGCGGGCAGGCGAATCCGGCGCCCCCGGTCGGTCCCGCCCTCGGCCAGCACGGCGTCAACATCATGGAGTTCTGCAAGGCGTTCAACGCGCAGACAGCGCAGGAGAACGGCCGCATCACGCCGGTCGAGATCACGGTCTACGAGGACCGTTCATTCGACTTCATCACGAAGACGCCGCCGGCCGCCGTCCTGATCAAGGAGGCGCTGCGGCTCGAGAAGGGCTCTGGCGAGCCCAACCGCGAGAAGGTCGGGCGGCTCACAAACGCGCAGGTGCGCTCAATCGCCGAGACGAAGATGCCCGACCTGAACGCGCGCGACGTCGAGCACGCGATGCTGATCGTCGCGGGAACCGCGCGCAGCATGGGAGTCGAGACGGACCTATGAGCCACGGCAAGGCCTACCGCAACGCCCGGGCGCAGATCGACCGCGAGCAGCTCTACTCGCCGGCTCAGGCTGTGCGGCTGCTCAAGGGCGCCGAGACCGCGAAGTTCGACGAGAGCGTCGAGGCGCACTTCAACCTGGGCCTGAACGTTCGTCACGCAGAGCAGCAGCTGCGCGGGACGCTGATGCTCCCGCACGGCACAGGTCGCGAGTCCCGCGTCGTTGTCTTCGCCGAGGGCGACAAGGCGAAGGAGGCGGAAGAGGCAGGGGCAGACATCGTGGGCACCGCCGACCTCGGAAAGCAGATCGAGGAAGGGTTCGACGATTTCGACGTCGCGATCGCAACGCCCGACCAGATGGGTGTCGTCGGCAAGCTCGGCCGCATCCTCGGCCCGCGCGGGAAGATGCCGAACCCGAAGACCGGCACGGTGACCTTCGACGTCGGCAAGGCGGTCCGCGATGCGAAGGCGGGCAAGCTCGAGTCCCGCACCGACCGCGGCGCGAACGTGCACCTCTCGATCGGCAAGGCGA
>JAWVDY010000125.1:0-12497 GCA_033856995.1 Gaiellaceae bacterium
AAGAACCAGTTGAGGCCGCTTCCATTGAAGATCGCCTTGTAGGTCGAGAGCGGGTTCTTGCCCGTGACGACGAGCACCACGAGGCCGCCGATGAAGAATGCGAGCACCGTGGTGACGAGCGGTGTGACCAGCCCGCCGGCGTGTTGGTAGAAGGCAAGCCGCGCGGCCGGGCTCGGGACGGCCGCCTCGTCGGGCTCGGACGCCTCCGGGACGGGTCTTTCGCTCACGCAGCGGTCCCTGAGCGCCGCCCACCGGTCATTTCGAATCCGAGCTCTTCCTCCGTCGCGCCCGGGCCGTGCTCGGCGACGATCCGTCCCTCGTACACGACGAAGATCCGGTCGGAGAGCGAGAGCACCTCGTCCAACTCGAGCGAGACGAGCAGCACCGCCTCACCACGGTCCCGGGCCTCGACCAGCCGCCGGTGGACGAACTCGATCGCGCCGACGTCAAGCCCGCGCGTCGGCTGGGCGGCGATCAGGAGCTTCGGATCGCGCGACATCTCCCGGGCGAGCACGACCTTCTGCTGGTTGCCTCCCGAGAGGGCCGACGCTCTCGTCTGCGCGCCGCCGCCGCGGACGTCGAACTGCCGCAGCAGCTCCTCTGCCCGCCGGACCATCCGCCGGGGAAACAACCAGCCGAAGCGCGAGTTCGGGCGCTTGTCGAAGTCGTGCAGCGCGACGTTCTCGGCGAGCGTGAAGTCCAGCACTAGGCCGCGACGTTGCCGGTCTTCCGGGATGTGGCCGAGCCCGAAGTCGAGGATCCTTCCGGCAGACGAGCCCGTGATGTCGCGATCACCGAGCAGGATACTCCCGGCGGACGGGTGCCGCAGCCCGCTGAGCGCGTCGATCAGCTCGGTCTGGCCGTTGCCGTCGACCCCGGCGATCCCGACGATCTCGCCGCGCAGGACCTCGAAGGAGATCCCGCGGACGGCCTCGAGGCGGCGGTCGTCGAGCACATGCAGGGCCTCGACGCGCAACACGGGCTCCTTCGGCTGGGCCGGCGTCTTCTCGACCCGCAGCAGCACCTCGCGTCCGACCATCATTCGCGCCAGACCCTCCTCGGTGGCACCCTCGCGCGGGACGGTCTCCACGGCCTTGCCGCGGCGCAGCACCGTGATCCGGTCCGCGATCTCGAGCACCTCGCCCAGCTTATGGCTGATGAAGATGATCGACATGCCCTCGCGGACGAGCGTGCGCAGGATCTCGAACAGCTCACTCGCCTCCTGGGGCGTGAGAACCGCGGTCGGCTCGTCGAGAATGAGGATCTCTGCGCCACGGTGTAGGGCCTTCAGGATCTCGACCCGTTGCTGCTGGCCGACCGTGAGCTCCTCGACCCGCGTGTCGGGGTCGATCCGAAACCCGAACGTCCGCGCCAGCTGGTCGACCCGCTTGCGCGCGGCGTCGTAGTCGAGCACCACCCCTCCGCGGGTGGGCTCGGTCGCGAGGACGATGTTCTCGGCCACCGTCATCACCGGGATCAGCATGAAGTGCTGGTGAACCATGCCGATGCCGTGGTCGATCGCGTCCTTCGGGGAGCGCATCCGCACCGGCTCCCCCTTGACCCGAATCTCGCCCTCGTCCGGGCTGTAGAGCCCGTAGAGGACATTCATCAGGGTCGACTTGCCCGCGCCATTCTCGCCGAGGAGAGCGTGTACCTCCCGCCCCCGGAGGTCGAAGTCGACCTGGTCATTGGCGACGACGCCGGGGAAGCGCTTCGTGATGCCCCGCAACTCGAGTACCGGCCGCTGCTCCATCGTCCGCGGCCGATTCTAAGCGGAGACACGCGAGGAGCGAACGCGGTGCGTCCGCTCCTCGCAGTCGTTACGCGAGCTCGCTTAGAGCGTCGAGGGCGGCTTGATCTTGCCCTTGATGATCAGCTGCTTGATGTGGTTCATCTTCGTGATGAAGCTCTTGGGTACCTTGGGGCTGACCTTGCCAATACCCTGCAGCCCGTTCTTGAGTGTGCCGACGAAGTCCCGACCGCCCTTGAACGTTCCGTTCTTCACTGACGCGTAGAAGCGGTACGTCGCGACGTCGACCTTCTTCGTGCCGCTCGTCAGGATGTGCTTGCCGAGGTAAGCCTGGTCGGCGTCGACGCCGACCCCCCACACAGGCCGGCGGCCCTTGTGGTTGGCCTTCGCGGCATCCAGCGCGCCGAGACCGCACCCACCGGCAACCTGGAAGATTGCCTGGGAGCCCTTGGCGATCTGCTTGAGAGCGAGCTCCTTGCACTGCGCCGAGAACTGCACCGAGAACTGATTCGAGTAGTCGACGTAGAACTTGACCTTCGGGTTCGCCTTCTTCGCACCCGCCTTGTAGCCGGCGATCCAGTTGTCGACCGACGGGATCTTCTTACCGCCGACGGCGCTGACCACCTGCTTGCCGCCCTGCTTCTTCACCATCAGCCCCGCGAGATAGCCCACGAGGTAGCCCGACTGCTCGGACTTGAACGTTAGGCCGACGGCATTCTTGGGCTTGTCCTTGAGCGCGACCCACGGGAAGTCGACGATCGCGAACTTCGACTTGGGAAACTGCGTCGCGGCAGTGCTCATGTCGTCTCCGAGCAGGAAGCCCGTCGCGACGATCGCGTTGTATCCCTGCCGCCCCGCAGCTGTGAAGTTCGGCAGATAATCGGCCGCCGAGTTCGAGATGAAGACGTGCGTCTGCGCGTGCAGCACGCGCTTGGCCTTGTCGAGCCCCTTCTTCGAAAGCGCGTTGAACGACCGGTCGTTGATGTTGCCGGTATCGCTGACCATGGCGGCCTTGAGCGTCGCCTGTGGTCCCGCCGACGCCGACCCCACCCCGCCAGCGGCAGAAATGGTCAGTGAGGCGGCGGCGGCGATCGCAGCGATCGCAAGCGCCGTCCACGTGTTTCGTTTCACAACTATCCCTCCCGGGTTTTGGAATTCAGAGGATGCTAAGCCGCGACCCCTGCATGCGGCAAGAGGTTAGACGGCCTGCCCGAGGCTTGGTTAGACCTGCGCCCGCTCGATCTCGGCGTCCGAGACCAGCACGCGCCGGGGCTTCGAGCCTTCGTAGCCAGAGATGATGCCGCGGCGCTCGAGCATGTCGATCAGGCGGCCCGCGCGTGTGTATCCGACGCGCAGCCGCCGTTGGATGAGGGAGACGGAGGCGGTCTGGGTCTGGACGACGATCTCGATCGCCTTGTCGAGCAGCGGATCCTCGTCCGGGTCGAAGTCGCCCTCGGCGCCGCCGGCCTCAGCCGTCGCTTCGGGCGCTTCGAGCAGCGACTCGTCGAGCTCCTGGTCGCGCTGGGCGCGGCACTGCTCGACGACGAGGGCGATCTCCTCCTCGGTCACGAACGCGCCCTGGACGCGCTGGAGCCGCGAGGTGCCGAGCGGCTTGAAGAGCATGTCGCCCTGGCCGAGCAGGCTCTCGGCGCCCGCCTGGTCGAGGATCACGCGCGAGTCGGTCTGGCTGGAGACGGCAAAGGCGATCCGGCTCGGCACGTTGGCCTTGATCATCCCGGTGATCACGTCGACGGACGGCCGCTGCGTCGCCAGCACGAGGTGGATCCCGACGGCGCGGGACTTCTGCGCGAGCCGGATGACCGCGTCCTCGACTTCCTGCGGCGAGATCATCATCAGGTCCGCGAGCTCGTCGATCACGACCAGCAGGTATGGCAGCGAGGGCTCGCCGCGAGAGCGGAAGGCGCGATTGGCCTCGGAGAGGCTGCGGGCACGCACTGCAGAGAGGCGCTCGTACCTGCGCTCCATCTCGGCGACCACGTTGCGCAGCACCGTCGCGGCCTCCTTCGGGCTCGAGACGACCGGCGTGAGGAGGTGCGGGATCGACTCGTAGTAGTTCAGCTCGATCCGCTTGGGATCGATCAGGATCATCCGCACGTCCTCAGGGGTCGAGCGCAGCAGCACCGAGGTGAGGATCGTGTTGATGCAGCCTGACTTGCCCGAGCCGGTGGTGCCGGCGATCAGGATGTGTGGCATCCGCGCGAGGTCGGTCCACACCGCCTGGCCCGAGATGTCCTTGCCGAGCCACACCGACAGCGGGCTCGAGGTCACCGGGAGGTCGTCGTAGATGTCGCCGAGCGTGACGAGGTTCGGGCTCGTGTTCGGCAGCTCGACGCCGACTGCCTGCTTGCCGGGGATCGGCGCGAGGATGCGGATCTCCGTCGTGGCGAGCGCGTACGAGAGGTCGTCCTTCAGGCCCGCGACCTTCGAGACCTTGGTGCCCGGCGCGAGCTGCAGCTCGTAGCGCGTCACGCGCGGGCCCGAGATCTGGCCGATCACGGTCGCCTCGACGCCGAAGTTCGCGAGCGTCTGGACGAGGGCCTCGGCGACGCGTGAGGAGTGGTCGGCGTCGGGACCGGCGCCGGGAGCCGAGCGTCGCAGGAGCGCTCGGTCCGGAAGCCGGTACTCGGTCGCGGTCTCGGAGGTGATGTCGAAGAGGCTCGACTGGTCCTGGTCCTCCGCTTCGGTCTCGGGGTGAATGAGCAGTGGCGAGTCGCCCTCGGAGACGAGCTCGGGAAAGGCATTGACGACGTCCACAGGCGGCGCAACGGGAGGGAGCGACTCGGCAGTTATGGCGCCGTCGAGCACCTGCAGCCGCTGCACCGGAGCCCGGCGCCGGCGCGTCGACTCGATCGTCCTCGTCCCGAGCACCCGCAGTGAGCGGCCGGAGCTGCGCACCATCGCGCCCGCCGAGGCACCGGTAACGAGCAGGCCGCCGGCAAGCAGCGTGAGGATTCCGGCGATCGCGACCCCGGTGGAGCCGATCGCGAGCGCGAGCCCGCCGCCGAGCGCGGTGCCGACGTAGCCGCCCTGGTCCTTGCCGAGCGTGATCATCAGGCCGAGAGCCAGCACGACGAGGCCCGTGCGGAACGGGCGCACGTCGACGAGATCGCTGCGCGCGACCATCAGCGCGCCCACGATCGCAAGCGCGGCAGGCAGTCCGATCGTCGCGCTCCCGATCAGGGCTTCCAGGCCTTGGCCGATCCAGTGCCCGACGTAGCCGCCGTTCCAGCCGGCCCAGACGACCGAGCCGAGGAACGCGCCGAGCGCGAGCAGCCCGAGCCCGATCAGCTCCGGGTGCTGGTGCCCCTCCGCCTTCTGCTTGCCCCCGCGCTTCCTGCGTTTGACGCGCGAGGGCACGCGCGGCTTGAGCGTGCGTCTCTTCCGACGGCGCGCCATCGGCGGCCTGCTTCGACGCCCATCCGGGCGTTCCCTCCTAGATCCAGCTGAAGTGGTCCTGCAGCAGCGGGATCACGAAGTAGACCGCGAACGCGAGCGAGACGACCGCCATCAGTGGGTGGACGACGCGCCAGCGGCCCTGGAAGAGCCGGATCAGGACGTAGGCGATGAAGCCGAAGCCGATCCCGTTCGTGATGTTCCAGGTGAACGGCATCACCATGATCACGAGCGCAGCCGGGATTCCGATTGCGACGTCGTGGAAGTCGATCCCCGCGAAGGCGCGCCTCCGCTTCGTGCCGCCGTCCGCATCAGCCTCGTCCTCGTACTCGGCGAGCGTGCTGATCATCATCCAGCCGACCAGGATCAGCGCCGGGGCGGTCGCCTGAGGCGGCACCATCCCGATCACGGGCGCGAAGAACATGAACGGGAAGAAGAGCGCGCCGCAGACGACGGAGACCCAGCCGGTCCGGCCGCCGGCGGCTACGCCCGCGCCCGACTCGATGTAGGTCGTCGCCGACGAGGCAGAGGCAGCCCCGCCGGCGATCGCGGCCACGGAGTCGACGAGGAGCGGCTTGCGGATCTCCGGGAGCTCGCCCTTCTCGTCCAGGTAGCCGGCCTGCTTGCCGACGCCGACGAGCGTGCCCATCGTGTCGAAGAAGTCGGAGAGGAAGAGTGTGAAGACCCACGCGAGCGCGCTCACCACCGCGGCCGTGCCCCCCACTCCGCCGATGTGCGAGAAGGCGTGGAAATCGAAGTTGCCGAGCAGGCTGAAGTTCGGGTGCTCGACCACGTGGGTCGGCAGCTGCGCGCCGACGGGCAGCGCCTTGTCGTCGTGGAGCTCGTTGATCAGGGTTGCGAGCGCGGTCGTGGCGACGATCCCGACCAGCAGGTCGCCTCGGAACCGCAGCGCGCGCAGCGCGATCGTCAGCGCGAGCCCGAAGACGGTCACGAGCACCGGCCACGTGGTCAGGCGCGCCAGCGTCACCGGCACGTCGGGCGAGGCCGCCTTCACCACGAGACCGGAGTTGTAGAAGCCGATGAACGCGATGAAGAGGCCGATCCCGATCGCGATCGCCTTCTTCAGCTCGAGCGGGATCGCGCGCATGATCGTCTCGCGCAGGCCCGTGAGCACGAGGGCGGTGACCACCAGGCCCTCGAGCACGATCAGCCCCATCGCCGACGGGAACGAGAGGTGCAGCGTGCCGACGAGCGTGAACGCGACGATCGCGTTGATCCCAAGGCCCGGTGCGAGCGCGTAGGCGCGGTTCGTGTAGACGCCCATCAAGATCGTCATCACGCACGCGACCAGGCACGTCGAGGCGAGCACGCCGTCGAACGGCAGCGTCTTGCCGTCCGGGCCCTTGACGCTCGTCAGGATGATCGGGTTGACGAAGATGATGTACGACATGACGACGAAGGTCGTCATACCGGCGAACGAGTCGCGCGGCAGCGTCGTACGGTGCCGTCCAAAGCCGAAGTAGCGCTCTAGGTAATTCATGCGGGCGATTTTCTCGCCCGCATCGGCTGGACTAGCGGCTCAACGGCGCTTCTTCAGCTTTTCGGCCTGTCGACGCTGCTGGCGGTTCATGGGCTCGGGGATCGCCCCCTCGTCGCCGGCCGCCTGGAGCCAGGCCCGCCGCTCGGCCGCGCTGAGGCGTGAGAGAGCCGCCTGGGCGCGCTGGGGGTCGTTCTGCACCCCGCTGCGCTCGAGCTTCGCGATCGCGCTCGCGAGCTCCGGGTTCTTGCGCTCGAGGTTCGCCTTCGACGCCTTCTGGAGCCACCGCTTGAGGAACGGCACCTTCATCAGCGCCGTCGCGATCGGGCGCACGTAGCGGCCGCCCTTCACGCGCGCGAGCACGTTGAGGACGATCAGGAGGAGCAGGAGCCCGCCCAGCACGTAGACAGGGATCAGGAGAGTGAAAATGTCGGCGATCACGCCGCTTAGCCTAGCCGGGCGAGGCGGTCGTGTAACACCGTGAGGAAGCGCTCGGAGTCGATTCCGACCGCGACCTGCGCGTTCGGCTCGAGGCCCGTGCGCCGCCAGACGTCGACGACGGTGCGGCCTCGGCAGAGCTCTTCGGGGCAGCAGTCGACGCGCACGTTCAGCCGCTCGACCTCGAGCAGCGTCGGGTCGATCACGTGGGCCATCGCGACCGCGTCGTGGACCGGCGAGCCGTCGAAGCCGTAGACCTCGCGGTGGAAGCGTCCGTAGAAGTCGAGCAGCTCGGCCACCGTGCGGCCGATGCGGCCCGCGCTCCGCAACTGCTCGGCGTGCGCGGCCGTGACGAGCGCGCGGTGGGTGACGTCGAGGCCGACCATCGTCACGTCGAGGCCGCTCGCGAAGACTCGCGCCGCTGCCTCCGGGTCGGCCCAGATGTTGAACTCCGCAGCGGGCGTGACGTTGCCCTCTGCGATCGCGCCTCCCATCAGGACGACGCGCTCGGGACATGCGTCCGGGTAGCGCGCGAGCAGGAGCGCGACGTTCGTGAGCGGGCCCGTCGCGACGAGGGTCGCGTCGCCGACGCGCTCGGCGAGGAAGTCGACGGCGTGCGTGCTCACAGGCTTTCCCTTCGCGGGCGGGAGATCCGGCCCGTCGAGGCCGGTCTCGCCGTGGACGTCGGCCGCGACGCGCGGGTCGCGCACGAGCGGTCGCGGGCAGCCGGCGGCGACAGGAACATCCGCGCGGCCGGCCAGCTCGAGCACGCGAATTGCGTTGGCCGTCGTCTTCTCGAGCGTCTGGTTCCCGGCAACAGTCGTGACGCCGCGCAGCTCGACCTCGTCGCTCCCGAGCGCGAGCAGCAGCGCGATCGCGTCGTCGTGGCCGGGGTCGCAGTCGAGCAAGATCGGGGTGCTCATGGGGCGAGCATCGCATCCACCTCGGCAGCGGTCGGGAGCGACGGCTGCGCGCCCGGGCGGGAGGCCGCGATAGCGCCTGCGACGCACGCGCGCTCGAGTGCCTCTTCCCAGCGATAGCCCTCGAGTCGCGTCACGACGAGACAGGCGGAGAACGCGTCTCCAGCGGCGGTTCCGTCGACGACGCTCACGTGCGGCGGCCGAGCTCGGGCGATCTCCTCGCCGTCCTTCAGGAGCACGGCGCCCTCGGCGCCCAGGGTGAGCGCGGTCAATCGCGGCGCCTCGGGGAGCGCCTCCAGCTCGTAGCGGTTCACGATCACGATCTCGGCGGCCCGCACGAGCTCGGCGGGGATCAGCTTCGCGGGTGCGGCGTTCAGGAAGAAGCGACTCGCGGTCTCGGCGGCGCGCTCGACCGATTCGACCGGCACTTCCAGCTGGCAGAGCACGTTCCCTGGAAAGGTAGTCGTCACCGGGTCGGCGTTGGCGCCCGGCGCGACGACGATCTCCGTCTCGCCCTGGCGGTCGACCAGGATGAAGGCCACGCCGGTGTCTCCTGCCACCCAGAAGTGCCCGTTGACGCCGGCTGCGCGCAGGCCGGCCAGGGCCTCGTCTGCAAGGTCGTCGTCGCCCACGTTCCCCGCGAAGGTCACGTCTGCTCCGAGCCGAGCTGCGGCGACGGCCTGGTTCGCTCCCTTTCCGCCCGGGTGGCGCTCGAACGTCGCGTCCGTCAGCGACTCGCCCGGCTGCGGCAAACGCTCGCAGCGCACGACGAAGTCGAGGTTGACCGACCCGACGACGCCGAGCTCAGGCGGCAAGCGCGCGCAGGTCGTCCACGGCCCGGCCGAGCAGGTTCTCACGCAGGTCGAAAAGGCCGGCCCAGAGCGAGGAGCGGTCGGGCGCCGAGCGGATGCGTGCGGCGTCGTCGAGTCCGGCCAGCGCGCGCAGGAAGACGGCGAGCTCCAGGTAGGCCTGCGCTACGCGGACCGACGAGCAGCGGACGCCCGCGCGGTGGAGCACCGGCGCCCACTCGACCAGCTCCGCGGCGCCGGGAGCGCCGTACCAGGAGCGACCCTCTGCGCGCTCGGGCTCGAGCTCCAGGAGGTAACGGCCGAGCGGCCGCTCGAGCCCCACGAGCGCCGTCTCCGCGCGGTCGGCCGCGTGCCGGAGCGCGGCCTGCCTCCTGCCCGCGGTCGAGGGCGCGGCATCGCCGCGGCCCCAGCGCTCGAGCAGCCGGCAGAACGCGAGCGACGCCGCGGAAGCGGCGTTCAACTGCCGGACGAGGCGATCGGCCGTCGCCGGGTCGGCGGCGCTGTCGGTCAGCACGTCCGCCCAGCCCGGTTCCGCTCGCAGGGTGCTCATACCTCGACCACGACCGGGAGGATCATCGGCCGGCGGCGGGTGCGGTCGTAGATCAGCTGGCCGAGGCCGTCGTGCAGGTGCTCCTGGAGGAGCTTGATCTCGCGCACGTCGTCCCGGACCAGATCGTCGAGCACGCGCTGGGCCTCCTCGCGCATCTCGTCGAGCAGAGGATCGCCCGGCTCGGCGAAACCGCGCGCGATCAGCTCCGGGCGGCCCGCGACAGAGCCGTTGCTCGAGCCGAGCGTGGCGACGATGATCAGCACGCCGTCCTCGGACAGATGGCGCCGGTCGCGGAGTGCCACGTCCTGCACGTCGCCGACTCCGAGTCCGTCGACGAAGGTGACGCCGCTCTCGACACTCCCGGTGAGATGCGCGCCTGACTCGTCGAGCTCGACCACGGAGCCGTTCTCCGCGAGCACGATCCGGTCCTTCGGCACGCCGCTCTCCTCGGCGAGGCGCGCGTGCGCGGCCAGCATGCGGAACTCGCCGTGCACCGGCATCACGCACTTCGGCCGGACGAGCCCGAGCATCGTCCGCAGCTCCTCGGCGTGGCCGTGGCCGGAGACGTGCACCGGCGCGATCTCCTGGTGCAGGACCTCGGCGCCGTTCTTCGCGAGCTCGTTGATCGCGTCGTGCACCTTGAGCTCGTTCCCAGGGACCGGCTTGGCGGAGATGATCACCGTGTCGCCCGCCTCGACCTTCACGGTCTGGTGGTCGCCGTACGCAATCCGCACGAGCGCCGAGAGCGGCTCGCCCTGGCTTCCAGTGCAGAGGATCAAGACGTCGCCACGGGCATAGTCGTCTAGCTGCTTTGGCTGGATCAGAGCGTCGTCCGGCACGTTGATGTAGCCGAGGTTCCGCGCGATGTTGATGTTCTTGCGCATCGACCGGCCGACGACGCAGACCTTGCGGCCGGCCTCGATCGCGACGTCTGCGGCCTGCTGCATCCGGTGGACGTTGGAGGCGAACGATGCGACCAGGATGCGGCCCGTGCGCGGCGGGATCAGCTGGCGGAAAGCCTCGCCGACAAGCCGCTCGGAGCCGGTCACGCCCGGCCGCTCCGCATTCGTCGAGTCGCCGAGGAAGAGGTCGACCCCCCGGTTGCCGATCTCGGCGAGCCGCCCCACGTCGGTGCGCAGGCCGTCGACGGGCGTGTGGTCGAGCTTGTAGTCCCCCGTGTGCAGGATCCGCCCGCCCGGGGTGTCGAGCATGATCGCGACCGCGTCCGGAATCGAGTGCGCGACGCGGACGAACTCGACGGTGAACGGGCCGAGCTTGACGGGCTCGCCCTCCGGGTCGGCCTCGCGCAGCTCCACCGAACGCAGCAGGCCGTGCTCGTCGAGCTTCGACTTGATCAGCCCGAGGGTCAGGCGCGTCGCCCAGACCTCCTGGACGCGCGCCTGGCGGAGCAGGTACGGCAGCGCGCCCACGTGGTCCTCGTGGCCGTGGGTCAGCAGCACCGCGCGCACCGGGCGCTCACGGTCGACGAGGTACGAGAAGTCCGGAAGGATCAGGTCGACGCCGAGGTGCTCGTCCCGCGGGAACGCGAGGCCCGCGTCGATCACGATCGCCTCGCCCTCGGCCTCGATCACGGTCATGTTCTTACCGACCTCGCCGAGGCCGCCGAGCGGGATGATTCGGGTGCTTCCAGGCATCGGTCCAGTGTAGAGCGTGCGGAAGGCTAAGCATCCTCGCCCGCGAACCCGATACACGCTCCGTGCGGCTCTCAGCCCTTGCCTACGCGATCGTCGCGGCCGGTCTCGGCGTCACCGTTGCCGGCGCGTTCGTGGCGGCAGGCAAGCCGCTGACGGCTCTGGCGCTGCTCGGTGCGGCCGCGCTCGCCGCCGAATTGCTCGAAGAGCCCGAGAGCGCGCGCGTTCGCGAGCCACTTGGCCCCGGCGTCTTCCGCGTCGCCTCGGGCGTCGACCTCGCCGCCGTGATCGTGCTCGGCCCCTGGCGCGGCGCGCTCGTCGCCGGCAGCGCCGCGCTGCTGGCACGGCTCATGCGCGGGCCCCTGCGTCACGGCGCCTTCCAGGCCTCCGCCTTCGCTCTCGCCTCGGTCGCGGCCGGCTACGCCTTCGCCCTCGGCGGCGGTCACGCCGGCCACCTGGCGCTTCCGGACGACCTCGTGCCGCTGGCCGTGCTCGCGCTCGCCTACCTCCTGATCTCGCGCGGCCTGCTCCAGATCGTCGGAGGCCTCGAAGTGCTTCAGCCGGACTTCGCCGCCGCGGCCGCCGAGGCAGGGCTGGGCGCGATCCTGGCCCTGTTCGCGCTGGGCCGCCCGTGGAACGTGCTCGCCGTCCTGCCGGTCGCCCTGGCCGTCAATACGGCGCATGCGCGGGTCCGCCGCTCGCGGCAGGAGACGCTGCACGCCCTCGAGACCTTCGCCAACATCGTCGACGAGCGCGACCCGCACACCTACCGCCACTCGGTGCGCGTCGCGGGCTACGTCGATGGCCTGGCCCGAGCGCTGCGGCTTCCCTACTCCGACATCGACCGCCTGCGCTGGGCAGCGCGCCTGCACGACCTCGGCAAGGTGGCCGTCGACGCGTCCGTCCTCGGGAAGACCGGCAAGCTGAGGCCGAACGAGTGGAACACCGTCTGGCGCGCGCCGCGGCTCTCGGCAAGGCTTCTGCGGCGCTTCGAGGTCTCTGCAGCGGAAGCACGTGCGGTCGAGTACCACCGCGAGCGCTTCGACGGGCGCGGCTACTACGGCATCCCCGCCGAAGACCAGCCGCTCGCTGCGCACTTCCTCGTCGTCGCCGACAGCTTCGACGCCATGACGAGCGACCGGCCGTACCGGGCCGGCCTCTCGGAAGAGGAGGCCCTGACCGAGATCGAGCACAACATCGGCACGCAGTTCCACCCAGCCGTGGCGAAGGCGTTCGTGGCCTTCCGGCGCGGCCAGGATCCGTTCTCTGTTCTCTCCCCCGAGGAGCAGGAGCAGGTGCGCGGGGCCTCGACGCCGTACCGCGTCCCGGAGATTCCCGGCGCTCGCGACATCAAGGAGCACCCCGAGCTGGTGGCGCTCGCGGGTGTGTTCGCCGGGCTCGCAGGGGTCGGTCTCGACCAGCGCGGGCTCATCGTCGCGGGCGGTGCCGTTGCGTTCTGCGGGCTC
>JAWVDY010000126.1:0-6227 GCA_033856995.1 Gaiellaceae bacterium
CTGCTGCTCACCTACTCGCGCGGAGGCGTGCTCGCCGCCGTGCTCGCGATCGTGATCTGGCTCGTGCTCGGGTCGCCGCGGGTGGAGAGCGCGGCGGCGCTGCTGCTCGGCGGAGGCGCGGGGCTCGGCGTGGCGGGGTGGGCGTTCACGCGACCGGGCCTGACGACGGACAACGCGGCTCACGCGCTGCGCGTACACGACGGCGCTTGGTTCGGGGTCGTGTTCGTGCTCGGGGCGGCGGCAGTCGGCGCGCTTGCGTACTCCGTGTCGCTCGTGGAGGAGCGGCGGCCGCTGAACGACGCGCGGCGGCGGCTGATCGGGAGGGTGTTGCTCGGCGTGCTGGTGGCAGCGGTCACGCTCGGCCTGGTCGTGCTCATCGCCGCTGCGAGGCCTCAGGCTTGGTACCGCGACTTCACCTCGCAGCCGACCGACACCGCACTGCAGGGCGGGCCGCAACATCTCGTCAACGCGAGCTCCTCGAGCCGCTGGCTCTGGTGGAAGGAGGCGTGGCGCGCATGGAACGGCTCGCCGTGGCGCGGCACCGGCGCGGGCAGCTTCGAGCTCACGCACCGGATGCTGCGGACGAACAACATCGTCGTCACGGAGCCGCACAACGTGCTGCTGCAGTTCCTGACGGAGACCGGCGTGGTCGGGTTCTTCTTCGCGTTCGCTTCGATCGCGGCGGCGACGGTGGGAGTGGTGCGGCGGTTGCGGCGGCGTTCGGAGCCGGCCGCCGTCGCACTCGCTGCGCTCGCGGCGGCCTACGTGCTCCACGGGTTCGTCGACTTCGACTGGGACTTCGTCGCGGTGACTGCGCCGTTCCTGCTCTCGGTCGGCGCGCTGCTCGGCGGGGCGGCCGTGCGGGACGAGCCTCGGGTCGCGTGGTCGCCGCTTCCGGCCGTGGTGGCGGTCGTGGTCGGGATCTCGCTGCTGACGCCGTGGTTCGCGGCGCGGAAGACGGACTCGGCGCGGGCGGCGATCGCGGATGCCCGGCCGCTGCGCGCCTATCGCGACGCACGCGACGCGCGCTCGCTGAACCCGCTCGCGCTCGACCCGCTGCTCGTGCAGGCGGAGGCGCTGGTGCAGTTCGGCGACTTCCAGGCCGCGCGCGACCTATACGTCCAAGCGGTCCGCCTGCAGCCGCTGAACTGGCAGCCCTGGTACTACCTCGGGCGTTTCGAGGAGGACCAGCAGGACTGGACGCGCGCGTTGCCGCCGCTCGAGCGGGCGGTGCAGCTCGATCCGCTGAACTCGATCTCGTCGGCCGAGCTCGCGCGCGCTAAATCGCTCGCGCAGTGAGCCAGATCTGCGTCCAGAAGGGCGCGAGGATCCGGTAGACGAGCGGCTCGGCGAGGTTGGCCGCGGTGTCGGCCGGCGCGTTCGAGAAGAGCCGCTTGCGGTTGTTGTGGAAGCGGCGGACGTCGGTGAAGCCCGCGTCTCGCAGGAGCCGCTTGAGGCGGCGCGAGCTGTAGCCGAGCTCGGTCGTGCCGTAGGCGTCGCTCGCCTCGCGGCCCTGGAAGCGGTGCTTCCAGTTCGGCTCGGCGAGGAGCAGGCGGCCGCCCGGCTTGAGGGCTCGGCGCGCTGCTGCGACGACGAGCTCGGGGCGCTCACTGTGGTGGAGCGCGTCGTAGATCAAGCAGGCGTCGAAGCGGCGGCCGAGGTCGAGCTGCTCGTAGTCGCCGGCCTCGAAGTGGACGTCGAGGCCCTCGCGATCGGCTTCCGCCCGGGCGATCGCGAGCATCTCGGGGGAGATGTCGTAGCCCTCGGCCTGGACGCCGTGGCGCGCAGCGAAGCGCGTCATCCACCCGGAGCCGCAGCCGAGCTCGACGAGGGTCGATCCCGCGTGCAGGTCGAGCAGCTGGAGTGCGTAGCCGAAGTCGATCAGCAGGCGCGCGGTTTCCCGCGGGTTGTGTCCGAACGGCTTGGAGCGGATCCACTCGCGGCCTTCCGCGCCGACGGCGCTCGGGTAGTCGATCTCCGCCTGCTTGCGGTCGTCTGCGGCCACGGCTCGGATGATAGGCCCGCGCCTCGCCGGGCCAACCAAACACGGTGTCAGACGTAGGAACGGAAGCGTCACGCGAACGTCACGAGAACGTGACCGTCCCGCTTGGGCAGCCGCGCCCGGCGCACTCGCACGGTGTCAGACACCGTGGCGGAACACGCGCTAGCCGCCGACGACGACCGCGAGCTTTGCGCCGTGCAGGTCGCGCGGGCGCAGGCCGTCGAGCGGCGAGACCAGGCGAATCTGGAGGTCGCGCGCCAGGCGCAGCGCTTCGCTGCGGCGGCCGGCTCGGTACATGACGACGCTCTGGCCGTAGCCGCCCCGCGGCGCGTTGCCGACCTGGCCCAGCTTGTAGCCACGCGCGCGCACGCGCGAGGCTTCGGCGGCTGCCGCGCCGGAGATGCCGTTGCCGTTGAGGATCGTCACCGAGACGAGACGGCGCGTGAGCAGCACGCCCGTCGGGGTCGTGGACGGCTTCTTCACCGTGGGAAGAGCCGCCGCGGCCGCTGTGCTGTGGGCACGGTGCAAAACAGGCTTGGCGAGCAGCACGATCCCGAGGATCAGCAGGCCGAGCAGCTCGACCGTCGCAATCCCCGCGGCGACGACGGCGATCGTGCGCCAGGGATGGCTCTGGTGGCCGCTCGGGCCGGAGGGATTCGGAAGGACGTGCTCCACGGCGGATGGTTCGTTTCGCCGCCACGACGCCCCCTCCTCCTAACGCGAGAACGACTCCCAGGTCCGCCGCAGCCCGTCTTCGAGCGACGTCTCGGCCCGCCAGCCGAGCTCGCGCTGTGCGCGCGAGGGGTCGAGGACGCTGCGCTGCAGCTCGCCCAGGCGCGCGGGCGCCTCCTCGGCGTCGACCGACGACCCGGCCACACGGCGGCACAGCTCGTAGAGCTCGACGACGGACGTCTCGATCCCGGTGCCGACGTTGAAGACGCCACCGTCCTGCCCGGCCGCGGCCAGCGTCGCCTGCGCCACGTCGCCCGCATAGACGTAGTCGCGCGTCTGGCTCCCGTTGCCGAAGATCCGCGGCGCCTCGCCGCCCGCGAGCTTCCCGAAGAAGATCGCGACCACGCCGGCCTCGCCGTGCGGATCCTGCCGCGGGCCGTAGACGTTGGCGTAGCGCAGCGACACATGACGCGCGCCGTAGAGCCGGTTGTAGGCCGCGAGATACTCCTCGCCGGCGAGCTTCGAGACGCCGTAGGGCGCGAGCGGCCGCCGCTCCGAGTCCTCCGGCGCCGGGCCGTCGCACTCGCCGTAGATCGCCCCGCCGGTCGAGCTGAAGACGAGCTGGGTGTCGGTCCCGCGCGCGGCCTCCAGCACCGCGATCGTGCCGAGCACGTTCACTCCCGCGTCGTGCAGCGGGCGGTCGACCGAGACACGCACGTCGACCTGGGCTGCGAGATGGAAGCAGACCTCGGGCCGCGTCTCGCCGAAGATCGCGTCGACCCCCGCGCGGATGTCGGCCTCGACGAGCCGTGCGCCGTCCGGCACGTTCTCGCGCTTGCCGTTCGAGAGGTTGTCGACGACCGTCACCTCGTCGCCGCGCGCGAGCAGCGCATCGGCCACGTGCGAGCCGATGAACCCCGCGCCCCCTGTCACGATCGCCCGCACCGCCTCATATCCTAGGTAAGTGCTCCGTCCAGCAATGTCCCCCCGCCTCTCGCCCGCTATCACGCTGCGCCAGAGCCCGACATCGCCCTTGGCCAGGCCACCAGCCTGGCCCGCGGCCGAGTGCGGACTCTGGCTTGGTGCTAGCGACGGTGAGCCCGGACGACATCACTGGACGAAGCACTGATGTTCATCACGTTCGAAGGCCTCGACGGCTCAGGAAAGTCGACCCAGGCGGGGCTGCTGGCGGAGGCCCTCGCCGGGGAGGGACACGATGTCGTCGCGACGCGCGAGCCCGGCGGCACGGAACTCGGGGAGCGCGTGCGTGAACTGCTCCTCGCGGGCGGCGACGTGGCGCCCTGGACGGAGGCCGCGCTCTTCGCCGCGGCGCGGGCTCAGCTCGTCGACGAGGTGATCGCGCCGGCGCTCGAGCGCGGCGCCGAGGTCGTCTGCGACCGCTACCTCGACTCGTCGCTCGCCTACCAGGGGATCGCGCGCGGGCTCGGGCTCGACCGCGTGCTCGAGCTGAACCTGAACGCGGTCCGCGGCCTGCTCCCCGACCGGACCTTCCTGCTCCTCGTGGATCCCGAGGAGTCGGCGCGGCGCGTCGGCGAGGACGGCGACCGGATCGAGCGCGAGGCCGGGGACTTCCGCGCACGGGTCGACGCGGCGTATCGTCAGCTCGCGGAGTTCTTCCCGCAGCGGATCACGACGATCGACGGCACGCGCCCGCCGCGCGAGATCGCAGAGGAGGTGCGCGACGAGCTTCGACAGCGTTCCTGAGCAGGCCGAGGCGAAGCGCCTGCTTGCGGCGGCACTGGCCGACGGCCCCGCGCACGCCTACCTCTTCCACGGGCCTGCGGGAGTGGGCAAGCGCGCGACCGCGCTCGTGTTCGCGTCGGAGCTCCTCGACCGCGACGCGCGGGTGGAGCGTCGCTCGCACCCCGACCTGTACGTCCTCGAGCCGCTCGGCGACCAGATCCGTATCGACGCCGTCCGGGAGATGCGGCGCGATCTGCACATGCGGCCGTTCGAGGCGCAGCGGCGCGTCTACCTCGTCTTCGGCGCGCACCTCCTGAACGACGAGGCTGCCGACGCGCTGCTGAAGGACCTCGAGGAGCCGCCCGAGTACGCGGTGATCGTGCTCGTCGCCGACGAGGTCGGCTCGCTCGCCGAGACGATCCGCTCGCGCTGCCAGGCCGTGCCCTTCCGCCGGCTCTCCGAGCGGGCCGTGCGCGAGCAGGTGCGCGCCCGCGCGCCGGAGCTCTCGGAGGACGAGGCGACGTCGATCGCGCGAGTGGCGGGCGGGCGGCTCGACCGGGCCGAGCGGCTGCTCGACCCGACTGCGGCCAAGCGGCGCGCCGCGCTGCTCGAGACGGCGCGCTCGGTCTACGCGGCGGACTTCGACCCGCGCTCGGCGGCTCGCAACGTGATGGAGGCCGCGCGCGAGCGAGCAACGGAGGCGAAGGAGCGCGAGGAGACGGCGATCGAGGAGCTCGACCTCCCGGCGAAGGAGGCCGAGCAGCGCGTGCGCCGGGCGGCGCGCGGCGCCGAGCGCGAGGAGCTGCTCGCGTCGCTCGAGGAGCTCGCCTCCTGGTACCGCGACCTGGTGGCCGCGGCCGCGGGTGCGGAGAAGGCGCTGCTCCACGTCGACCGCGCCGACGAGCTCCGCGAGGACGGGACGCTCGAACGCCTCGAAGGGGCCGAGCGCGCAGCGGAGCTTGTGTGCGAAACCTGGCGCAAGCTCGAGGAGTTCCAGCTCTCGTCGGCGCTCGCGCTCGAGGCGATGTTCGTCGAGCTCAGGCGCGCTTTCGTAGGATCGATCACGGTGCCTGCATGAAGACCACCCGGCTCGGCCGCACCGGTCTCGAGATCTCGCGCGTCGGCTTCGGCGCGTGGGCGCTCGGCGGCGGCAACTGGGACTGGGGCTGGGGCGAGCAGGACGACGAGGAGTCGGTCGCGGCGATCCACCACGCGCTCGAGCTCGGCGTCAACTGGATCGACACCGCGGCGCAGTACGGCTTCGGCCACTCCGAGGCCGTCGTCGGCCGGGCGCTCGAAGGGCTCGAGGAGCGGCCGTTCGTCTTCACGAAGGGCGGCCAGCCGGAAGGCCCTGGGCGCAAGACCCTGCAGACGCTGAAGCGCGACTCGCTCAGGCGTGAGGTCGAAGGCAGCCTCTCGCGCCTCGGCGTCGATGCCATCGACCTGTACCAGATCCATTGGCCGATCCCCGACGAGGAGATCGAAGAGGGCTGGACCACCCTGGCCGAGTTCAAGGAGGAGGGCCTCGTCCGCCACATCGGCGTCTCGAACTTCGACGTCCCGCAGCTGAAGCGCGCCCAGGCGATCGCGCCGGTCGAGACGCTGCAGCCGCCCTACTCGCTGATCGATCGCGCGGTCGAGGAGGAGGTCCTTCCGTTCTGCGAGCAGGAAGGGATCGGCGTGATCGTCTACTCGCCGATGGCCTCGGGCCTGCTCACAGGGAAGATGACCCGCGAGCGGATCGAGAGCCTCCCCGACGATGACTGGCGCCGTGACAGCGAGCGCTTCCAGGAGCCGCAGCTCTCGCGCCATCTCGAGCTGGTCGAGCGGCTGAAGCGCGTCGCCGAGC
>JAWVDY010000127.1:0-2871 GCA_033856995.1 Gaiellaceae bacterium
CTCCAACTACCGGCTCGCGAAGGAGACGCTGCTCGACCGCCTGGACGAGCAGCCGGCAACGGTGCACAGGATACGGGGCGAGCTCCCGCCCGCCGACGCGGCCGACGAGTTGGACGCCGCGCTGGAGGGGGCAGAGCTCGACCTCATGCTGCTCGGCCTCGGGCCCGACGGGCACATGGCATCGCTCTTCCCCGCCTCGCCGCAACTCGGCGTCCTCGACCGGCATGCGACGAGCGGGCCGGCGGGGCTCGAGCCCTTCGTCGACCGTGTGACGATGACGCTGCCTGCGATCCAATCGGCCCGGCGGATCGTCTTCCTCGTCACCGGCGAGGCGAAGGCCGACGCCGTGGCCCGGGCGTTCGCAGCCGAGCCGAGCCCCGACGTACCGGCGAGCCTGGCGCGTCTGGCACCCGTCGTGGTCGAGGTGTTCCTCGACGAGGCCGCAGCGTCCAGACTACCGAGCAGATGAGCGCACCCGAGTCCGATCCGCAGATCAGAGACGTCCTTGAGATCGAGCGTCCCGAGCAGCTGAAGGCGCTGGGGCATCCGCTCCGCCTGAAGGTCCTCCAGGTGCTCGGCGAGTCCGACCGTGCGCTCACGAATCGCGAGCTCGCCGCCCGGCTCTCGGTCGACCCGGGTCACCTCCACTTCCACGTTCGGATGCTCCAGCGCGCCGGGCTGATCGAGCTCGCCGGGGTCGAGGGACGCGAGAAGCCGTACCGGCCCGTCGCGAAGCATTTCAAGGTTGGACCGGAGATCCGGGCAGCCGGGCTCGCGAGCGAGCTCCAGGGCGCCCAGCTCAGCGAGCTGCAACGCGGCTTCGACCTCTTCGCGGCCAAGGGCGAGTTCCGAAGCGCGCAGGTGCACACGAAGCTGGACGTCGAGACCGTGCGCGGGCTGCTGAACGACCTCGTCGAGCGGCTCGCGGCGATCGAGGACGAGTCGCAACCACTGCAGACGATCACCGTCGCGTTCCACCCCGCGATCGAGCAGGGCGAGACGGACTAGGCAGGACCGGCGAGACCGGTAGAGGCTCCTCGATCCCGCGCCGGCGCGCCAGCTCGTGCAGGACGAGCGCCGTGTCGGCCACCCGCACGTCCTCCAGGAACTCGGTGCGTGTCTCGAACGATTCGACCACGGACTCGACCGCCTCGACGTAGCCCAGCACGTCGTGCGCGGCGATGAACGCGACCGCGCTCGCGACGTCGGCCGGGAACTCCTCGGCGAGCCGCAACGACTCGGCGACATGGCGCGCCTCGGCCCACCGGCGCAGCGCGAGGAGCGCGAGCGCTCCGCCGTAGCGGCCGATCGAAGACTCCGCGGTAGCGGAGCCGACCTCGAGCGCCCAGCGCGCCTGCTCCTCGAGGGCGACCTCGTCGCCCGCGAGCAGCGATGCCTTGACGGCGCCGATCGGGCGCCCCCACGACTCACGGCCCTCACCCACGTCCCAGCTCGCCCGCCACTGCTCGGCCGCGCGCCGAAGCCACTCCGGCGCCTCGGGGTCGCCCGCCATCAACAGGGCGAGGCCGGCCGCGTATGCGGTATTGGCGCGGCGGACGAGCCCACGCTCGTCCAGCTCACCGTGCGGCTCCGCATAGCGTGCGCGTTTCGCAGCTGCGACGGCAATCCAATCCACCTGGCTACGTTGTACTGGAGACGATGGCTGCGCGCTTTCACGGACTGACGTTCGTCACCGACCCCGGCCGGGTCTTCACGCCCCGCCCGGCGACCGAGGCCCTCGTCGACGCCGCGCTGGAGCGGATCGGGGACACGCCTGCGCATGTCGCCGACATCGGCACCGGCTCGGGGGTCGTCGCGGTGACGCTCGCGCTGCGCGCGCCACAGATCGAGATCTGGGCGAGCGACACCTGCGTCCGCGCGCTCGAGGTCGCATCGCTGAACGCCGAGCGCCTCGGCGCGCAGGTGCACCTCGTGAAGGGAGACCTGCTGGAAGGACTGCCTCGCGACCTCGACCTGATCGTGGCGAACCTCCCGTACCTCGCGCCCGGCGTCTCCGGCTACGAGGACGAACCGGCGAAGGCGATCTTTTCGGAGGGCGACGGGCTCGACCACTACCGGCGACTGATCGCGGGCGCCGCCGACCATCTGAACGCGGCCGGCGGGATCGTCCTGCAGTTCCGGGGCGACGTGCTCGAGGCGGAGCGGAGCGAGCTGCCATGGCTGCGCTCACGGCTCGAAGCGCTCGTCCCGACGGCGGCCTAGTAACGCCCCGAAGGTCACCTGGCCGCGGGCGAGCATTCGTCCCCGACGCCGGTCTGCCCCACCAGCCGAGCATTCGGCTATTGTCCGCCTTGCACAGCCGCGAACGGGGACTTCAGCGGGTGCAACCTTTGAGGAAGCGGCAGGACAGATGCTGCCGCACGCATTGGCAGAAACGATCACGCACTCTCCGACCACTGATTCGGAGGAAGCGGCGGCCATCCGGGCCGACGCCCTCCGGGCCGAAGCATGGGCCGGCGAGCCCTTCCTCCGCTGCGACGAGGATCCGGACGCCGTGCTCGCTCCCGGCACCGCGCGCAGGCGGGCGCTCGACGACGCCCTCGCGGAGATCGAAGCGGGCCGCGCAGAGCCCTCGGCGCACTGGAAAGTGCTCTACGCGCTGCTCCTCGGCCTGGAGCGGGTGCTCTCCGAGAAGCCGCCTCATCTCGCGTCGGGCATCGAGCTGCGCCGCCACCAGATCGACGCGCTCGCCGGGATGCTGACCGAGCTGATCGCCGCCGCGCAGAAGCCCGCCAACGGCAACGGGCACGGCGACGAGCCGGAGGAGGACGAGGAGCCGGAGGACGAGCTCGGCGGCGTCGAAGGCGGCGAGGACGAGGAGCCCGAGGAGCCCGTCATCGACGACGAAGG
>JAWVDY010000128.1:0-2604 GCA_033856995.1 Gaiellaceae bacterium
CGCTCGCCGACGAGCGCTCCTTCGACCTGCTCGAGCTCGGGTCGTCCGCGGGCCTGAACCTGCTCTGGGATCGCTACCGCTACCGCTACTCGACCGGCACCTGGGGCGAGGGCGCGCTCGAGCTGACGGGCGACGACCGCGTGCCGCCGCCCGCCGCGCTCCTCGCCCGGCCGGTGGAGGTGGCGCGCCGCCGCGGCATCGACCTGAGCCCTGTCGACGCGACGTCCGAGGAGGGCGCCCGGCTGCTGCAGTCGTTCGTCTGGGCCGACCAGACCGACCGGCTCGCGCGGCTGCGCCGGGCGATCGACGCGATCCGCGAGGATCCGCCGGAGCTGATCCGCGGCGACTATGTCGAGTCGCTGCCCGCGCTGCTCGCCGACCGCGTCGCCGGGGCTCAGCTCGTGGTCTTCCAGACCGCGTCCACCATGTACCTGCAAGAGGAGGAACTACGGCGCCTGCGCTCCGCGCTGCACGAGGCCGCGCTCTCCGAGCCGCTCCGCTACCTCGGCACCGCGCCGGCGCCGGGCGACGAGGGCTTCGCGCTCGAGGTCGAGCACTGGCCGGCAGGTGCGAGGGAACAGGTCGCGGTCTTCGACTTCCACGGCGAGTGGCTGGAGTGGGGCCTGTCGACCCGGTGATGATCGTCACGAAGGACAACGTGCGGCTGAAGCTCGTCCGCAAGCTGCACCAGCGGTCGTGGCGGGACAAGCTGGGTCTCTTCTTCGTCGAGGGAGAGGACGCGGTCGCGGCAGCGACCGCGGCCCCCGTCGACCTGCTGCGTGCCGGCGAGGACGTCGAGCCACGGCTGCTCGCCGACGTCGCGAGCGCACCGCACCCGCCTCGAATCGTCGGCGTCTACCGCCGTGCCGACCTGCCCTCCTGGGAGGAACGTCCCGCGACGCTCGCGCTCTGGCACCTCGCAGACCCGGGCAACGTGGGCACGCTGATCCGCACCGCCGACGCCTTCGGCGCCGCGGTCGCGCTGTCGGACGGTTGCGCCGACCCGACCTCGCCGAAGGCGCTCCGTGCGAGCGCCGGATCGATCTGGCGCGTGCCGCTCGGGCCCTTCGTCGCTCGTGATGACTCAATACGAGCTCGGGTGGCGCTGGTCGCTCACGGGGGCGAGCCGCTCGGCTCCGTCGACCTGTCGGGACGCGTCGCGTTCCTGCTCGGGTCGGAGCGCGACGGGCTGCCGGTCGAGGTCGACCGCGACGTGGACGCGTCGATCCCGATCGCGGGTGCGGAGTCGCTGAACGTCGCAGCGGCGGGCGCGATCGCGCTCTACGAGCGGGCCAGGCAGATCGGGAGCGCGTCGAGCGCGGACTGACGATCCCGTTCAGGCGCGTCCGCAGATCCAGACCGAGTCCTCGCCGCCCGTCCAGGGCGAGCGGTCGAACCAGCCGTACAGGCTCTGCAGCTCGAAGCCCTCGTCCTCGAGCAGCGCTCGCCACTCCGGCACCGAGAGCCAGGCCAGCGACATCTCGGCCTCGCCGGCCGCGCCGCGGACGCGCAGGACGAGCGTCCGCGTCGCCTCGTTCCAGTCGGCCCGCTCCCAGATGCCCGGCTCGCGCTCGAGCCAGCGGCCGTGCGTGTCGGCGATGTCGTCGGCACCCGGTGTGAAGACGTCGAAGACGAAGCGCCCGGCGGGCGCGAGCCGCTCTCGAACGGCCTGCAGCGCCGACCGGCGGTCGGAGTCGCTCTCCATGTGCAGGAGCGATCGAAACGGGATCGCCACGAGCGCGAACGCGCCCTCGATCGGCGGGTCGCGCATGTCGCCCTGCCGCAGGTCGACCAGGGCGGCCGCTCCGGCGAGCTCCGCACGCTCCCGCGCGACCTCGAGCATCCCCGCGGACGTGTCGACGCCCACGACGTGCACGCCGGCCGCCGCGATCGGCACCGCGATCCGCCCGGTACCGACGCCGAGCTCGAGGACCGGGCCGCCTGCGCGCACCGCCTCCTCGACGTAGAACGGGACGTCTTCGACGACGCTGCGAGACCACGGATCGTAGATCCGCGCGATCTTGTCGTACGCCGACATCCGGCTATGCTTGCAGCAATGCAGGCGACGCTCGCGACGCTGTTTATCCGGCCCCGGTGCGCAACCGGGGGCGTCGTCTAGCGCTCCTTCAGCCGCACCGGGGCGTAGATGCCCTGCGAAAGCGAAGGAGGAACCTTGGATAGTCTCGCCGCGGTGGATTGGCCCGCGTACGAAACGGAAGCACTGACAGCAGTCGGCGCCGCACTCAGCGAGCCCGAGCTCGACGAGGCGCGCGTCCGCTACCTCGGCCGCAAGTCGGAGCTCGCACGTGCGCTGCGCGCCGTGCGCGAGCGCGAGAGCGGCATGCTGCTTAACGGCCTCCGAGCCCGCCTGGAAGCGGCGGTTGGCGCCCGCGACGACGAGCTGAAGCGCCTCGCGGACGAGGCGGCAGCCGACTCCGGCATCGACGTCACGATCCCGGGCACGCCGGTCGCGCGCGGCCGTCTGCACATTCTCACGCAGGTGCGCCGCGAGATCGAGGACATCTTCCTCGGGCTCGGCTACGAGGTGTGGGACGGCAACGAGGTGGCGACGGTGTGGGAGAACTTCGACGCGCTGAACGCCGA
>JAWVDY010000129.1:0-18650 GCA_033856995.1 Gaiellaceae bacterium
CGCGCCGACGCGGGAGCCGATCGTCAGCCGGTGCGCCCGGTCGACCGTCGAGATCGAGTCGAGCTGCACGGCGCCGAGCCGGCGGATCGTCTCGACGACCTCCGCCGGGCGCGCGGTGCGAGCGCGCGTCGCGTAGCCCTGGTGGGCAACGACGTAGCGCCGCAATGCGGCAAGAGAAACGTTCTCTGAACTGCTCAATTCGCCCATTGTCGGCCAACCCTAGACAGCTACGATCATCTCGATGCCGTCGTGGCTGATCTGGGTACTGATCGCACTCGGCCTCACCATTGGCGAGATCCTGACGCCAGGCCTGTTCTTCCTCGGCCCGGTCGCCCTTGGCGGCGTTGCGGCGGCGGTGATCGCGGCGGTCGGCCTCGGCTGGCTCGCGCAGCTCATCGTCTTCGCGGCGGTCGCGGCGGGCTCCGTCGCGCTACTGCGCCCGATTGCCAAGCGCCATCTGCGCATGCCGCACGCGCTGCGCACCGGCACCGCGGCGCTCGAGGGCGCGCACGCGGTCGTGCTCGAGCGGGTCGACGCGAGCGGCGGCCGGGTGAAGCTCGGCGGCGAGGTCTGGAGCGCCCGGGCATGGGACGCGAGCCAGGTGCTCGAGCCTGGTCTCAGCGTCGAGGTGATGAAGATCGAGGGCGCGACCGCGCTCGTCTACGAATAGGAGATTCCATGGTTGCGCTCATCGTCATCGCCGTCGTCGCGGTGCTCGTGCTGGTCACGCTCGCGCGGACGGTCCGCATCGTCCCCCAGGCTCGTGCCGGGGTGATCGAGCGGCTCGGCCGCTACAACCGCACGCTCACGCCCGGGCTCGCGATCGTGATCCCGTTCGTCGACCGCCTGCGCCCGCTGATCGACCTGCGCGAGCAGGTCGTCTCGTTCCAGCCGCAGCCCGTGATCACCGAGGACAACCTCGTCGTCAACATCGACACGGTCCTCTACTTCCAGATCACCGATCCCAAGGCTGCGACCTACGAGGTCCAGAACTACATCCAGGCGATCGAGCAGCTGACGGTGACGACGCTGCGCAACGTGATCGGGGGGATGGAGCTCGAGGACACGCTGACCTCACGCGACCAGGTCAACACGCAGCTGCGTGGCGTGCTCGACGAGGCGACGGGCAAGTGGGGAATCCGCGTCAACCGGGTCGAGCTCAAGGCTGTGGACCCGCCCGGGACGATCAAGGAGGCGATGGAGAAGCAGATGCGGGCCGACCGCGACAAGCGCGCGGCGATCCTCACCGCCGAGGGCGTCAAGCAGTCGCAGATCCTGACCGCCGAGGGGGAGAAGCAGAGCGCGATCCTGAAGGCCGAGGGCCAGCGCCAGGCGCTCGTGCTCCAGGCCGAGGGCCAGTCGAAGGCGATTTCCGAGGTCTTCAAGGCGATCCACGAGGGCGACGCCGACCCGAAGCTCCTCGCCTACCAGTACCTGCAGATGCTGCCGCAGATCGCGCAGGGCGAGTCGAACAAGGTCTGGATCATCCCGAGCGAGTTCACGCAGGCGCTCGGCCGGCTCGGCAGCACGATCCCGGGCGCGGGTTCGGACGAGAAGAGCTAGCGCCCGAGGTGAGCGGCGGCCTCTTCGAGCGTCGCGACCGGGCCGACGCTGACGTCCTCGCCGTCGAAGAGCTCGAGCCACGTGGCGAGCGGGTGGGCGGCGAATGCTTCTTGGAGCTTGTCGGCAAGCGGCTCTTGGACGGCGTCCCATTGGCGCTCCGCGAGCTCGGGCCGGCCGATCAGCTCGCACAGGCGCTGGAAGAACCGCGGCTCGAGTGCGGCGACGGTGAGGTGGCGGCCGTCGGCGGTGGGGTAGATGCGGTAGCACGCGAGGCCGCCCGTGAGCAGCCGGGGGATCGGCTCGCCGCCGAGGCGGTGGGCGGCGAGCTCGTGCGCTCCGTGCGTCAGCGAGACGATCAGGCGGCTGCCGCGGCCGGTGCGCTCGCGCTCGAGCAGGGCTGCGGCGATCTGCGCGACGGCACGCAAGCCGGCGGCGAGGTCGGCGATCTGCACCGGCGGCATGGCCGGCGCCGTGTCCGCGAGGAGCCCCGCCCAGCCCTGGTAGTTGAGGTCGTGGCCCGCGGTCAGGTCTTCCGGGCCGAACCCGGTGAACGAGCAGTAGACGACGCGCTCGGGAAGGTCGGCCGGCCCGATTCCGAGGCGATCGACGACGCCGGGACGGAAGCTCTCGAGCACGACGTCGGCCTCTGTGCAGAGCGCGCGGCCGGCTTCGGGGTCGGCCTTCAGATCGAGCTCGACCGACTCCTTGCCCGCGTTCAGCGCCTCGTGCCAGGCGGGCGCGAGCTCGCGCATCGGATCGCCGCCGGGCGCCTGCAAGCGGACGACGCGGCCGCCAAGACGCAACAGCTCCCGGCTCGCGAACGGCCCGGGCAGGTAGCGCGTCAGGTCGACGACGAGCAGGCCCGCGAGCGGATTCACCGGCGCGAAGCTACTACACTCCGCCGGGGTGCCGAACCGCACGAACGCGCAGGAAGACAAGCGCCGACTGCTCCTGGACGCGGCGGTGCGCGTCTTCGCCCGCAAGGGCTACCACGCGAGCCGCGTCGGCGACATCGCCGAGGAGGCCGGCGTCGCATACGGCCTGCTCTATCACTACTTCCAGTCGAAGGAGGACGTGCTGCTGACCGTCTTCCGCGAGACCTGGCGGGCGCTGATCGACACGATCAGGAGCGTCGAGCAAGCCGGCGATCCGCCGCGCCAGCAGCTGCGCAAGGTCGCGGAGATCCTGCTGCGCTCGTGGCGCCGTGACCCCGACCTCGTGCGGGTGCTCGTGCTCGAGGTGACGCGCAGCCAGCACCTCCCGGGCGAGATGGACGAGATCGTCGAGTCGTTTGCGGCGATCCAGGAGATCGTCGAGCGTGGGCAGGCAGACGGCTCGATCCGATCCGATCTCGACGCACGGCTCGCGAGCTACGTCTTCTACGGCGCGGTCGATGAGCTGCTCACGGGCTGGGTGCTCGGGCGGCTGCCCGACTCCGAGGAAGACGTCGCGCGCGCTGAGCGGACACTTGTCGAGATCGTGGCCGGCGGGCTCTCGTCCGAGCTGGCGACGGCCAAGGCCTGATGGAGACGACAGCGGCGTCCGAGGCCCTGGTCGACCTGCCTGGGGTCCGGCGGCGCGTCTTCTGGGCGCTCGGACTCGGTGCCTTCGGGCTCGCGTTCTCGCTGACGACGACCGCGGCGTACCTGCCTCCGCTCCTGCACCGCTTCACGAGCTCCGGCGGCCTGATCGGCGCGGTGCTCGGAGCCGAGGGGATCTTCGCGCTGACGCTCTCGCCGGTGATCGGGCCGTGGAGCGACAGCTTCCACACGCCGCTCGGCCGCCGGCGCCCATTCATGCTCGTCGCGGTCTTCCCGATCGGCTTCTGCCTGCTCCTGATGCCGTTCATGCCCAACCTCTGGACGACGGTCGTGATCGTGATGTCGTTCTTCTTCGCGTACTACCTCTTCGAGACGCCGTATCGCGGGCTCTATCCGGACGTACTGCCGGCGGAGACGTTCGGGCGGTCGCAGAGCGTGCAGCACATCCAACGCGGGATCGCGATCGGGATCGCCCTCGTCGGTGGCGGCCTGCTGTTCAAGCTCTGGCGGCCGGCGCCGTTCGTCCTCGCGGCGATCCTGACGACGACGGCTTGCGGTCTGACGATCCTGCTCGTTCGCGAGGACGGAGGGCACGGGCGCGTCTTCGAGGGGTTCGTCGCCTACATCAAGCGGAGCTGGCACATCTTCTGGGCCGACGGCGACGTGCGCCGGTTCCTGCTCGCCAACTCGGCGTGGGAGGGGACCTTCGCGGCGGCGCGGACCTTCGTCGTCCTCTACATCATCGACGGGCTGCACCAGTCGAAGGTGATGTCGTCGGCGGTGCTCGGGGCGGTCGCTACTGGCTATGTGATCGCGGCGATCATGGCGGGCCGGCTCGGCGACCGTTTCGGCTTGGCGCGCGTCATCTTCGTCGCGTCGTGGATCTACGGCGCCGGCTTCCTCGTCGGCGGGCTCGCCCAGCGCTGGCACGACTGGTACTTCCCGTTGATCGTCCTCGTCTCGATCGCGGGCGGGACCGTGATGACGCTCGCGTGGGGGCTGCTCTACAAGATCGTGCCGGTCGAGCACCGGGGTGCGGTTTCCGGTCTCGCGACGACGACGAAGGGGATCGGCCTGCTCATCGGGGCACCGGTCGCCGGGCTCGCGATCGACCTGGCGAAGCCGTACCTCCAGGCGACGAGCGGCTACCAGGTGCTCTGGCCGATCTGCGGCCTGCCGATCCTCGCCGCGATCCCGCTGCTCGTGCGGCTGATGGAGATCGAGCCGAGGGCGAAGGCCGACACGCCGGCCGTCTAAAGCGAACCACCAGTGACTGTCACTGTGACAGTCACTGGTGGGCGCCGAAACTGCTTCGAAGTTGCGCCGTGAGCCCCACTGGCCTCGACGGGCGAACTAGCGTCGACTAGTGCCTCGACTTCCGCGTAGTCACCTTGACGACGGGTTTTTCCACGCCACTGCTCGCGCCGTCTTCGGGGCCGAGCTGTTCGAAAGCGACCTGGATCGGCTCGATTTCCTCCAGTTGCTCCGGTCCACCGCGCTGCTCTTCGAATGGCGCTGCCACGCCCACTGCCTGATGGGCACGCATTACCACCTCGTGCTGGACGTCTCACGCGAGCGTCTCTCTGAAGGCATGCGCCGCCTCAACGGCGACTATGCAAGGCGGTTCAACAAACGCCATGGCCGCCGCGGACACCTCTTCGCCGAACGCTTCTCCTCGTACGTCTACGAGACGAAGGGCACCTGCAAGCGGCGGTGCACTACGTTCTGCAGAACCCTGTTCGCGCCGGCCTTTGCGCCCAGGCACGCGATTGGCAGTGGGCCGAAGCGAGCATTCGCTAGCGCGTCTGCGCGAGCGCCGGCGCCCATGCAGCGATCGGCGAGGAGTCGCCGTCGCCGTTCAGCCGCCGGTAGCCAAGCGCGTGCTCAGCCTGCATCAGCTTGTGGATCTGCGTCGTGCCCTCGTAGATGATCGGCGCGCGCGCGTTGCGGAAGTAGCGCTCGATCCCGTACTCGGCCGAGTAGCCGTACGCGCCGTGCACCTGGATCGCGAGGTGCGCCGCGCGGAATGCCGACTCGGTCGCGTGCCACTTCGCGAGCGACGTCTCGCGCGTGTTCCGCACGCCCTGGTTCTTCAGCCACGCCGCCTGCATCACGAGGAGCTTCGACGTCTCGTAGCCGAGCACCATCTCCGCGATCATGTCCTGCACGAACTGGTAGCGGCCGATCGCCTGCCCGAAGGTCTCCCGCTCACGTGCGTACTCGACCGAGCGCTCGAGGCACGCCCGCACGACCCCGCACGCGCCGGCCGCGACCGTGAAGCGGCCCTGGTCGAGGCCGTACATCGCGATCTCGAAGCCCTGGCCCTCCTCGCCGACGAGGTTCTCGGCCGGCACCTCGACGTTCTCGAAGAAGAGCTCGCCGGTCGAGCCGGCCCAGATGCCGAGCTTGTGCTCGGTCTCGCGCGTCGTGACGCCGGGCCACTCGCGCTCGACGATGAATGCCGAGATGCCCTTGTGCTTCGCGGACGGATCGGTCTTCGCGAAGACGAGCTGGTGGTCGGCGACGGTCGCGTACGAGATCCAGTTCTTCTGGCCGTTGAGCACGTACGAGTCGCCCTCGCGCCGCGCGGTGGTGAGCATCGCGGCGACGTCCGATCCCGCGGCCGGCTCGGTCAGGCCGAAGCACGCGAGCTTCTCGCCCTTCGCCTGCGGCACGAGGTAGCGCTGCTTCTGCTCCTCCGAGGCGTAGCGCAGCAGCGAGAGCGAGTTCAGGCCGACGTGGACCGAGATCAGCGTCCGGAACGCCGCCTCGCCGCGCTCGATCTCCTCGCACGCGAGCGCCTCGGCCACGAAGTCGAGCCCGGCCCCGCCGTACTCCTCCGGAATCACGATCCCGAGCAGCCCGAGCTCGGCCATGCCGGCAATCACGTCCATGTCGAGGCGGTGCTCGATGTCGTTCTCGATCGCGTTCGGCAGCACCCGCTCGTCGACGAACGAGCGCACGGTGTCCTGAATCAGCCGCTGCTCCGCGCTAAGGTCGAAGTCCATGCCCGAGAGTCTATGGAAGCGCCTGGCCTCTTCTTCGCTCGAAGTCGACGCGTACGAGCTCGAACGCCTCGAGCGCCCGGTCACGCGCGGCTTCACCCGCGTGACGACGGTCGTGCGCCTCCAGGGCGGCGGGGAGGAGGGTGTCGGCGAGGACGTGACGTGGTACCCGGAGCACCACGACCGCGAGCAGGCGGCCGGGCCGGTCCTGCCGCTTAAGGGGTCCTGGACGCTCGCGAGCTACTCCGACGCTCTCGACATGGACGACCCCCACCGGCGCTGGGCCTACGAGAGCGCGGCGCTCGACCTCGCGTTGCGCCAGGCGCGGACGACGCTGGCCGAAGCGGTCGGCCGGGAGGCGCGGCCCGTCAGTTTCGTGATCTCGCCCGGTCTCGGCGACCCGCCCACGAGCCGCGTCGTCCGCAGGTGGCTCGAGCTGGAGCCGAGCCACCGCTTCAAGCTCGATCCGGCGGGTGACTGGACCGACGAGCTGATCTCGGTGCTCGCCGAGACCGGAGCCGTCGTCACCGCCGACTACAAGGCCTACTACCGCACCGAGAACGACCCGCCGCCCGACGCCGAGCTCTACCGTCGCGTCGCCGAAGGCTTCCCCGACGCGTACCTCGAGGACCCGGCGCTGAACGACGAGACGAACGGCGTCCTCGAGCCCTACCGTGACCGTGTCACGTGGGACGCACCGATCCATTCGGTGGCGGACGTCGAGGGGCTCTCGTTCCCGCCGGAGACGCTGAACTCCAAGCCGTCGCGCTTCGGGCGCCTGCAGGAGGTGCTCGCCTTCTACGACCACTGCGAGGCGAACGGGATCGGTCTCTACGGCGGCGGCATGTTCGAGCTCGGACCCGGTCGCGGCCAGATCCAGTACCTCGCCTCGCTCTTCCACCCGGACGGGCCGAACGACGTCGCGCCGCGGGCCTACAACGAGCCCGAGCCGCGCGAAGGCCTGCCGCCGAGCCCACTCGAGGCCACGCCGGAGCCGACGGGGTTCCGTTGGAGCGAAGCCGCCGCTACTGTTTGACTGATCAGTCAATCAACCAGGCGGACATGGCTACGACAGAGGCAATCGGGACCGGCGTTTCCTTCCGGCCGACCGAGGAGCAACGAGCGCTGCGTGAGCTCGCGCACGAGTTCGCAGAGAAGGAGATCCGGCCGAAGACGGCCGAGTACGACGAGCACCAGACCCACCCCGTCGACGTGATCGCCAAGGCGCACGAGGTCGGGCTGATGAACCCGCACATCCCGGAGGAGCTCGGCGGGGCCGGGCTCGGCGCGTTGGAGGGCTCGCTGATCGGCGAGGAGCTCTGCTGGGGCTGCTCCGGCATCGGTACGGCGATAGTCGCCAACATCCTCGGCGCGCTTCCGACGCTGATCGCCGGGACCGAGGAGCAGCAGCGCCAGTGGCTGCCGCCTCTGCTGGAGGAGCCGATCCTATGCTCGTTCGCGCTCACCGAGGCCAACGCCGGCTCCGACGTCTCGGGCATCCAGACCACCGCCGTCCGCCGCGGCGACGAGTACATCCTCAACGGCTCGAAGATGTTCATTACGAACGCCGGCCCCGCGTCGTGGGTGATCGTCTTCGCCTCGACCGACAAGAGCGCCGGACACCGCGGGCTCACCGCCTTCATCGTCCCGAGCGACACCGAGGGCTTCGTCGTCGAGAAGCACTTGGACAAGATGGGCCAGCGTGCGACGGACACCTCGGCGCTCGTCTTCCAGGACGTCAAGGTGCCGGCCCGCAACCGCCTTGGCGAGGAGGGCCAGGGCTTCAAGATCGCGATGCAGACGCTCGACCAGACGCGGCCCGGCACGGCGGCCGGCGCGGTCGGCGTTGCGCGCGCGGCGTTCGAGCACTCGGTCGAGTACTCGCGGGAGCGCGTCCAGTTCGGGCAGCCGATCGCGATGAACCAGGGCGTGAACTTCCTCATCGCGGACATGGCGGCCGAGATCGAAGCGGCGAGGCTGCTCGTCTGGCAGGCAGCGTGGCTGACCGACCAGGGCAAGCGGGCGACGTTGCAGTCGTCGTACGCCAAGCGCTTCGCCGCCGACACGGCGATGAAGGTGACGACCGACGCGGTGCAGATCTTCGGCGGCTACGGCTACATGAAGGAGTATCCGGTCGAGAAGCTGATGCGGGACGCCAAGCTGTTCCAGATATACGAGGGCACCTCGCAGATCCAGCGCCTGGTCATCGCCCGAGAGATCTTCCTGCCGCGTGACGATTGAGATCGACCTCTCGGGGCGGGTAGCGCTCGTCACCGGGAGCTCGCGGGGGCTCGGGCGCGCCGACGCGCTGGCACTCGCGCGTGCGGGCGCCGACGTCGTGCTTGCCGACATCCAGCTCGAATCCGGGCCCGACACTGACGAGTACGGGCCGCTCGCGCAAGCAGCACGCTCGCAGGGGCTCGTCTACACCGAGCAGACGGCCGGAGAGATCCGGGCGCTTGGGCGCCGCGCCGTCGCAGTCCGCTGCGACGTCACGGACCGCGCGCAGGTCGACGCCGCCGTGGCGACCGAGCTGGGCTCGCCAGACATCCTCGTCGCCAACGCGGCTACGCTCGACCACGTCGCGAGGATCGAAGACCAGTCGCCGGAGCTCTGGGAGCGCGACCTGCGCGTCAACCTCACGGGCGTCTTCAACTGCGCGCAGGCTGTCTGGCCCACGATGGTCGAGCGCGGTTGGGGCCGGATCGTGACGATGGCCTCGGTGGCCGGGACGCTCGGCGGCTTCGGTCAGGCGAGCTACGCGGCGACCAAGGCCGGCGTGATCGGGCTCACGAAGACCCTCGCGCTCGAGGGTGCACGCTACGGCATCACCGCGAACGCAATCGTGGCCGGGAT
Source organism: Gaiellaceae bacterium (assembly GCA_033856995.1). Taxonomy (GTDB): domain Bacteria; phylum Actinomycetota; class Thermoleophilia; order Gaiellales; family Gaiellaceae; genus AC-32. The sequence goes on from JAWVDY010000129.1 coordinate 8,966, forward strand.
CGTCGGCACCGAGGCTTTCGGCTTCGGCAACGCCGAGCTGAACGAGCGCATGGTGCGGCGCACCGCCCTGCGTCGCACCGGCGAGCCCGACGAGATCGCGAACGTGGTCGCCTTCCTCTGCTCGGACCTTGCGTCGTACGTGACCGGCGCGGAGGTTCAGGTTAGCGGCGGAATCGAGCTCTTCACGTTCTGACGGCGCCGCTAGACTCTCGTCCTTGCGCGTCGAGGCCGGGACCGGAGCGACGGGGGTCCGCAGCCGGCGTCGCGGTCGTTCCAGGGCGCTGCTTGTGCAGCGGCTGGCTGCGCTCGCGGTCGCCGCTGCGGTCGGCGGCGTCCTGCTCGGGCTCGTGTTCGCAGGCTCGCCGAGCCGCATCGCAGCCGGAGTTCGCATCGAAGGGATCAACGTCGGGGGTCTCACCGCGTCTGAGGCGCGCACGAAGCTCGAGCGCCGCTCGGCCGCGCTCGCGCAGGTGCCGGTGACGTTCACCGCAGGTCGCCACGAATGGCGGCTGCGGCCGGCCAGCCTCGGCGTCGAGACCAACTGGAACGCGGCGGTGCGGCTGGCGTTGAACCAGGGCGACGGACTCGGGCCGATCCGCGGCTTCCGGCGCATCGGCGTGCGCGTCTTCGGCGCCGACGTCTCGCCGCCGACGCGTGTGCTCGACCAGGCCCTTGACTACGAGGTCAGCCGCATGAGCCGCGTGATCCAGCGCCCGCATCGCGACGCCGCGCTCGTGCTGCGGAGGTTGCAGCCGGTCGTCGTCCCCGCCCACGTGGGCCACGCCCTCGACCGCGCCGCTGCAAGCGCTGCGATCGTCCGCGCTCTGGCCGGATTCCACCGCGGCACAGTCGCGCTGCCGGTTCGTGTCGACCAGCCGAAGGTGCGTGCGGCCGATCTCCTGCCCGTCGCGGCGCGGGTACGGACGGCGCTCGCCCGGCCCGTGCGGATGAAGCTCGGCGCCGCGTCATGGTGGCTCCCGAAACGCCAGCTCGCGTCGATCCTCGAGCTGCCCCACGACGGCGCGAGCACGCTCGCCGTCGGCGGCCCGGGGGCGACGCGCTACTTCGGGCGACTCGGCCGCGGGATCGACAAGCCGGCGCGTGACGCCACCTTCAACCCCCTTTCGAGCGGCCGCGTCGTGGTCGTGCCCGCACGGCCTGGGCGAGTCGTCAACGGGCTCGCGACCGGCCGCCATGTCCTCACCGCCGCCCTTTCCCCCAGTAATCGCACTGCGCGCGTCGTCGTGAGCTACGCCCAGCCGCACCGCAGCACCGCCCAGGCCCGCGCGATGGGGATCACCAGCCGCGTCGCCGGCTACGAGACCATTTACGGCGGCGACCCGAACCGCATCCACAACGTCCAGCTCGTCGCGCGCCTGATCGACGGAAAGCTCGTCGCGCCGGGCGCGACGTTCTCTTTCAACGGCGCGACCGGGGCGCGGACGGCGGACAAGGGTTTCCGCGAGGCGCCGGTGATCATCAACGGCGAGGTGACTACCGGGCTCGGCGGCGGTGTCTGCCAGGTTTCGACGACGGTCTTCAACGCCGCCTACGAAGCGGGCCTCCGGATCACGGAGCGGACCAACCACGCGCTCTACATCAGCCACTACCCGCAGGGGCGCGACGCGACTGTGAACTACCCGGACGTTGACCTGAAGTTCGTCAACGACACACCGCACTGGCTGCTCGTGCGCACGTACGTCGGCTCGTACTCGCTCAGGGTCGAGCTGTACGGCGCGCCGATCCACCGCCGCGTCGTCAGCGAGACGCGGCCGCTCGTCGAGACCGGGCCGCCGCCGCTCCAGCGCGTGCCGGACGCGGCGCTCTACAAGGGCGCGACGTACGTGGAGTCGAGCGGCGAGCCCTCACGCTCGACCAGCGTGCGGCGGCGTGTCTATGCAGCCGGCGGCGCCCTGCTCTACGACAACACGTGGTACTCGTCCTACCGCGGCGAGCCGCGCATCGTGCACGTCGGGACGAAGGCGAGGCCGGTGCCGCCGAAGGGACCGAGCGGCCCGAGCGGGCCCAGCGGCCCCAGCGGCCCGACCGGTGTCACCGCTCCGCGCTGACGATCTCTTCTGCGAGCCAGCCGGGCAGCCGCGTCGGCCGGTGGGTGAGCGCGTCCACGCACGCGTGCCGGGTCCAGCCGTCCGCGATCGCCTCGCCCTCGCGCTCGATCGCGTAGTCGAACCGGAAGCGCGCGCCGCGCAGGTCGCCACAGCGCGCCCGGACCGCGAGTCGGTCGTCGAAGCGCGCCGGCGCGAGATAGCGCACGTGCGATTCGGTCGTCAGCGCCTCGATTCCCTCCTCGCGGAGGCCGGGGTAGCCGCCGCGGAAGCGCGCCAGGTAGTCGATCCGCGCAAGCTCGAACCAGACGAGGTAGACGGAGTTGTGGGCGATGCCCTGCGCGTCGGTTTCGGCGAATCGCACGCGCACCTCGGTCTCGAAATGGAAGTCCACGACGCGAACTCTCTACGATCGCGAGCCTTCGGACTCGCGATCGTCCGTGGCCGGTTAGGCCGCGGCGCGCTTCACAGGCCGCTCGTCGAGCACGTGCCTGCACTCGGAGCAGACCGTGCGCTCGACCTCGTACGGCACGCCGAGCCGCTGGAGCAGCACGTACGTCCGTACGCCCGTGTGGCGGTGAAGGCGCTTGCGATGCATGAAGAGCTGGCTCATCGTCCTCGTCTGAGGGTAGCTTTGCCGTCGGAAGATAGGACGCCCGAAATGGTGAGGAAGTTGTGTCGGTTCGGTAACCGGCGGCTGCCGATACTCTCGTGGTCGTGAGACACCAGCGTCTCCGGTTGCTGGCGGTGCTTCCCCTCGCCGCCGCGTTCTTCGTGGGTTGCGGTGCCACCGCTCACCGGGCCGCGAGCCAGCGGCCGCCGTTGGACTCTGCGCGCTGCAAGAGCGGCCTCGTGCCCATCGGGAGCTCGCGCGTCACGGTGGCGGCCGTCGTGCGCTCGCGCGCAGTCGCGTATCGCCGGCCGGGCACGCGCCCCTTCGCCCGCTTCGGGCGGCTGAACGTGAACCGCTTCCCGACCGTCTTCCGTGTCCTCGCGGCGGTGCGCGGGCGTGACTGTCGCGCGCACTGGTACCGCGTGCAGCTGCCGATCAAGCCGAACGGCGTGACGGGCTTCGTACGAGCGGCCGCGGTCGAGACGGACCGGGTCCGCTCCCGCGTAGTCGTCGACGTCTCGGCCAAGCGTCTGACCCTCTTCCGCGGCGGCAGGCCCGTTCTGCGTGCGACCGTGGCCGTGGGCTCCTCCGTCACGCCCACGCCGACCGGGAGCTTCTATGTCAACCAGCGGCTGATCCCGAGCGACGCCTCGGGCCCGTTCGGCCCTGGCGCGATCGGGATCTCGGCCTACTCGAACGTGCTCACAGGCTGGACGCAGGGCGGCCCGGTCGCCATCCACGGGACGAACGAGCCGTGGTCGATCGGGCACGCGGTCTCGAACGGCTGCATCCGCCTGCACAACGACGTGCTGCGGCGGCTGTTCAAGCTGACCCCCGCAGGGACGCCTGTGCTGATCCGGCAATGAGGCGCGTCGAGCGGGTGCGATGGTAGCGGAGTGCGGGGTCGGGTATTACTCCCTGCAAGCGACCGAAAGGCGAATTCGATGGCTCAGCAGCGTGGACAGGACATCATCAGTCGGCTGGCCGACCGCGGTGAGGACGTGATCGGCCGGATCACCGAGCTCCCCGGCGCGCAGAAGCTCGTCGAGAGCGCGAACCAGCTCAAGGAGCGGGCGGACGAGATGCAACGGCGTCTGCGCGGCCTCGACGCGCTGGAGCGGCGCGTCGAGGCGCTCGAGCGGAAGGTCGACCAGCTCGCGAAGTCGTCGTCGGGCGGGGCCGCCAGGAAGCCCGCGCCGAAGCGCGCGGCGAAGCCGAAGCCCAAGCCGAAGGCGTCGAGCTAGGCCGGTACGCGCAGCCGTAACGCGTGTGGCACGACCTCGAAGCTGACCGGCGTCGTGCCCGGTTGCTCGCCGTCGAGCTCGACCGGCAGCGGCTCGGGCGCGTCGATCTCGACCCGAGTGCCGCGGAGCGTGGTCGCCTTCGGGTGCGGCAGGTGCTTGCCCCGGTAGGTCTTCGGGAGCGTCAGCATCAGGTCGCGCTTCGTCAGGTCGCCGATCAGGAGCACGTCGAACTGGCCGTCGTCGGGCTCGGCCTCCGGCGAGATCATCATCCCACCGCCGAAATAGCGGCCGTTGGCGACGATCACGTCGTGCATGCGACCGGCGTGCTCGTGGCCGTCGACTCGGACCCGCACCTCGTCGCTGCGCCAGCGGGAGAAGACCGCGAGCGTCGCCCAGAGGTACGACGCCTTGCCTCCGAGGGCTTTCGACGTCTCGTTCGTGCGCTTGGCGATCGCGCCGCTCATGCCGGCGCTCGCGATATTGGCGAAGAGCGACTCGCCCTCGGAGCCGTCCCAGGCGCGGTAGCGAGCGCGGCCGAGGTCGATCTCGCGCGTGCGCCCGCGGAGCGCGACCTCGACAGCGCCTGCGAGTTTCCTCGGGATCCCGTAGGTGCGGACGAAGTCCCAGCCGGTGCCGCGCGGGATCACGGCCAGGTCGACGTCGAGGCCGGCGATGCCGTTGGCGACCTCGTTCACGGTCCCGTCGCCGCCGACCGCGACGAGCAACTCGGCGCTCCCGGCGGCCTCGCGCGCCAGCCCGCTCAACTGCCCCGGCCGCTCCGAGAGGAGCGCCTCCCCTGCGAGCCCGAGCGCGGCCGCGCGATGCGCGAGCTCCCGCCAGCGCCGGCCCGTGGCGCCGTTCTCGGACGCTGGGTTGACGAGGAAGACGGTGCGCCGAGGCACCGCTTGCGGTGCCGTCGTCAGGACGTGCGGGCTTTGCCCGCTCGTCCGTCTGAAATGACCGGTCGATTCGGTCGGATCCAACCCCGCAGCCTCAACGGCGGTCAGTGACGGTCGCGAGCGCGACGCGGGTCATGCGGTCGACCGCCGCGCGCAGCTCGTCGTCGGTGATCCGCGTGAACTCCTTGCCGATCACCATGTCGCTCACGGTCAGCAGGCAGCCGGCCTTCACGCCGCGGAGGGCGCCGATCGTGAACAGCACCGCTGCCTCCATCTCGACGCCGAGCACGCCACGGTCCGACCAGCGCTTGTGCCGCTCGGGGTCGGGGTCGTAGAAGGTGTCGCTCGAGGCGATCGCACCGACGCGCAGCGGCTGGCCCAGCTCCTTGGCCGCGTGCACGGCGGCGTGCACGAGCTCCCAGTCGGCCGTCGGCACGTGCGGCTCACCCCCGACGTAGTGGCGGGCGGTGCCGTCGGCCGGGACCGCGGAGACCGCCACGATCAGGTCGCCGTGCGCGAGGTCGCGCTGGAGCCCGCCGCAGGTTCCGACGCGCAGGAACCGCTTGACGCCGAGCTGGACGAGCTCCTCCATCACGATCGCGGCGGACGGACAGCCCATGCCCGTCGATTGCACCGAGACCGGCTTCCCTTCCCATTCGCCGGAGTAGCCGAGCATCCCGCGCTCGCCGTTCCGCTGGACCGGGTTGTCGAAATAGGTCTCGGCGATGTACTTGGCGCGGAGTGGGTCGCCGGGGAGGAGGCAGGCCTCGCCGTATTCCCCCGGTTCGGCGCGTACGTGAATAGGCATTGGGAAAGCCTAGAGTTGAGGCCATGCCTGCGCTGAGCGAACCGGCGCTGGACGAGATCCTCGAGTTCTGCGCGGAGGATCCGATCGAGCGCGTCTTCCTCGAGGACGTCGCGCGCCGCGGGCTCGGCAGGTTCACCGGCGTGGCCGAGGACAGCCGGCTGGTCGCGCTTTGCCACGTCGGGACGAACCTCGTCCCTTCCGGCAACGGCTGCGGCGCGTTCGCCGAGGTCGAAGGCGCGTCGCGGGCCCGGCTCGTGATCGGCGAGGAGAACGCGGTCGCCGACTTCTGGGCTGCGGCGAACGACCGGCTTCCGAAGCCGCGCGAGGACCGGCCGGGGCAACCGGTCTACGTGCTCGAGGAGCCGCCGGAGCCCGGTGGCACGAATCTCCGCGATGCGACGAGGGACGACTTCGAGCTGCTCGTCCCCGCGTGCGCCGAGGCTCACCGCGAGGAGCTCGGGATCAATCCGCTCCAGCGGGATCCCGAGAGCTTCCGCTGGCGGACGCGCGTGCAGATCGAGGACGGCCGCTCGTGGCTGTGGGTCGAGGACGGCACGATCCTGTTCAAGGCCGAGGCTTCGGCCTGGACGCCGTCGGCCGTGCAGCTGCAACAGGTCTGGGTCGACCCGCGGGTGCGCGGACGCGGCTATGCGCAGCGAGGCATGCGCGACCTGTGCCGGCTCCTGCTCGAGCGCGTCCCCGCGGTCTGTCTCTTCGTCCGCGCCGAGAACGCGCCGGCGATCCGCGTCTACGAGAACGTCGGCATGCGCCACACGATCTCGTACCGCAGTCTCGTCTTCATCTAGCTAGCAAGGCTCGAACGGGGGACTTCCTCGGGCTCATGCCTGCCGAGAACCTTCTCGTGCGGCGTCTCGGCCTAATTGCGGCTGGCCTGATCGTCATGGTCACCCTTGCGCTCGCCCTCGTCACGAGTGGCCGCGCGCGCCCAAGCACCGTCCACACGTGCTCGGCGACTGATCGACAGTTCATCGAGACGGCGCGGACGAACATGATGGCGCTTCAGCTCTGGAACGAGCAGTACCAGGGCGGCGACGCGACCGAGCGCGACGTGGTCGGCCAGGCGCGACAGGCCGCAAAGATCATGCGGGCGACGGGGCCGACCGACTTCTCGCTCCAGCAGACCCAGCGGCTCGTGGTCGGGATGCTGATCGAGTACACGAAGGCGATGCAGGCGCACAAGGACAGCCAGGACGCAGGTGCCCACATGTACCGGGCCTACGGACTCGCCAACTTCGCGCACGCGGTGCTCGTGCGAGCGCAGCGGCCGCTCTCACGGCTCGGCTGCGAAGTGCAACCCCTGCTCTGACTGCCCGCACTCGCCCGTCGTTGGGCCGGAGCTGGTCTGAGTACGGTTCGCCCGGCCTCCCCGAGGCGAGCGTATCGGCGCCCGGCGCACGTGTCTGTGCCGCTTCGTAGCGAAAGCGTGACGTTTGCGGCCACGCTCGGCGGTGCGAGACTGTGTCGATGGACGAAGTCGCCGATCCCGCCGCGATCCGCCGCAGGGTCGAGGAGCACATCCGCGAGCACGACCTGATCGCACCCGCGGGCGAGGTCCTGGTACTCGTCTCCGGCGGGGCCGACTCGACCTGCCTCTGGCACACGTTGCGCGAGCTCGGCTACCGCGTCTCCGCGCTGCACGTGAATCACGGCCTCCGCGGAGACGAGTCCGACGAGCACGCGCGGTTCTGCCGTGAGGCACTCGGCGCCGCCGTGGTCGACGCGCCCCCGCCCGAGCGGCCGACCGAGGACGCGCTGCGCGAGCTGCGGTACTCCTTTGCTATCGACCGCCTCCGAGCGACCGGGCACACCGCCTCCGACCAGGTCGAGACCCTTCTCTACCGCCTCGTCTCGAGTGGCACCCCGGGCGGCATCAAGCCGAAGCGCGAGGACGGCGTCGTCCGTCCGCTGCTCACGCTGTGGCGCGAGGAGACGCGGGCCTACTGCCGCGCGGAAAATCTTGACTTCCGCCGAGACAGCTCCAATCCAGAGACCCGCCGTGGCCTGATGCGGGACGAGATCCTGCCGCTGCTCCTGCGGCTCCACCCGGGCGCCGAGCGGAACCTGCTCCGCCTCGCCGAGCGGCGGCCGACCAAGCTCGACGAGCTCCTTGCCGCCAGCGCCGGCTCGCGTCGGCTCGACCTCGGCGGCGGGCTCACCGCCGTGCGCGAGTACGACCGCGTCTGGCTCGAACAGACGCCCGTCGCGCTCGAAGGCCGTGTCCGCTGGGGCCCGTGGTCGATCGAGTCCGAGCTCGCAGGCCTTAAGGTACGAGGCTGGCGCCCGGGCGACAGGCTCGCCGGCCGCCGCAAGAAGGTGCAGGACGTGTTCGTCGACGCCAAGATCCCGCGGTCGGAGCGCGAGGCATGGCCCCTCGTCGTACGAGGGCGCGAGGTCGTCGCCGTGCCCGGGCTCGTCGACGCGCCGGGGATCACGGCCGAAAAGGTCGAGGCCGAGTGACACAGACCGAGCTCGAGCGCGCCGTCGGGGAGATCCTCATCGACGAGGAGACGCTCGCCGCGCGCGTGAAGGAGCTCGGCGCCGAGGTCTCGGCCGACTACGAGGGCCGCGACCTGTTGCTGATCGGCGTCCTCAAAGGCGCCGTCTTCTTCATGGCCGACCTGATGCGGCACCTGACCGTGCCCTGCGAGGTCGACTTCATGGCGATCTCGAGCTACGGCGACGCGACCGATTCCTCGGGCATCGTCCGCATCCTCAAGGACCTCGACATCAACATCGAGGGCCGCGACGTGCTCGTGGTCGAGGACATCATCGACTCGGGCCTCACGCTCTCGTACCTGATCCGCAACCTCGAGTCCCGTGAGCCGGCTTCGCTCGAGGTCTGCGCTCTCCTGACGAAGCCCACACGGCGCGAGATCGACGTTCCCGTGCGGTATGTCGGCTTCGAGATCCCGAACAAATTCGTCGTCGGCTACGGCCTCGATTTCGCCGAGCGGTACAGGAACCTGCCCTACGTCGGCGTATTGGACGAGCACCTATTACCGACAACGCTTTAGGCCTACCCAATCCGGGTACCGGTCAGGCTCATACTCGCTGGTACCCTGTGCCGATAGAGGGCTCGTGAATCGATTCTTCCGCTCAGCGCTCTTCCCACTCGTCGTCATCGTCCTGCTCGTGTGGCTTGCGAGCCAGACGCTGATTCCGCATTCGAAGAGCGCCACCAAGACGACGTACTCGCAGTTCCTCACCTACGCGCGCCAGGGGAACGTCGACAACGTCGTCATCAGTCCGAGCAAGCACTCGATCAGCTTCACGATCCCCGGCAATCGGGACAAGAAGGCCACGGTTCACTACCCGGCCGACCAGTCGATCCCGGCGATCACGTCGGCGCTGGAGTCGCACACGAACGTCAACTTCGACTCCAAGGGCACGGGCGGCTTCTCGTGGGTGAGCGCGTTCTTCTCGCTGCTCCCGTTCATCATCCTGATCGCCTTCTGGATCTTCCTGATGAACCAGGTCCAGGGCGGCGGCTCGAAGGTGATGAGCTTCGGCAAGAGCCGCGCCAAGCGGATGGCGCCCGACTCGCCGAAGATCGGCTTCAAGGACGTTGCCGGCGTGGACGAGGCCGTCGAGGAGCTCCAGGAGATCAAGGAGTTCCTCGAGAATCCGAAGAAGTTCCAGGCGCTCGGCGCGCGCATCCCGAAGGGTGTGCTGCTCTACGGGCCGCCCGGAACCGGTAAGACGCTGCTCGCCCGCGCGGTCGCCGGCGAGGCGGGCGTGCCGTTCTTCTCGATCTCCGGCTCCGACTTCGTCGAGATGTTCGTCGGCGTCGGGGCCTCCCGTGTGCGCGACCTCTTCGAGCAGGCCAAGCAGGCGTCCCCGTGCATCGTCTTCATGGACGAGATCGACGCGGTCGGCCGCCATCGCGGCGCGGGCCTCGGTGGCGGGCACGACGAGCGCGAGCAGACGCTGAACCAGCTGCTCGTCGAGATGGACGGCTTCGAGCTGAAGGACAACATCATCCTGATCGCGGCCACGAACCGGCCCGACATCCTCGACCCGGCGCTGCTGCGCCC